>JBMFWX010000001.1:0-23567 GCA_049964855.1 Acidimicrobiales bacterium
CCCTTGGCCGCCCAGTCGCGGCTCGAGCCGCTGCCGTACTCCTTGCCGGCGATGATGAGCAGGGGGGTGTGCTCGTGCTGGTAGTCGACGGCCGCGTCGAAGATGGTGGTCGGGGTCTCCTCGGGGAACTTGACGGTGACGCCGCCCTCGGTGCCCGGAGCCAACTGGTTGCGCAGACGCACGTTGGCGAACGTGCCGCGCATCATGACCTCGTAGTTGCCGCGGCGCGTGCCGTAACTGTTGAAGTCCTCGCGGGCCACGCCGTGCTCGGTCAGGTAGCGGCCGGCCGGCGACGTTGGCCGGATGTTGCCGGCCGGCGAGATGTGGTCGGTGGTGACCGAGTCGCCGAGCTTGGCCAGCACGCGCGCGCCCTCGAGGTCGGCGACGACGTCAGGCTCGTGACCCAGCTCGTTGAAGAAGGGGGAGAGCTTGACGTAGGTCGAGTCGTCGTCCCAGGCGTAGGTCTGGGCGTCGGTGCTCGACACGGCGCGCCAGCGGTCGTCACCGGTGAAGACGCTGGCGTAGCGCTGGGTGAACATCGCGGGCGAGAGCGAGGCGCGCACCGCCTCGGCGACCTCGGCGTCGCTGGGCCACAGGTCGCGCAGGTAGACGGGGCGGGCTTCGGTGTCGTAGCCCAGGGGCTCGCTCGTCAAATCGATGTCGATGGTGCCCGCGAGGGCGAAGGCCACGACCAGTGGCGGACTGGCCAGGTAGTTCTGCTTGACGTCGGGGTGGATGCGGCCCTCGAAGTTGCGGTTGCCCGACAGGACCGAGACCACCGAGAGGTCGTGCTCGTTGACGGCCTCCGAGACGCCGTCGAGGAGCGGCCCGGTGTTGCCGATGCAGGTGGTGCAGCCGAAGCCCGCCAGGTAGAAGCCCAGTTGGTCGAGGGGGTCGACGAGGTCGGCCCGCTCCAGGTAGTCCATGACGACCCGGCTGCCGGGGGCGAGTGAGGTCTTCACCCAGGGCTTCACCGTCAGCCCTCGCTCGACGGCGCGCCGCGCGACCAGCCCGGCGGCCACCAGCACGGCGGGGTTCGAGGTGTTGGTGCACGAGGTGATGGCGGCGACGGTCACGGCGCCGTCGGAGAGGTGCGCCGCGGCGCCGCTCCCCTCGACCTCGAGGGGCTCACGCGCCAGCGCGTCGCGGAAGGCCTGGCGCGTCGCGCCGAGCGCGACGCGGTCCTGGGGTCGGCGCGGTCCGGCCAGGCTCGGCTCGACGGTGGCCAGGTCCAACTCGGCGACCTCGGAGTAGGTGGCGGCGGGAGCCTGCGCGTCGTGCCAGAGTCCCTGGGCGCGAGCGTAGGCCTCGACCAGTTCGAGTTGGGCGGGGTCGCGGCCGGTGAAGGCGAGGTAGTCGAGGGTCACCTGGTCGATGGGGAAGAGGGTGCAGGTCGCGCCGTACTCGGGGGACATGTTGCCGATGGTGGCGCGCGTCTCCAGCGAGAGCGACGCCACACCCGGTCCGAAGGCCTCGACGAACTTGCCGACGACGCCGTGGCGGCGCAGCAGCTCGGTGATGGTAAGGACGACGTCGGTGGCCGTGACGCCCTCGCGCGTCGCGCCGGTCAGGCGCAGGCCGACCACTGGGGGGATGAGCATCGAGGTGGGTTGGCCCAGCATCGCGGCCTCGGCCTCGATCCCGCCGACGCCCCAGCCGAGGACGCCGAGCCCGTTGACCATCGTCGTGTGCGAGTCGGTGCCGACCACGGTGTCGGGGTAGGCCACGCCGTCGTGGTCGAACACCACGCGCGCCAGGTGCTCGAGGTTCACCTGGTGGCAGATGCCCATCCCCGGGGGCACCACGCGGAACTGCTCGAAGGAGTTCTGGGCCCACTTGAGGAAGGTGTAGCGCTCGACGTTGCGCTCGTACTCGATCGCGACGTTCTCGTCGTAGCTGGTCGGGGTGCCGGTGTGCTCGAGGATGATGGAGTGGTCGATGACCAGCTCGACCGGGACCAGGGGGTTGATCCGCTGGGGGTCGCCGCCCAGGGCGATGATCGCGTCGCGCATGCTCGCCAGGTCCACGACCGCGGGGACGCCGGTGAGGTCCTGCATGAGCACCCGCTCGGGGGTGAAGGCGATCTCGCGCGCGTCCTCGCCGGCCGCCTCACCGTGGCGCGTCGGGGACTCGGCCCACCGCGCCAGGGCCTCGATGTCCGCGGCGTGGACCTTGCGCCCGTCCTCGTGGCGCAGCAGGTTCTCCAGTAGGACGCGAATGGCGAAGGGCAGTCGGTCGACCCCGAGGGCCTCCAGCTGGGGCGCGCGCAGCGAGTAGTAGTCGAGTTCGCGCGACCCGACGGTCAGGGTGCGCCGCGCGTCGAAACTGTTGAGTGAGGGGGTCGTCATGAGTCCATTCTGCCCCTTTCGCGGCGCCCGGCGCGCGGTCGCGTCGCTCGACGCGGGTCCGGGGCGCGAAATGCGAGACTGGGCGGGTGAGTTCCACCTACGAGCAACTGGCGGCGCGCCTGCGTCGGGCCTTCGACGCGCTGGCGCCCGGCGCCGATCCGGTGCTGCGGCTGTCCGAGCGCGGTGACTACCAGGCCAACGGGGTCATGGCGCTGGCCAAGCAGCTCGGGCGCCCGCCGCGCGAGGTGGCCGCGGACGTGCTGGCGCACCTGGACCTGGACGGGTGGGCCGAGGTCGAGGTGGCCGGGCCCGGCTTCCTCAACCTCACGCTCACCCCCGCGCGTCTGGCCCAGCAGCTACGGGCGCTCGGCGGCGATCCCCGTCTCGGGGTCGAGGCGACGTCCGCGCCGGCCACCGTCGTGATCGACTACTCCGCGCCCAACCTCGCCAAGGAGATGCACGTGGGTCACCTGCGCTCGACGGTGATCGGCGACGCGCTGGCCCGGGTCTTCCGCTTCGCCGGTGATCGGGTGATCGCGCGTAACCACGTCGGCGACTGGGGGACGCCCTTCGGCATGCTCATCGAGCACCTGGTCGACGTGGGCGAGGACGAGGCCGTGGCCTCGCTGTCGATGGGTGACCTCAACGCGTTCTACCAGGCGGCGCGCGTCACCTTCGACGCCGATCCGTCGTTCCGCGAGCGCAGCCGCGAGCGCGTGGTGGCGCTGCAGAGCGGGGACCCGGAGACGCTTCGGCTGTGGCGGGTGCTGCGCGACCAGTCGGTCGCGTACTTCACCGAGGTGTACCGCAAGCTCGACGTCACGCTCACCCCCGAGGACGTCGTCGGCGAGTCGTCGTACAACGACGCGCTCGACGCGGTGGTGGCGGACCTGGCGGACGCGGGACTGCTCGAGGAGAGCGGCGGAGCGTGGTGCGTCTTCCCCGAGGGATTCACGAATCGCGACGGCGAGCGGCTGCCGCTGATCATCAAGAAGCGCGACGACGGGTACGGCTACGCCGCCACCGACCTGGCGGCGCTGCGCGACCGCGTGGCCCACCTGGGGGCCGACGCGTTGTTCTACGTGGTCGGCGCCCCCCAGGCCCAGCACCTGGAGATGGTGTTCGCGGTGGCGCGCCTGGCGCACTGGCTGCCGGCGACCGTGCGCTGCGAGCACGTGGACTTCGGCAACGTGCTCGGACCGGACCACAAGATGCTGCGCACGCGTCGCGGCGAGTCGGTCCGGCTGCTCGCGCTGATCGACGAGGCGGTCCAGCGCGCCACCGACTCGTTGGCGGCTCGGGCGGGAAGCCCCGAAGGCGCCGAGCGCGCGACGCTGGCGCTGCAGATCGCCCGCGCCGCGATCAAGTACGCCGACCTGTCCACGGAGCGCTCGCGCGACTACGTCTTCGACCTGGATCGGATGGTGAGCTTCGAGGGCGACACCGGGCCCTACCTGCAGTACGCGTACGCGCGTCAGCGCTCGATCCTGCGTCGCGCGGGCGCCCAGTGGAGCTACGACGCGGCGTCCTTCGCGCTCGAGGATCCCGCCGAGCGCCACCTGGCCCTCGGCCTGCTGGGCTTCGCCGACGCGACGGCGGCGGTGCGCGGCTCGCTCCAGCCGCACCGGCTGTGCACTTACCTCTTCGACCTGGCTCAGCGCTTCACGGCCTTCTACGAGGCCTGCCCCGTGCTGAGTGCCGAGGGAGCGCGCCGCGACGAGCGCCTGGCGCTGTGCGACCTGAGCGCGCGCACTCTGGCCCTGGGCCTCTCGCTGCTCGGGATCGAGGCACCCGAACGGATGTAGGTCTGTCGCCGGCGCGGTCGCCTCGGTAGAGTACGGGAACGGGGAGGGGGCGTATGCGCGTACGAGCGGCGGTCGTCAGTGAGTTGAACGGTCCGTGGCGGACCGAGGAGATCGAGATCGACGAGCCGCACGCCGGCGAGGTCACGGTGAAGATGGCCTTCGCGGGGCTGTGCCACTCCGACGAGCACCTGCGCACCGGTGACATCGCCCAGGACCCGGCGATCCTCGAGCTGTTGTCGGGACGTGACACCATGTTCCCGATCATTGGGGGCCACGAGGGGTCGGGGATCGTCGAGGCGGTGGGCGAGGGCGTCACGACTTTCGCGCCGGGCGACCACGTGGCCGTCTCCTTCGTGCCCTCGTGCGGACGCTGCGAGTTCTGCGCGTCGGGGCGCCAGTACCTGTGCGACCTCGGCGCCACGACGCTGGCTGGGCCGATGATCGCCGACGGCACCTGGCGCCATCACCTGGGCGACGTCGATCTCAACCGGATGGCGCAACTGGGGACGTTCAGCGAGTACATCGTCGTGCACGAGTCCTCGCTCGTGCGCATCGACCCCTGGTACGACCTGCGCGCGGCCGCCCTGATCTCCTGCGGGCTGTCGACCGGCTTCGGGTCGGCGGTCACCCGCGGGGGGGTCCAGCCGGGCGACACGGTCGCGGTGATCGGTTGCGGCGGCGTCGGGTCGGGGGCGATTCAGGGGGCCCGCCACGCCGGCGCACGGGCCGTGATCGCGATCGACGTCAACTCGTCGAAGGTGGAGCGTGCCCTCAAGCTCGGCGCGACCCACGGCTGCGCCACGACCCTCGACGCCGCCTTCACGATCCTGCCGGAGCTGACGCGGGGCAAGAACTGCGACGTGACGATCATCACGGTCGGCGTGCTGACCGGCGAGATCGTGGAGCAGGCCCGGGCGATCACCGCCAAGGGTGGCGTCATCGTGGCGACCTCGATCGCTCCGTACCACCAGGCCACGGTGGAGCTGAACCTCTTCGGCCTGTCGATGTTCAATCAAGAGTTGCGCGGAACGGTCTTCGGCTCGGTGAGCCCGCGAGTGCAGATCCCGCGCCTCCTGCGCCTCTACAGCGAGGGTGCCCTGATCGTCGACGAGCTGATCACCCACGAGTACACGATCGACGAGGTACAGCGCGGTTACGACGACCTGGCGTCGGGCGAGAACCTGCGCGGGGTCGTGCGCTTCTAGAGGTCCGAGGTCGCGCGCGAGAGGCCCAGTACGTCGCGCCAGGAGAGTGAGGACGCCGTCAGGCGCGGGGTGAGTGCCGCGAGCGAACGAGCGTGCAGTGCGCCGCGAGCCACGCCGAGGGCGTAGGCCAGGTCGTCGAGCAGGGCGATCGGCACGTCGCGGGGATCCACGCGCCGGCGCCGCCAGCGCCCCGCGACGCCGAGCGCCGCGACGGCGAGGAGACGCCCGCGCCGGGGCGCGAGCAGGGCGGCGACCCCCAGCCAGGGGCCGTAGGTCCGCACCGTCGCGCGGGCCAGGGCTGGCCCGCTGCGCGCGGTGGCGCCTAGCACCACCGCGGAGGCGACCCGGGCCGGGTGCGACGTGCGTCCGACGAGGCGCTGGGCCGCGGCGTCGCGCACCGTGCGCAGGAGCCGCACGCCGAGCAGCGGTCGTCCCGTGATCACCCCAGCCCAGGTGACCGCGGTCCAGGGATCGACTCGCAGGGGTGCCAGACGCGAACCGTGGCGCGAGGCCAGCGCGGCGGCTGAGCGTCCGTAGCCCTCGCGCTGGGCCCACCACGCGCGCCAGGTCGTCCGCGCGGGGTGGGCCACCGTGACGTCGGCGTCGTAGCGCACGAGCCAGCCGCCATCGCCGAGACGCCAGACGAGGTCGACGTCCTCGCCGACGTGCAGTGTGGGGTCGAAGCCCGATCCGAGGGCCGAGCGCCGCGCCAGGAGACAGGCGCTCGGCACGAAGGGAACCGGTCCCGACGGGGTCACCAGGGCGCTCGTCGCTCCCTGGTCCAGTGCGCCGAAGCGGCGCTCGAAGCGGTCACGTCCGCGTCGTCCGCGCCCGCCGCGCACGCGCGGCGCCGCGGCCGCGACCCGCGGATCGCCCAGGTGCGCGCCCAGACGGGCCAGGATCGACGCCGGCTCGTCGAGCTCGAGGTCGGCGTCGAGGAACCAGACGAACGCGCGCGTCGTGGCGGCCAGCCCGGCGTTGCGGGCTCCGGCCGGCCCCCGGCGGTCGTCCAGGCGTACCACCGTCGCGCCGGCCCGGCGCGCGACCTCGGTGACGGTGTGGGGATCGCGCGAGGCATCGTCGACGACGGTCACGTACCAGCCCTCGAGACGGCCCAGTAGGGCGGCGAGGGCCTCGACGTCGTCGTGCACGGGGATGAGCACGTCCACGTCGTCGCGACCCAGGACGTGCGCGGGGCGCGCGAGGGCCAGGCCGCGATCGACCAGGGTGCGCGCGAGGGCCTCCTCGCCGCGGCGCACCACGTCGCCGTGCGCCCACCGGTGCACCACGTCGCGCGAGGCGCCCGCGAGCGCGAGCAGTCGCCACGGTGCGCCACCCGCGACCAGGCGGTCGTCGATGAGACGCGCGCCGGGCTCCAGCTCGACTCGGGTGCCTGCGGCGACGGGGCTCTGCGCCGCCGCGGGTGCGCGTGGCAACTCACTCACGACGCGCAGTCTCCCACGTCGAGCGCGGCCGTGGTCGGTAGGGCAGAATGGAGCGAGTCGAGGAGGTGCGATGCCAGTGACGAGTGACGCGATCGGGGACGTGGCGGTGATCGAGGACCCCGAGGAGCTGCTGGTGGAGGAGGTCTCCATCGACGGGCTGTGCGGGGTCTACTAGAACGTGACCACGACCCCCACGGGTCGGACCAGTACGCCGGACCCGAGTGACGCGCACAACCTCGATGGGCGGTGGCGGCTCAGCCCGGACGTCTCGCTGCGCGACGAACCCTTCGGCGCGTTGGCCTACCATCACGGCACCCGTCGGCTGGTCTTCCTGAAGTCGGTGGCGCTGGCCGGACTCGTCACGCGTCTCGGGGAGTTCGCCAGTGCGCGCGAGGCGGTCGACACCGTGATCGACCCGGCGCAGCGATCGCGCTACGTCCGCGCCTTGTGGTCGCTGGCGCACGCCGGGGTGATCGATGAGTGTTGAGTCGTCGCTGCGCGATCGCTTCGAGGGCGGGCTGAGCGCGCCGATCTGTCTCACGTGGGAGCTGACCTACGCCTGCAACCTCGCCTGCGCGCACTGCCTGTCCTCGTCGGGGCGGCGCGACCCGCGCGAGCTCACGACCGACGAGGCTCGCGCCGTGATCGACGAGATCGCGGCGATGGGCGTCTTCTACGTCAACGTCGGCGGGGGTGAGCCGATGATGCGCCACGACTTCTTCGAGATCGTGGAGTACGCGGTGGCGCGGCGCGTCGGCGTCAAGTTCTCGACCAACGGCACCCGGATCGGCGCCGCCGCCGCCCGACGACTGGCCGCGACGGACTACCTCGACCTGCAGGTCTCGCTCGACGGCGTCGATCCGGCCACCAACGACGCGCTGCGCGGGACGGGCAGCTACGCCGCGGCGCGCCGCGCGATGGACCACCTGGGCGACGCCGGTCTGACGGGCTTCAAGATCTCGGTGGTGGTGACCCGCGACAACGTCGACCAGCTCGACGCCTTCGCGTCGCTGGCGCGCGAGTACGCCGCTCAGTTGCGCCTCACTCGTCTGCGTCCGTCGGGTCGGGGTGCCGACGTCTGGGCGACCCTGCACCCGCGCGCCGATCAGCAGCGCACCCTCTACCAGTGGCTGATGGCGCACCCCGACGTCCTCACCGGTGACTCGTTCTTCCACCTGTCGGCCCTGGGGGATCCGCTGGAGGGACTCAACCTCTGCGGCGCGGGGCGCGTCGTGTGCCTGATCGACCCCGTCGGCGACGTCTACGCCTGCCCCTTCGTGCTGCACGAGTCCTTTCGTGCGGGCAACCTGCGCGAGGCGGGATTCGCCACGCTGTGGCGCGAGAGCCCGCTGTTCACCTCCCTGCGCGAGCCCTCGAGTCCGGGGGCCTGCGGGTCGTGCGGCTCCTACGACGCGTGCCGCGGCGGGTGCATGGCGTCGAAGTTCTTCACTGGCCTCGAGCTCGACGACCCCGATCCCGAGTGCGTCTGGGGCCACGGCGAGACGGCGCTGCGGGCGCGCCCGGTCACGATCGGACCGCGGGCGGCGACCAACCACTCGCGTCGTCGGCGCCAGTAGGGCCGAGAGTCTCGGATAGTCTCGACTCGAGTCGAGGGGGGCCCGTGGCCAACAGGTGGTTCGAGACCGTGGCGGTCGCGCAGCGCCGGGCGAGGCGTCGCCTGCCGCCGTCGGTCTACGGCGCCCTGGTCGCCGGCTCCGAGCGCGGCGTGACCGCGCACGACAACGTCGCGGCCTTCGAGCAGTTGGGCTTCGCGCCGCACGTCGCGGGGCTCGCCGCGACGCGCGATCTGACGACGACCGTCATGGGCCAGTCCCTGTCGATGCCGGTCGTGATCTCGCCGACGGGCGTGCAGGCGGTCCACCCCGAGGGCGAGGTCGCGGTCGCGCGGGCCGCCGCCAGTCGCGGCGTGGTCATGGGGCTGAGCTCCTTCGCGAGTCAGCCGCTGGAGGCGGTGACCGCCGTGCACCAGCAGGTCCTCTTCCAGCTCTACTGGTCGGGAACGCGCGCGATGATGGTCCAGCGTCTCGAGCGCGCTCGCGCGGCCGGCGCCGTGGGGATCATCCTGACCCTCGACTGGTCCTTCGCCCACGGTCGCGACTGGGGCAGCCCGTGGATCCCGGCCACCCTGGACTGGCGCGCCAAGGCCCGCCTCGCGCCGCAGGTGCTGGCGCGACCCGGGTGGGCCTGGTCCTTCGCGCGCCACGGAGGGTTCCCCGCGCTGACCACGCCCAACATGGCGGTGCCGGGCTCGCCGACGCCGACCTTCTTCGGGGCCTACGCGGAGTGGATGCAGAGCCCGCCACCGAGCTGGGCGGACGTGGCGTGGCTACGGGCGCAGTGGGACGGCCCCTTCATGGTCAAGGGCGTGAGCCGCGTCGACGACGCCCGGCGGGTCGTGGACGCCGGGGCGACGGCGCTGTCGGTGTCCAACCACGGCGGCAACAACCTGGACGGTACGCCGGCCACCATCCGGGTTCTGCCGGCCGTGGTCGAGGCGGTCGGCGACCAGATCGAGGTGCTGCTCGACGGCGGCGTGCGCCGCGGCGGGGACGTCGTGAAGGCCGTGGCGCTCGGCGCGCGCGCGGTGATGATCGGGCGCGCGTACCTGTGGGGCCTGGCCGTCAACGGTCAGGCGGGCGTCGAGAACGTGCTCGACGTGCTGCACGGGGGAGTTGACGCGACGATGCGGGCCCTGGGGCGCTCCCGCCTGGGCGAGCTGACCCCCGAGGACGTCCTCGCTCCGGCCGACTTCTTTCGGACGCTGGGCCCGTGAGGCGCGTCGCGGTCGTCACCGGGGCCGCGCGCGGCATCGGCGCGGCGGTCGTGGACGCGCTGGTGGACGAGGGGTACGCGGTCGTGGCGATGGACCGGTGCCGCGACGTGCCCGAGGTCCCCTACGCCCTGGCGACGCCGGCCGATCTCGACGCGGTGGTGGCTCGCCACGGCGACGACGTGCTCGGGCTGGTCGGTGACGTGCGCAGCGCGAGCGACACCCGGCTGGCCGTGGAGACCGCGACGCGCCACTTCGGGCGTCTCGACGCGGTGGTGGCCTGCGCCGGCGTACTGGCCGGGGGCGGCCCGATCTGGGAGGTGAGCGACGCCGCGTGGGACGCCGTCTGGTCGATCAACGTGCTGGGAACGCGGCGGCTCATCGAGGCCGCCGCGCCGACGCTGATCGCCAATGGCCCCCAGGCCCACTCGCGCGTGGTGGCCGTCGCGTCCGCCGCGGGGACGTTGGGCCTGCGCGATCTCGCGGCGTACACGGCGGCCAAGCACGCGGTCGTCGGCCTGATCCGCGCGGCGGCGATGGACCTCGCGCCGTACGCGGTGACCGCCAACGCCGTCAGTCCGGGCTCGACCGCGACCGCGATGCTCGACGCCACGGCGCGGGTCTACGGCCTGGACGGCGCGGAGGCGTTCGCGCGCCAGCAGCCGCTCGGTCGGCTCCTCGCTCCCGCGGAGGTGGCGGCGGCGGTGGCGTGGCTCTGCTCGCCCGCGGCCTCGGCGGTGACCGGGACCAACGTCGCGGTCGACGCCGGGTTGAGCGTTCCCTGACGCCGAGTAGCGTGGTCGACTGGTTCCGCGACTCTGACGGACCGTTGGACGAGGAGGTCCCCGTGAGCCAGCCATCCATCCCCCCGCGCGTCGTCGTTCTGGGCTGTGGCTCGGTCGCCCAGTGCGTTCTACCGCTGCTGCTCGACCACTTCGATCTCGATCCCCGCGCGGTGACCATCCTGGAGAGTCGTGACAACCGCGACCGCGTGGTCGACGTTCTCGCGCGGGGCGTCCACTACGACCGGGTGGCGATCACGCGCGAGAATCTCGACGCCGTGCTGTCGAGTCACCTGGGCGAGGGGGACCTGCTCATCGACCTCGCCTGGAACATCGGGTTGGCCGAGCTCCTGGACTGGTGCCGGTCGCGTGACGTGCGCTACCTCAACACGTCGGTGGAGGTGTGGGATCCCTACGAGCGGCCGGCGGACCTGTCGCCGCAGGAGCGCACCCTCTACTGGCGTCACATGGCGCTGCGCCGCCAGATCGCCCAATGGGGCGCCAACGACGGTCCCTCGGCGGTGGTGGAGCACGGCGCGAACCCGGGGCTCGTGAGTCACTACGTCAAGCGGGCCCTGAGCGACATCGCTGACGCCGTGCTCGCTGACGGACTGCTGGCCACGCGCCACGCGGCGATTCACGCCGCGCGCGACGACGGGCGCTTCAACGAGCTGGCGGAGCTGCTGGAGGTGAGGGCCATCCACATCGCCGAACGCGACACGCAGATCTCGACCCGGCCCAAGGAGGTCGGCGAGTTCGTGAACACGTGGAGCGTCGACGGCTTCTACGAGGAGGGCGTGGCCCCGGCCGAGCTCGGGTGGGGCACGCACGAGAGGGCTCTGCCGCCGCTGGGACGCGAGCACCACGGCGAGGGTCCCCTCAACCAGATCTGCTTCGCGCAGATGGCCCACAAGACGCTGGTCCGCTCACGCACGCCCTCGGGGCCGATCGTGGGCATGGTCATCCGCCACGGTGAGGCGTTCACGATCTGCGACCACCTCACCGTCTGGGAGGACGGCCGCGCGCGCTATCGCCCCACCGTGCACTACGCCTACTGCCCGAGCGACGCCGCGTGGGCGAGCTTCGTCGAGCTCGAGGGCAACGAGTACGCCTACCCCGAGCGCCAGCGGATCATGAACGACGACATCGTGTCGGGGCGCGACGAGCTGGGCGTGCTGGTGATGGGCCACCCCTACCGGTCGTGGTGGACGGGCATGCAGACCTCCATCGAGGAGGCGAGGGCGGTCGCGCCGCACCAGAACGCGACGACCGTGCAGGTCGCGGCCTCGATCCTCGGGGCGGTTGACTGGCTGATTCGCCACCCGCGCGAGGGGGTGCGCGTGCCCGACGAGCTGCCGTGGCGTGACGTGCTCGCCGTGGCCGAGCCCTACGTGGGCACGACCTGGTCGGGAGCGATCGACTGGGATCCGGTGTCGACGCACGTGGACTGGTTCGACCACTGGGCGGGTCGCACGTACGACGTCGACGATCCGTGGCAGTTCACCAACTTCCTCGTGTAGCGGCGGCGCACGCGGCGCGCGGACCGTTCCGGGTCCCCTTCCCAGTTGGTTCGCCCGCCGGCGCGCCTCGGCCAGAGCCCCGCGGACGGCGTACGCCGCCGCTCCCGGTTCGCGGCCGGCGACGCTCCCTCTTCGACCGTGGACCTCGCGGTGCCTCGGCGGGCACCCTCGGTGGACCGCGACGGGCCGGGAGGACCGCTTCGCGGCCGGGCGCGGTGCCGTTGCGCCGGCCGCCTGTTCCTGATACCCTAGGGGGTATCTAAAAACGGGACGGACGGCTCGTCGTCCCGGGGGTCGTCGGCGAGGCGCCGATGACGAGAGGGGCTGAGACAGTGGCACGAGTAGTGGTTCTGGGTGCGGGGATCTCCGGCCACACCGCGGCGTTGCACCTACGGCGACGCCTCGCCAAGGAGCACGAGGTGGTGGTGGTCACCCCGAACTCGAAGTGGAACTGGATCCCGTCGAACATCTGGGTTGGCGTGGGCAACATGCGCACTGATCAGGTGACCTTCCCGCTGGCGCCGGTCTACCGACGTAAGGGCATCGTCTTTCACCAGGCGCTGGCCACCGAGCTGCACCCCGAGGGGTCGCCCGACCTGGCGGCGCCGCACGTGACGGTTCGCTACACGGACCCGCGCCGCGAGGGCGAGGTGGCGCAGCTGACCTACGACTACCTGATCAACGCCACCGGGCCGAAGCTCAACTTCGCCGCGACGCCGGGTCTCGGGCCCGACGCCAACACCGTCTCGGTGTGCACGCCCCAGCACGCGGTCCACGCGTCCGAGGAGCTGGCCAAGATCATCGCGACGCTCCGCCAGGGTGTGCGCCAGCGCCTGGTCGTCGGCGTCGGGCACGGGACCTGCACCTGCGAGGGCGCCGCGTTCGAGTACGCCTTCAACGTCGAGCACGAACTGCGCACCGCGGGGGTACGGCACCTGGCTGAGGTGGTCTACCTCACCAACGAGTACGAGCTCGGCGACTTCGGCGTCGGGGGCATGATGTTCCACCAGGGCGGCGAGGAGACCACCAGCAAGTACTGGACCGAGTCGCTGTTCCGCGAGCGCGACGTGCGGGCCATCGTCCAGGCGCACGTGGAGAAGGTCGAGCCGGGGGTCATCCACTACGAACAGCTGGACGGGTCGAAGAACACCCTGACCTTCGACTTCGCGATGCTGCTGCCGCCCTTTCGCGGCGTGGACCTTGTCGCCTTCGACGCGCAGGGCCGTGACATCACGTCCGAGATGTTCGCGCCGAACGGCTTCATGAAGGTCGACGCCAACTACGCGTCGCCGGTGTACGAGGACTGGAGCGCGGCGGACTGGCCCAGCACCTACGAGAGCCCGCGCTACCCCAACGTGTTCGGCGTGGGCATCGCCTTCGCTCCGCCCCACCAGATCTCGACGCCGCGTACCAGCCCCAACGGGACGCTCATCACGCCGGCCCCGCCGCGCACCGGGATGCCGTCGGGCGTCATGGGCAAGACCGTGGCGCTGACCATCGTCGACCGCATCACGACGGGCACCGCGACCGCGGCGCGACGCGCGTCGATGGCCGACATGGGCGCCGCCTGCGTGGCCTCGGCGGGGACCGGGCTGCGCCGCGGGACGGCGGCCTCGATGACGATGTACCCGGTCGTGCCGGATTACGCGCGGTTTCCCGGCTCAGGCCGCTCCAACAAGGACACGTTCGGCGAGATCGGCCTCGCCGGTCACTGGACGAAGTACATGCTGCACGTCCTGTTCATGTACAAGGCCATGGCCCGCCCGGGCTGGCACCTGATTCCGGAATAACGGGAGGACACCGATGGACCACGCCAATGACGACATCGCTCGCGCCCTGATGCCGAGCGCCCACACGCTACGCCAGCGCCAGAACCTGCTCTTCCAGCTCTGGCGCTTCCTCGCGCTCAACCTGCGCTTCGTCACCATGATCTTCAAGGGAGAGCACTGATGGCGAGTGCTGAGCGCCGCGGACCCGCTGTGGGGACCGGACCCGCCGCGAACAAGGGAGACCACGTGGAACACGACGGCGGCGACCACGTCCTGCAGGACCAGGACCAACTGGCAGCCATTCACAAGCGCCTCACGCGCGCGCACGGCCAGATGGGGGCCATCGTGCGGATGCTCGACGAGGGCCGCTCGTGCGAGGACGTGATCACGCAGATGGCGGCGGTCTCCAAGGCGATCAACACGGCCGCCTTCACCCTGATCTCGTCGAGTCTGAAGGAGTGCATCCAGGACCCGTCGATCGACTCGGACGCCGTGACCGAGAAGTTGCAGAAGCTCTTTTTGAGCCTGGCCTGAAAGGAAAGTTGAGAGAGTGCGCGTCATCATCATTGGAGGAGTCGCCGGCGGCATGTCCGCGGCGACACGGCTGCGACGTCTGGACCACGACGCCGAAATCGTGGTCATCGAGCGCAGCGGCCACGTGTCGTACGCCAATTGCGGTCTGCCCTACTACGTGGGTGGCGTGATCGAGGAACAGGCGGACCTGCTCTTGCAGACTCCCGCGTCGCTCTTCGAGCGCTTTCGCCTCGACGTGCGGGTGAACAGCGAGGTCGTGGCCATCGATCGCGAGCGGCGCCGCGTGCGCGTCGACGACCGGACCACGGAGTCCTCCTACGAGCTGGACTACGACTACCTGATCCTGAGCCCGGGCGCGGCGCCCATCGTTCCGCCGATCCCGGGCATCGCGCGGGCGCACCCCCTGCGCACCGTGGAGGACGTCGAGCGGCTCAGCGGCGCGGTCGACCGCGCGCCCCGCCACGCCGTGATCATCGGTGGCGGCTTTATCGGCGTCGAGATCGCGGAGAACCTGCGCGAGCGTGGCGTCGCGACGACCATCGTCGAGGCGGCTGACCAGATCCTGGCCCCCCTCGACCCCGAGATGGCCCAACTCGTCGGCGATGAGCTCGAGCGCCACGGCGTGCGGCTCTTCCTGCGCGACACCGTGGAGGCCGTCACGCCCACCGCGGTGCAGTTGGCGTCGGGCGAGATCCTGCCGGCCGATCTCGTGGTGCTGGCCATCGGGGTGCGACCCGACGTGCACCTGGCCCGCGCGGCGGGACTGGACATCGGCGAGCGTGGCGGCATCGTGGTGGACGCCTTCAACCGCACCAGCGAGCCGACGATCTACGCCGTCGGCGACGTCGCGGAGAAGGTCGACGCCCTCGACGGCTCGGCCACGCTGGTGCCGCTGGCCAACATCGCCAACCGTCAGGGCCGGGTCGTGGCCGACCACCTGATGGGTCGTCCGGTGCGCCCCCTCGCCAACCTCGGCACCGCGATCGTGAAGGTGTTCGATCTCACCGTGGCCATGACCGGCTGGAACGAGAAGCGCCTGGTGGCGGCCGGCCGCGATGCGGTGGTGGTGCACGCGCACCCGGGCTCGCACGCCGGCTACTACCCCGGGGCCCGGTCGATGGCGCTGAAGATGCTAGTCGACCCGGTCACCGAGGAGATCCTCGGCGCCCAGGGCGTCGGAGTCGAGGGGATCGACAAGCGCATCGACGTGCTGGCCACGGCCATTCGGGGGGGCATCACCGCCCCGGAGCTGGCCGACCTGGAGCTGGCCTACGCGCCACCCTTCTCCTCGGCCAAGGATCCCGTCAACATGCTGGGCTACATCGCCGAGAACGTGCTCTCCGGCCTGGTGCGCACGGCGCAGTGGCACGAGGTGGACCAGTGGCGCCAGCGCGGCGCCCAGTTGGTCGACGTGCGCACGCGCCACGAGTTCGCTCGCGGCTCGGTTCCCGGCGCCGTCAACGTGCCGGTGGACGAGATCCGCGATCGGGCCGACGAGCTCGACGACGCGCCCGTCGTGGTCGTCTGCCAGGTCGGCCAGCGTGGTCACACCGCCACCCGTCTGCTCACCCACCTCGGCTTCGAGGCGATCAACCTCGACGGGGGCTACCAGACCTGGTCCAACTCGCCCGCCGCGGAGGCCGAGCTCGTCGCGTGACGTCGGCCGTCGTTCGCAGTACCCACCAACGCAGTACCCACCAACGCAGTACGCAGTACCCGTATCACCCGTCAAATAACAACAACCAGAGAGGTAGAATCACACTATGTGCCATCGGACCACCTGTCGGACCTGTCACAAGCCCACGTGGAGCGGTTGCGGCAACCACATCGAGCAGGCCCTCGCGGGCGTGCCCAAGGTTGAGCGCTGCACCTGCCGGGAGAACCCGCCGGAGCGCGCCAACGCGGGCGGCTTCTTCTCGCGGCTGCGCGGGAACTGAGCGGTGACCTCCGCGGCCGAACGCTGGCGCGACGCCCTCGAGGCGTGGGCGATTCCGCCCGCGATCCTGGCGTCGGCCGAGGAGAGTCCCTGGATTCACCCGCCGGAGCTGTTCACCGTTCCGGCGAGCGCTGACGCGACACCGAGCCACGACCGCGCGCGCGAGGCGCTCGTCGATCGTGGCTCGGTGCTCGACGTCGGGTGCGGCGGCGGTGCGGCCGCCTTCGCTCTGACGCCGCCCGCCGCGTCGGTGGTCGGCGTGGATCACCAGCCCGAGATGCTGCGCATGTTCCAGGACAACGCCACCGCGCGCGGCGTGGCCTGTGAGACCATCGAGGGCTTCTGGCCCGCCGTGGCGGAGCGGGCGCCCGTGGCCGACGTGGTGACCTCGCATCACGTGGTCTACAACGTGGCCGACGTGGTGCCCTTCCTCGCCGCCCTGTCGTCGCACGCGCGGCGACGCGTCGTGCTCGAGATGCCCGACCGCCACCCGCTCTCGTCGATGTCCGACGCCTGGGCCACCTTCTGGCAGCTCGAACGCCCCTCCGGTCCCACCCCCGACGACCTGCTGGCCGTGCTCGACGAGATGGGCGTGGCGGCGCACCGAGAGCGCTTCCGCGGCCCCCTGCGCTCGGGGGTCAGCCTGGAGCGAGCGGCGCACTTCCTGCGCGTGCGCCTCTGCCTGGCGCCGTCGCGCGAGGGCGAGGTGTACGACTACCTCGCGGCGCAGCCGGCGCCGGCCGAGCGCGAGCTCAGCACCGTGTGGTGGGACGTCGGCGCGACCGCGTAGCCATCGACGCGACCGCGAGGTCCGACGACGCCACGGCTCGAAGATAGGGTCCTTCGTCCCTAGGCGCGACGCCCGACGATTCTTAGCATCGCCTTATGAATCTCTTGGTCGCCGGCGTCTCGACGCTGATGCTGGCGCGCTGGCAGTTCGCCATCACGACGGTCTTCCACTTCCTGTTCGTGCCCCTCACGATTGGCTTGGGCCTGCTGGTCGCGATCTTCCAGAGCGCCGCGTATCACACGCACGATCCGGCTTACGACCGCGCGACGCGGTTCTTCGGCAAGCTCTTCCTGGTGAACTTCGCCATTGGCGTCGTGACCGGCATCGTCCAGGAGTTCCAGTTCGGCATGGACTGGTCGCGCTACTCGGTGTTCGTCGGCAACATCTTCGGCGCCCCCCTCGCGATCGAGGGTCTGCTGGCGTTCTTCATGGAGTCCACCTTCCTCGGCGTCTGGATCTTCGGCCGGGGCCGGGTGAGCGATCGGGTGCACTTGGCGTCGATCTGGCTGGCCAGCATCGGCACGATCTTGTCCGCCGCCTTCATCGTCGCCGCCAACTCGTGGATGCAGCACCCGGTGGGCTACACCATCGACCCGACCACCCACCAGGCGGTGATGACCAACTTCTGGGCGGTGATGACCAACTCCACGTTCCTGCTGGCCTACTTCCACGTGCTGTTCGCCGCCATCCTCACCGGCGCGGTATTCGTGCTGGCGGTCTCGGCCTGGCACCTGCGCCGGG
This sequence comes from Acidimicrobiales bacterium, assembly GCA_049964855.1. Classification (GTDB taxonomy): domain Bacteria; phylum Actinomycetota; class Acidimicrobiia; order Acidimicrobiales; family RAAP-2; genus RAAP-2. Next base: position 17,667 of record JBMFWX010000001.1, read on the forward strand.
CCCACGACACGGCGGTCTTCGCCAAGACCATCCGCATCGCGATCGTCGTGACGGTCATCTCGGCGCTGGCCACGATGTTCCTGGGCGACAGCCAGGGCAAGCTCGAAGAGGTGCAGCAGCCGATGAAGATGGCGGCGGCCGAGGCGCTCTACAACACGACCAGCGGGGCGAGTTTCTCGCTGCTGACGATCGGCGATCTGTCCGGCAACCCGATCTTCCAGGTGCGACTGCCGCACCTGTTGAGCGTGCTCGCCACCAACAGCTGGGACGGCAAGGTCCAGGGCATCCACCAGCTGCAGGCCGAGGCCACCAAGAAGTACGGGGCGGGCAGCTACGTGCCGGTGATCTGGCTGCTCTACTGGACGTTCCGCCTGATGGTCGGGCTGGGGATCGCGATCTTCCTGCTCGGCGGCGTGGGGCTGTGGCTCATGCGCCGACGGCGCCTCGAGCGATCGACGCTCTTCCTGCGCGTCGCGACGTGGATGGCGCTGGCTCCCTTCCTTGCCAACACCTTCGGCTGGATCTTCACCGAGGTGGGCCGCCAGCCCTGGGTCGTCTACGGGCTGTTGAAGACGTCCAACGCCGTCTCGCTCATCTCCACGGGCTACGTCGTGACCAGCCTGGTGGGCTTCACCGCGATCTACACGCTGCTGGCCGTGGTGGAGATCGGCCTGCTGATCCGCATGGCCCAGGTGCCGCCGGCCGCGCTGCCCGCCGCCGACGAGCCCGTCCCCGAGCTGATCTACTAGGAGCGCCGTGATCGCCACTCTCTCCCCGTCGGGCCTCGAGCAGCTGTGGTTCACGCTGATCACGGTGCTGTGGCTGGGCTACTTCTTCCTCGAGGGCTTCGACTTCGGCGTGGGCGTGCTCGTGCCCTTCGTGTCGGCCGACGATCTCGATCGGCGCGTCGTGATCAACACCATCGGCCCCGTGTGGGACGGGAACGAGGTGTGGCTCATCACGGCCGGCGGCGCGACGTTCGCGGCCTTTCCCGCCTGGTACGCGTCGGTCTTCAGCGGGTTCTACCTCGCGCTGTTCCTCATCCTGGCGTCGCTCATCTTCCGGGGCATGGCCTTCGAGATGCGCCACCGCCGCGACGACGCGCGCTGGGCGAAGTGGTGGGACCGCGCCCTGTTCTGGGGCTCGGCGCTGCCGGCGCTGCTGTGGGGGGTGGCCTTCGCGGACTTCGTGCACGGCGTGCCGATCACCGCGGGGGGCGGGTGGACCGGCAACTTCTTCGACCTGGTGAAGCCCTACGCGCTGCTCGGCGGCCTGGCCACCCTGTCGCTGTTCACGCTGCACGGCGCGGCCTACCTGGGTCTCAAGACCGAGGGCGAGGTGCGCGAGCGCGCCCGGCGGGCGGGCCAGCGCCTGGCGCCGCTGACCTTCGTCATCGTGACGGGCTTCCTGGGGTGGACGGACCTGAGCGCTCACTCGATGCACCACGTCGGCCTGGTGCCGCCGCTGCTGCCGATCCTGGGCGTGGTGGTGCTGGCCGGGGTGGGCTGGCTGGTGCGCGACCACCTCGAGGGCTGGGCCTTCGTGGCGACGGCCCTGGTGATCGTGGCGTTCTTCACGACCCTGCTGTTGAACCTCTACCCGAACGTGCTGGTGTCGTCGCTGCACGCGTCGGACGACCTCACCATCGTCCAGGCGGCGTCGCACCGCTACACGCTCGAGGTGATGAGCTGGGTGGCGCTGATCTTCACGCCCTTCGTGCTCGTCTACCAGAGCTGGAGCTACTGGGTGTTCCGGCGCCGGGTGCGCCGCCCCGACGCGTCGGCGCCGTCCGACCACGCCGCGCCGACCGGCGCGTAGGGCGGTGGCCAGCGAGCGGCCGTCGGCCCTGCTCGCTCGTCTGGGGCGGGCGTCGCCGCTGGTGCGCGGTGCGCTGGTCGTGGCGGGGCTCACCGGCGCGATCACCACGGCCGCGGTGATCGTCCAGGCCATCGCCATCGCCGCGGCCCTGGGCGCCCTCTTTCGCTCGTCGCACGCCGACCTCGCGCGATCGCTCGCGGCCCTGGGGGCGGCGACCGCGGTGCGTGTCGTGAGCCTGGTGGTGGGCGACGTCGCCGCAGCGCGTAGCGCCGCCCCCGTGCGCCGAGACCTGCGGGCGCGACTGGTGACCCGGGCCGTGCGCCACGGCTACGCCGGTCCCGCCGACTCGCTGACCCAGCTGGCGACCCGCGGGGTCGACGCGGTGGAGCTCTACCTCTCGCGCTACGTGCCCGCGCTGGTGACCTCGGTGGTGGCGCCGGTCGTGGCCCTGACGTGGCTGGTCGTGACCGACCCGCTGAGCGGCGTCATCGTGGGTCTCAGCGTGGGGCTGCTGCCGATCTTCATGGTCCTGCTCGGCCTCGAGGCCAAGGGGAGGATGGAGCAGCGCTGGCGCGAGCAGCAGTACCTGGCCGGCTACGTGGGCGACGTCGTGCGTGGCATGGCGGTGCTGAAGGCGCACGGGCGCTCGGGCGAGGCGGTGGCGCACGTCGACGAGGTGGGTCAGAGCCTGCGGCGCTCCACGATGGCGACGCTGCGCGTCGCCTTCCTCTCGGGGTTCGCCCTGGAGCTGCTCTCGTCGCTCGCCACGGCGCTGGTGGCCCTCGTCCTTGGTCTACGCCTGATGAACGGCACGCTGGCGCTCCCCACGGCGCTCGCCGTGCTGCTCGTGACCCCCGAGGTGTTCGTGCCGCTGCGTCGGGCGGCGGCCAACTTCCACGGCTCGGCCAGCGGGGTCGCGGCGGCCGGCGAACTGCTGGACGCGCTCGAGGCGCCGTCGCCCCCGGAGGGGACGGCGACGGCGCCCGACGTCGTGCCCACGCTGAGCGTGGTCGTGCCCGCGCGCGGCGGCGCGGCGGCGCGGTGGGTCACGATCCCCCCGGGCGCGCGCGTCGCCGTGGTCGGACCCTCGGGAGCGGGCAAGACCACTCTGCTGCGCTCGCTGTGCGCTCTGCGCCCCTCGCCCGCGGGCCAGGTGCTGGTCGACGGACTCGACCTGGGTCGGATCGATCGCGACGAGTGGCAGCGCCGCCTGGCGTGGCTGGCCCAGGACCCCCACCTGTCGGGGGCCACGGTGCGCGACGCCGTGCGGGCCGGCGCCACGGACGTCGACGACCGGGCCATCGTCGCGGCGATGGCGGAGCTGGGTCTGTCCCTGGACCTGGACCGGCCCCTGGGCGAGGGCGCCGGCGAGCTCTCCGCCGGGGAGCGCCGCCGCCTCGCGCTGGTGCGCTGCCTGGTGCGCGAGCCGCTCGTGCTCGTCCTCGACGAGCCCACCGCGCACCTCGATCCGGCCACGCGCCGGCTGGTCGACGCGGCCCTGGCGCGCCGGACCATGACCCGGGTGGTGGCTAGTCACCGCGTGGTCGACGCGGACGTCACGATCCGCCTGGCCCCGCCCGAGCGCGACGCGCCGCCGCGCGACGCGGAGGTGGCGCGTGTCTAGGTTCCCCCTGGCGCGCGCCGCCGTGGCCGGTGAGCGGCGCGGTATCGGTCGCGCGCTCGCGGCCGGGATCGGGGTGGCGCTGTCGAGCGTCGGCCTCGCGGGCACCTCGGCGTGGCTCATCGTGCGCGCCGCCGAGCGTCCCGCGGTGCTCTCGCTGACGGTGCCGATGGGCCTGGTGCAGCTCTTCGCCCTGGCCAAGGCCGGCGGGCGCTACCTGGAGCGCACCACGACCCACGCGGCCGCCCTCGGCGTGGTCGGTCGGCTGCGCGCCGGCGTCGCCCGACTGCTCGAGCCGCTGGTGCCGGCCGGCCTCGGGCCGCGCAGCGCCCAGGTGGTGGACCTCGCGGTGCGCGACGTGGACCGCGTGCAGGATCTCGTCAGCGCGGTGATGGGTCCGCTGGTCACCAGCGTCGTCGCCGGGCTCGTCACCGTAGTCGTCTCGGGGCTGATCGTGCCGGCCACCGCGCTCAGTCTGCTGGTCGCGCTGGGCCTCAACGCGGTGCTGTGGCCGACCCTGGCGGCACGGGCCGGGCGGCGCGGCGAGACCGAGCTGGACGACGTGCGCGCCGAGCTGGTGGCGCTGGTCGACGACCTGGCTCGCCACGGGGACGAGGTCGTGATGGCCGGGGGGTGGCGCGCGTGGGACGATCGCCGCGAGCGGCTCGAGGACCGCTACGACGCGGCGCAGCGCCGCCAGCAGCGCGCGACGGCTCTGGTGGGCGCGGCCACGGTCGCGACGGCGGGGGCGACGGCGATCGTGACGATCCTGCTGGTGCGCGGCGCCCTGGTCGGCGGGGACCTGGCGCGGTCGCTGATCGCGGTGCCGGTGCTGGCGGCGCTGGCGTCGCTCGAGCTGGTCGGCACGGTTGCTCCGACGCTGGTCGCCTGGCGCGGCGACTGGGCCGCGCTGGGCCGACTGGAGGCGTTGGGCGGGCTCGCCGCGCCGGTGCGTGAGCCCGTCGCGCCGACGTCCCTGGACGACGCGGCGCCCGGCACGGTGGTGGCCCGTGACGTGACCTGCGCGTACGACGGGGTGGCGACGCTGCGCGGCGCGCTCGACCTGGGCCCGGGCGACGTGGCGGTGCTCGAGGGGCCGAGTGGCTCGGGCAAGACCACCGCCGCGCGACTGCTCGCGAAGTTCCTCGATCCCGTCGCCGGCCACGTCGCGATCGGTGGCGTGGACTACCGCGAGCTGCGCGGCGACCAGGTGCGCGCGCGCGTGGGCCTCGTGGACGACGAGCCCTACGTCTTCGCGACGACCCTGGCCGGCAACCTGCGCGTCGCGCGTCCCGACGCCACCGACGAGGAGCTACGCGAGGCCTGTCGCGCCGCCCAGTTGGGCGACTGGCTGGCGACGCGCCCCGAGGGTCTCGACACGCCGCTCGGCGGGGCCACGACGGGTCTGTCGGGTGGGGAGCAGCGTCGCCTGGGCGTCGCGCGCGAGCTCTTGCGCGATCGGCGCGTCGTGGTGCTCGACGAGCCTACTGAGGGGCTGGACGACGCCACCGCCCGGGCGCTGCTGGCCACGCTGCGCGCGCGCTACCGCGATCGGGCGCTGCTGCTCGTGTCGCACCACGAGAGCGACCGCGAAGGGGCGACGCGCCGCTTCGTGACGCGCGAGGGATGGGTGCGCGAGGTGCCGGCCGCGCCGCCCGAGCCGTCCTGACGACTCGGGCGGCGCTCACCAGCTGCGCTGGACTGGGCTGTTGGCATCGCGGGGCGTCCGCCCGGTCCCCGGTGATCCCCAGCAGTCCAGGGCCCCGGTGCCGAGCACGGCGCAGGCCCGGTCGTTGCCCACCGCGATCGCCACCGCCTTGGCCGTGGCGCTCACCGTGACCGGGTGATCGACGAAGGGCGCGTGACGTGCGCCGAGCACCCCCGACCCGGCGTAGCCCCAGCACACGATGGCGCCAAGGCCGGTGATCGCGCAGGCCTCGTCGTTGCCGACGCCCAGGCCGACGGCGTCGTGCAAGGAGAGCACCGGGCGGGGCCGCGCGCTGTCGCGCACGGTGCCGTCGCCGAGGTCCCCCCAGCCGTTGAACCCCCAACAGACGACGTCGCCGCGGCGGGTCAGTGCGCAGGCGTTCTCCCAGGCGCCGGCGCGCACGACGAGCGCGTCGGCGACATCGCGCACCCGGAGAGCCACTAGCGACGAGCGAAAGGACCCCGTGCCCAACTGGCCCCGCCGGCCGTTGCCCCAGCAGGCCACCGAGCCGTGCCGCATGGTGGCGCAGGCGAACTCGGCGAAGAGGCTCACGCTCACCGTGCTCGCGTCGACGAGGCCGCGCACGGCCACCGGCGTCGTCGACGCCACGCGGGTGCCGTCGCCCAGCTGGCCCTGGTCGTTGGCGCCCCAGCACGCGACCGTCCCGCCCGACTCGACCGCGCACGCGCTGGTGGCCCCCACGCTCACCGTGCTCGCGTCGACGAGGCCGCGCACGGCCACCGGCGTCGTCGAC
>JBMFWX010000001.1:23667-78087 GCA_049964855.1 Acidimicrobiales bacterium
GGCCCTGGTCGTTGGCGCCCCAGCACGCGACCGTCCCGCCCGACTCGACCGCGCATGCGCTGGTGGCCCCCACGCTCACGACGCCGGGGCGCACGACGCGCGGCGAGACGAGTCCGGTCACGACCGCGAGCAGCGCCGCCGCCATGACGACGACGACCAGACCGACGATGACTCTCCTAAGCCTGGTCACGGCGGTCCTCGTGGTTGGTGGTGTCCCCGCGACTCTCGAGCGGCGCCGTCGTGGCGCCGCGGGGGTCCGCTCCCACCAGGCGTTCGCGCAGGACGTCGAGGTCGCCCGGCGCCGCGCCGTGCGCGAGCAGCCATCCGCGGGCGCCACCGTGTGCGGCCAGGTCGTCGAGCAGCGCCGCCATCGTCGCCGGTCGGGCCTCCAGGTACGGTGACGGGGTTCGCGCGACGGTGTCGCGCACGACCGGGTCGGGGTCGTCGCGCAGCCGCGCGAGGAGGGCGGGCAGGCGCAGGGCGCTCGCGGCGTAGTCGGCGACGATGGCGTCGCGCGTCACGCCGACGCTGTCGAGGACCAGTGCGCAGAGCACCCCCGTGCGGTCCTTGCCGAAGAAGCAGTTGATCACCGCCGGCAGGCGGCCGGGCTGGGCCAACGCCGCCACGGCGCGCACGAAGGCCGCTGGCGCCTCGGCCAGGTACTCGCGGTAGCGGGCCAGCAGGACGTCGCCCTCGCCCTCGGGGCGCTCGCCGCGCGGGCGCAGGGCCGACTCGTGCACGGGGATCCACGTGATCGGCGCCTGCCCGAGGAGGCCGCGGCCGAAGTACGCGATCTCCTCCTCGCTCTGCAGGTCGACGTTGGCCGTGACGCCACGTCCGAGCAGCGTCGTCACGTCGCGGGCTGTCAGGCGACGGAGGGAGTCGCTGCGAAAGAGGACCCCCGGGCGCGTCGAGCGCCCGTCCACGGTGGGCCGACCCCCGAGGTCACGGCAGTTGAGAGCCCCCTCGAGGGCGACCGCTCCCGGATCCGCGGTCGACCGGGGGCCCGCGGGCTCGGGAGGCGTGGACACGACCGCGAGTGTAGGGCGCCGGGCGCACCCGCACGAAAAACTGTAGTCACTACTACAATTGACCACGAACGAACGAACGAATCCGGAGGAACCATGTCCACCACCAGCCACCTCGCGCCGCGCCGCGCCGTCGTCGACGCCGCCGCCGCCCTGTTCACCAACGGCGTGCTGTCCCACACGGGCCACGCGAACCTGTCCGCGCGGCTGGACGACGGCGCCATGCTGCTGACCATCGAGGGGCAGGTTCGTGACCTGTCGGTCGACGGCCTCGCCGTGGTCGGCCTCGATGGTGTCGTGCGCGAGGGAGACCTCGATCCCACCAACGCGGAGATCGTGGCGATGCACGCCGAGGTCTACCGGGCCCGTCCCGACGTGGGGGGCATCATCCACACCCACTCGCCGCACCTGCTGGCCTTCGCGCTGGCCAATCGTCCGCTGGCCTGCCGCTACGAGGCGCTGCTGCGTTTCGGCCAGGCGTCGCCGGTTCCCGTGGTCCCGTGGGCGCCGCGCGGGTCGTCACGCTCGGTGGGCGACATCGTCACGGCGTTCACCGCGTCGTCCACCAACGCCGTGCTGCTCGGCAATCATGGGGTGCTCGTCGTGGGGGCCGGTCCGCGCCAGGCGGCGGCGCTGCTCACCGTCCTGGAGGAGGCCGCGCGAGCCGAGATCGCCGCGATCGCCCTGGGTGGGGCGCAGGACTTCCCCGCCGGCGCGTTGGACGACGTGCGCGCCGCCATGGCCCGGGTACGAGGCGCGCACGAGGACGCCGTGCCCCGGCGGGGGTGATCCTCGACCCGTCGTAGTGGCCGCCGTGCGAGGTGGCGGGCCCCTAGGATTCGCCTAGCCAATCGAGGAGGGTGATGACCCGGGGTCTGCGGTGGGGGGTGCTGGCGGGGCTGGTCGCCGGGGTGATCGTGATCGTGATCGAGGACGTGGCCCACGTGCACGGCCCGATCGGCGGACTGGTCGCCGCCGCGGTGACCGGCGTGGTCATCGCCCTCGTGCGCCGTCGGATCGACCCGCCCTCGGTGCGATCGCGCTAGCCGCGCCGCGCCGGTCACCTCACACTGTTCATCACGCCGCGGTACTCCCGAGTCGGGATCCACGCGCCTCGTCGCGCCGTTGGCTAGGTTACGTCTCGTCAGGTGACGGATCGTGTGCAAGGGGAGGACATGGCCGACGAGGAACTGGGCATCAGCGAGGACCAGCGGATGGTGGCGCTGGGCTACCGCGAGGAGTTGAAGCGCGTTCTCTCGCTGTTCGACAACTTCTCGGTGGCCTTCAGCTACCTCAGCCCGATGGTGGGCATCTATTCCCTGTACACGCTCGGGCTGGGCACCGGCGGGCCGCGCTACATCTGGACCATTCCCCTCGTGGTGGCCTTCATGACGCTGGTGGCCCTGGTCTTCGGGGAGCTGTCGAGCGAGTACCCGCTCTCGGGCGCCCTCTACCAGTACGGCAAGTACAACGTCGGTCCGCGGTACGGGTGGTACGTGGGCTGGATCTACGGGTTCGCCCTGCTGGCGACCGTCGCGTCGGTGGACTCCGGCGCGGTGCTCTACATCGTGGACCTGTGCAACCTGTGGTTCAAGACCGACCTCAACGCGTCGAACCACGTCACGATCTTCGTGGTCGTGGCGATCTTCTTTGTGCTCTCCGGCCTGCTCAACGCGGTGGGCGCGAAGATCATGGGGCGCGTCGCGAACCTCGGCGTCTACGTCGAGACGATCGGCACGTTCGGCGTCTTCCTGGCGTTGGCGATCCACGGGTTCCACCAGGGCTTCGGGTTCCTCTTCACGACCCAGCACGTCGAGAGCGTGGCGCAGAACCCCTTCGGCGTCAACCTCGCCGGCAACTGGCTGCTCGGGGCGGCACTGGTCGCCGTGCTGGCCAACGCGTACATCTTCTACGGCTTCGAGTCGGCGGGGGACATCTCCGAGGAGACCGTCAACGCGCACCACAGCGTGCCGCGCGCGATGCGCAACGCCCTGCTCTACGGCGGCATCGCCTCCTTCGTCCTGGTGCTCGGCCTCCTGCTCGCCACGCCGAAGACGGGCATCAAGGGCGTGGTGTCGGGTGGGATTCCGGTGGTGCTCGCCCAACTGCCCAGCTACGTCACGGACTTCTTCCTCGTGATGGTGGTCGTCGCGTTCTTCAGTTGCGGCACGGCGGTGCAGGGGGCCGGGGCCCGCGTCGCCTACGCGCTGGCCCGCGACGGCGCGGTGCCGCGCAGCGACTGGGTGAAGAAGGTGTCCCCGCGCTTCAAGACGCCAGCGAACGCGATCTCGATCGGGGTCGTGGTGCCGTTCCTCTTCATGCTGCTGGTGCTGGTCAACCCGACCAAGCCCGTGCACATCCTCTGGTTCGACTACCCGGCCAACGTCAACGCCCTGTACGCGCTGGTGTCCTTCGCGGTCTCGGGCATCTACCTGTCGTTCTTCCTGACCGTGCTCGGGGCGTTCATCGCGCGGCTTCGCGGGTGGCAGCCGAGCGGCTCGTTCCGCTTGGGCAAGTGGGGCGTGCCCGTGACCGTCACCGGCATGGCCTACCTGCTGGTGATGCTCGTCAACATCGTGTGGCCGAGCTCGCTCGCCAGCGGGCGCGCGCTCTTCAACTACGGGTGGATCACGCTGCTGGTGATGTTCATCATCGTGGCCATCGGCGTGCTCTACGAAACCACCGTGCGCCCCGACCGGCGCATCGCCCAGCACCGAATCGAAGAGAAGGGCACCCCGGTCGCGTGATCGTGACCCGCGCGTCGCGGCGGCTCGCGCCGCGAGGCCGGTTACTGGAGGTAGCGCTCGACCACGTCTTCGGGTCGCACCTCGGCCTGATCCGGATCCTGACCGGCGGCGCGGCGCGCGCGCCGCTGGCGCAGGAGATCCCAGCACTGGTCGAGCTCCACCTCGATGGTTCGTAGGCGACGCTCGTCCTCGGCGCTCATGGGCCGACCCACGTGCGACTCCTCGAGGGCCAACTCCTCGTCCGCGAGCTCGCCGATACGACTGAGGACACTGTTGTCATCCATCACCGCTCCCTGATCGGGTCTCGAGGTCAGCGTACCGGTCGGCGGGCCACGGCGCGAACGGGCTGCCCGTCCGTCAGGTCAGCTCGACGCCCCGGCTCTCGGGCAGTCGCCGCAGCAGCACCAGCGTGGGCAGGAGGGGCAGGAACGTGATGAGGGCGGCCAGGCGCATCCCGCCCGTGGCGGTCGCCGGGAACGAGTCGCCGACGAGTCCGAAGAGGGCGAAGCCCGCCACGGCGCCGATGACGCCGGCGACCGTGATCCAGCCGGCGGCGGTCGCGCGGAAGCGGTGGGCGAAGATCTCGGTGGAGATGGCGGTCATGGCGGGTGCCAGCACGCCCCCCGCGCCGATCGTGAGGACGTAGCCCACGACGAAGGCCGCGCGGCCGCCGCTGTAGGCGGCGCTCGACGCCACGGCGGTCATCACGACCCCCGTGGCCACGGTCGCGCGCCGTCCCCAGGTGCCGGCCAACCGCGCGCTGACCACGAGGCCCGCCAGCCCCGCGAGGCCGCTGCAGGCCACCACCACCGAGACCGACAGGGCCGTCATCTTCAGCACCTCTTGGCTGTAGACGAAGGTGAACCCGCCGGCCGGCCCCGTGATCACTCCGGTGGTGAAGGCCACGACGGCTACGATCGTCAGCGAGCTCAGGGCCTCGCGCGGCACCGCACCCAGTCGCGCGAGGGGTCGCTCGTCCACGCGGCGGGCCACCTCGGGGATCGTGCGCACCCACGGAACGACCACGAGCACGGGTACCAGGGCCAGGGCGAACAGCCAGCGAAAGGCGTCGGGTCCCCGGATGACGCCGTGCACGATGGCCGACAGCCCGGACCCGATGCCCGTGCCGGCGGCCATGACGGCGAGGAGCTTCATCCGCGCGGCGCTCGCCGACAGCTCCACCGTGACGACCTGGACGAGGGTCGACGCCGCGTTGAGCAGCGGTCGCGCCAGGGCGAAGCAGGCGACGAAGAACCAGTAGGTGGGGCTCGCGGCCGCGAGGGCGGTGAGCAGCAGGCCGACGAGGACGGTGCGCGAGAGAACGCGAATCCGTCCGGCCCGGTCCGCCCACGACGACAGTGGGAGCGCGCCCAGCGACGCGACGCGCACCACCGACAGGCCCAGGCCCAGCACCGAGCCCGACAGGCCGACGACGTCGCGCAGGGACGTGCCCGACGTCACGTGGCCGAAGGCGTGCGCGACGTCGCCGAGAGCCGACTCGGACCCGAAGAGGGCGAACGCCGCCGTCACGGCGACGAGGAAGAGCAGTGCGGTCACCCGGTCGGGGTGCCCGGTCAGGACCGGATCCCTCGCGCTCGCCCTCCCGCCCGGGCCGCTCGCGGGGACCGGCTCGGGGGGCGCCGGGGTCGACATCACGCCCAGGCTAGAGGTCGCGCAGGGTTCGGTGCAGCATCGCGGTGACCCCGTCGTAGTCGAGAGTCGGCTCGACGCGCAGTGGCGCGCCGACGCGCACGACGACGCGGCTGTGGCGACGGGGCCACTTGGCGTGCAGGGGCACGGTGCCCGCGAGTCCCACGGTCTTCAGGGGGACGACCGGGACGCCGAGGTTGGCGGCGAGCAGCCCGATGCCGCTCTTGAAGTCCTGCAGCTCGCCGGTGGTGCTGAGGCGCCCCTCGGGAGCGATCAGCACGTTCCAGCCCCGGTCGACCATCCGCCCGACGTACTCGAGGCTGCGCAGGTAGGGCTCCCGCCGGGCGAAGGCGAACCCGGCGAAGCACAGGCGCGCGATCAGGGCGAGGAGTCGGTGATCGGCCATCACGTCCGCCGCGGTGGCGACCGCCAGGCGCCGGCGGATCGCGCGGGGCAGGGACTGGTAGATCACCGGCCCGTCGAAGTCGTCGGTGTGGTTGAAGATGAAGATCGCGGGTCCGTCCAGCTCTGCGAGGTGCTCGAGGCCGACGACCTCCACGCTCACCCAGTGGCCCACGAGGGGGGCGATCACGTGGTCGCGCAGCGCGTCGCCGAGGAGGCGCACCACCGGCTGGTACGTCCACGTCGGCTCGCGGACGACGCCCTCGTCGCTTTCGCGATCGCCGACGAGCGCGCGCAGCTGGGCGACGGTCGTGGACTCGGTCACGCTCTCGTCGGAGAGGGTGACCCCGAGCTCCTCCTCGAGCAGGGACACCACGTTGAGGCGTAGCAGCGAGTCGAGCCCGAGGTCGCTCAGGCGGTCGTCGTCGTGCACGGATGCGCCCGGGTCGTCGAGGCTGAGCCGGATCGCGTGCGCGACGGGATCCGCGTCGCTCGGCGCGGGTCGCGCCGGGGGCGCCGGGGGCGCCGCGGTGGGTCCGGCGTTCGCCCAGTCCTGCACTGCCCGTCGATCCACCTTCAGCAGGCGCGTGCGGGGGAAGTCCTCGTCGGGCCAGCGCCGCCAGTGGTCGATGTGCTGGAAGGAGGCTAGCTGGGAGTTCACCGTGGCCACGACGTCGTCGACGACCTCGTCCGGGGTGTCACCGAGGACGACCGCCTCGACGTGCTCGCCCTGCTCGTCGCGCACGCCCACCACGCACAGCTCGCGCACGCGGGTGTCGTGCTCGGCGACGGCCTCGACGTCCTCGGGGAACACCTTCAGGCCGCTCGCTCGCACGATCGCGAACTTCAGGCGTCCCACGATCGAGAGCCAGCCGTCGTCCAGGCGGCCCACGTCACCGGTGCGGAACCACCCGTCGGCGGTGAATGCGTCGCGGGTGGCGTCGGCGTCGCGCCAGTACTCGGAGAAGACGCTCGGTCCGCGCACCTGGACCTCGCCGTCGTCGGCGAGACGCAGCGTCACGTTGTCGAGGGCCGGGCCGGCGGAGTCCTGGCGCCGCCCGTCCAGGGGGTTGCAGGTGAGGATGGGGGAGGTCTCGGTGAGGCCGTAGCCCTGCACGAGGCGCACCCCCATGGCCTCCCACGCGGCGGCGACGTCGAGGGGAATGGGCGCACCGCCGGTCACGACGAGGTCGAGGTGGCCGCCCAGTTGGTGCAGCACTGGCGAGAAGAGGGCGCGCCGGGCGCGCGGTGTGAGGTGGGGGCCGGCGCGCAGCGCGAGGGCCAGCGGACGGGCGACGTGCTGGCGCTCGGCCTGCTGGCGCACCGCCTGGAGCATGAGGGTGAGCAGCTGGGGTATCGCCAGCATCGCGGTGACCTCGTAGTCGACCAGGCCCTCGGCGATGGTCCCCGGGGTCACCCGCGCCAGGTGGGCCACGCTGGCGCCGCGCGACAGGGCGGCGAGGGTGCCGGTGAACTCGTACATGTGCGACAGGGGGAGCACCGAGAGGAAGCGCCAGGTGGGCTGCACCTCGATGCGCTGGAGGATCCCGTCGATGTTGGCGAGCACGTTGCCCTGGGTGAGCACGACTCCCTTGGGGGCGGCGGTGGTGCCCGAGGTGAAGACGATGAGCCCGGGCCACTGCGCCATGTCCTGCGCGGGGGCGTCGGGGGGCGTGGTCGGGTACCCGCCGACGAGCCGGTCGAGGTCACCGAGCGCGCGGGTGGGCACCGGTGCACTCGGCGACGGCGCCGGGGGATCGGTGAAGAGGAGGCGGGGCTCGGTCTGGGCGATCGCGCGCTCCAGTGTCGCGCCCGTGCTCGCGACGTCCACCGGCACCAGAATGGCCCCGAGGAGCTCGGTGCCCAGGAACAGCTCGATCCACTGGGGGGCGTTGGGGGCGGTTACCATCACCCGCTCCCCGCGCGTGACGCCCTGGTCGGCGAGGTAGTGCGCCGTCTGGTAGGCGCGCTGGGCCAACTGGTGGTGGGTCAGGCGGTCGATGCGCACGAAGCGGCGGCTGCGCAGCGCGACGTTGGAGCCGACCCGCTCGAGATCGGCCACGTACCGGGCGAAGTCGCGATCGGTCACCGACTCACCCCGCCACGACGTGCGGTCTCACTCATCGAAGCCGATCAGGACGGCGGCGCCGGTGAAGCGCTCGTGGAACAGATCGGTCAGCGCGCGGTCGGCCTCGGCGAAGGGGTAGGGCGTGATGGTGGCGGTGATCCCGACGCGTCCGCAGAGGTCCAGGAACGCGCGCCCGTCGTCGCGGGTGTTGGCCGTGACGCTACGCAGCGTGCGCTCCTGGAACAGGTGCTCCTGATAGTCGAGCGGCGGCACGTCGCTCAGGTAGATGCCGGCGACGGCCAGCGTGCCCCCGCGATCGAGTCGGCTGAGGGCCGTGGGCACGATGCTCCCCACGGGGGCGAAGAGGATGGCGGCGTCGAGGGGCTCGGGGGGCGCGTCGTCGGTGTCACCGGCGCTGGCGGCCCCCAGCTCGAGGGCGAGCTGGCGGGCGGCCGGCGAGCGGGTCAGCACGTGGACGGTGGCGCCCTCGGCGAGGGCCACCTGGGCCGTGAGGTGCGCCGACCCGCCGAACCCGTAGATGCCCAGACGCCCGCCCGGTGGGAGGTCCGCCCGGCGCAGCGCTCGGTAGCCGATGATCCCGGCGCACAGCAGCGGGGCGACCGAGGGGTCGTCGTAGCCGTCGGGGAGGCGGTAGGCGAAGTCCTCGTCGACCACCACGTACTGCGCGAAGCCCCCGTCGATGTCCCAGCCGGTGAAGGTGGGCGCCAGGCAGAGGTTCTCGCGCCCCGAGCGGCAGAACCGGCACTGGCCACACGTATGGGCGAGCCACGCCGCCCCCAGCCGGTCGCCGATCGCGGTGTGCGTCACGTCCGGCCCGAGCGCGTCGACGACGCCCACGATCTCGTGGCCGGGGATCACGCCGGGACGTCGCGGCGCGAGGTCGCCCTCGCAGAGGTGCAGGTCGGTGCGACAGACCCCGCACGCCGAGACCCGCAGGCGCACCTGCCCGGGGCCGGGCTCGGGGATCTCGCGCTCCACCTCGACCAGCGGGCCGGTGTCGATGGGGCCCGGCGACCGGACCGCCCACGCTCGCATCGTGCCCGCCATGATGCCTCCCCTGTCGCCCCCACTATCATCGCCGACTCCGGCGTTGTCCAGGGCCCAAGGGCCCGGGTGTCGCGCGGGGGCGGTGGCGACGCGGGTGACCACTGTGTAGGCTCGGGGTGCTTCGGTCCGCCGGAGTGACGTAGCGATAGCGAAGTCCGGTGTGATTCCGGTGCTGTCCCGCAACGGTGATGCCCCCTCGGGGGACGAGTCCGGTCGCCTGCGCTGCGTCGACGTAATCGGTCCTCGGAGGAAGGACGGTTCGTTCCGCTCCGTTGAGTGGACGGGCTTTCGAGTCCTCCGTTTTAGTCAACGGAGAGATGACCATGAGAGCAGTTCGATCGGGGCTCAGCGCCCTGGTGATCACGTCGATGTTCCTTCTCGCGCCCAGCGCGAGCGGCGCGGCGAGTCCCCCCTCACGCGCGCGGGCGCCCTTCCCGGTCACGGTGCTGAGTGCCGGCGGAAAGGTGACCATCGCGTCGCGACCGACGTCGATCGTCTCGTTGTCGGCGACCGCCACCGAGATGCTCTACGCGATCGGCGCCGGACCGCAGGTGCGCGCGGTGGACAAGTACTCGAACTACCCGCCGAACGCGCCGATCACCAACCTGGACGGCTTCAGCGTGAACGCCGAGGCCCTCGTGAAGTATCACCCGGACCTGGTGATCGTGTCCTACGAGCCGGCGGGTTTCGTCGCGCAGATGGCCAAGTTGAAGATCCCCGTGCTCTACGATCCGGCGGCGCCGACGCTGGCCGTGGCCTACCACCAGTACCTGGGTCTGGGTCAGGCCACCGGCAACTACGCGAGGGCCGTCGCCGAAGTGGGTCGGCTCAAGGCCCGCATCGCCCAGATCGTGCGCACGACGCCGCACGTGCCGGCCGGGACGACCTACTACTACGAACTCGACCCCACGTACTACTCGGTGACGTCGCACACGTTCATGGGCCAGCTCCTGGGGCTCCTCGGCCTGTCGTCGATCGCCGACGCCGCGGGGGTGAACACGAACGGGGGCTACCCCCAGCTGAACGCAGAGTTCATCCTCCAAGCGAACCCCGACTACATCTTCCTGACTGACGGTCCGTGCTGCCAGGTGACGCCCCAGTCGGTGGCCGCGCGACCGGGCTGGTCGGTGCTGAGCGCCGTGAGTCACGGCCGCATCATCAACCTCAACGCGGACATCGCCTCGCGGTGGGGACCACGGATCGTGAACCTGCTCCAGGAGGTCGCCAACGCCATCAAGAAGTACCAGGGGTAGCCCGGATGCGTGGTTGGCGTCGTCGTCGCGGTGAGCCGGCTCCGGTGACCACCTCGGTGGTCGCCGGGGTGTCGGCGACCGTTCCGCTCCTCGTCGCCGCAGCCGGGCTGGTGGTCGTGGTGGTGGTCAGCACGGCGGTGGGCCCGGCGAACCTCTCGCTCGTCACCGTGCTCAAAGTCCTCGTCTCCCACATTCCCCTGCTCCACTACCACAGCTCGACCTCGGCCGTCGCCAACGCCATCGTCTGGCAGATCCGACTGCCCCGAGTCGTCCTGGCGGGCCTCGTGGGATCGATGCTCGCCGCGGGGGGTGCCTCGTATCAGGGGGTCTTTCGCAACCCGCTCGCCGATCCCTACCTGCTGGGCGTAGCCGCGGGAGCGGGGCTCGGGGCGACGATCGCCATCGTCACGCCGCGCACGTCCTTCGAGTGGCTGCCGGTGGCCGCCTTCCTCGGCGGCGCGGCCGCCGTCTCGCTCACCTACCTCATGGGGGCGCGCACCGGCCAGCGGTCCTCGGGCACCTCGATCGTCCTCGCGGGGGTGGCGGTGGCCGCGCTCTTCACTGCGGTCCAGACCAACCTGCAACAGCAGCACGCCGCGGATCTGCAGCCCGTCTACGCCTGGATCCTCGGCAGTCTGTCGACGGCGTCGTGGACCGATGTCCGACTGATTCTGCCCTACGTGGTGGTGAGCGGTGCGGTGCTGTTGGCTCACCGTCGCCTGCTGGACGCCCTGCGAGTCGGCGAGGAGGAGGCCAGCAGCCTCGGGGTGCACCCGCAACGGGTGCGCCTCGTCGTGGTGGCGGCCGCGACGCTGGGCACCGCCGCGGCGGTGTCGGTGAGCGGGCTGATCGGCTTCGTGGGCATCATCGTGCCCCATCTCGTGCGACTCACCACCAACGCGAGCTACCGCGTGGTGCTGCCGGTGTCGATGATCAGCGGCGCGTCCTTCCTCATCCTCGCCGACCTGGGGGCGAGGATGCTCGAGGCGCCCGGCGAGGTGCCCCTCGGGGTGGTGACGGCATTCATCGGCGGGCCCTTCTTCATCTTCGTCCTGCGCTCGCGGCGCTCCCAGCAGGGGGTCCTCTGAGATGCGGCGAGCGACCGCTCCCTCGCGCGGTCCCCGCGGGGCGCTGGGTATCGAGGGTCTCGTCGTGCGCTACGACGGGACGGTCGCGGTTCGTGACGTGCACCTCGCGGTGACACCGGGTGAGTGGCTCGGCGTGATCGGGGCCAACGGGGCGGGCAAGAGCTCCCTGCTGCGCGCTCTGGCACGCCTCAGCCCGTTCGAGGGCGTCGTGCGCATCGACGGACGGGAGACCGCGAGCCTGTCGCGCCGACACTTCGCCCAGCTGGTGGCCTACGTCCCCCAGAAGCCCGAGCTGCCCGCGCAGATGCGCGCGGTCGACTACGTGGCGCTCGGCCGACTCCCGCACCTGGGTTACTTCGGTGCGGAGGGACCCCACGACCGACGCCGCTGCGTCGAGCTGCTCGAACGGCTGTCGCTGGCGCACATGTCCGATCGGCCCCTCGGCGCGATGTCGGGGGGCGAGCTGCAGCGTCTGGTGTTGGCCCGGGCGCTGGCCCAGGAGGCACCCGTGCTGCTGCTCGACGAGCCCACCAGCGCGCTCGACCTCGGCCGGAGGGTCGAGGCGCTCGAGCTCGTCGACGAGCTGCGCCACGAGCGCGCCCTGACCGTGGTGAGCGCGTTGCACGACCTGTCCCTGGCGGCGCAGTTCGCCGATCGGCTGGTTCTCCTGGCCCAGGGGTCGATCGTCGCCGCGGGGACGCCCGACGAGGTGCTGGTCGAAGGCTCGTTGGACCAGCACTTCGGCACGAGAGTTCAGATCCTGCGCAGTGACGACGGCGAGGTCATCGTCGTGCCCCGCCGTCAACGAGAAAGGACACCATGACCAGCACCCCGAGAGACGAGACCCCCGGCGCCGTCGGCGACGGGGCGCCGCGAGAGAAGCCCGCCGCCCCGCCGACCCTGCGTCGGGCAGACTCGCTCGTCCTGGTCAACACCGGCGACGGCAAGGGCAAGTCCTCGGCCGCCTTCGGCGTGATGGGTCGAGCGTGGGCGCGGGGATGGCACGTCAGCGTGGTCCAGTTCCTCAAGAGCGGCAAGTGGCAGTCGGGCGAGCGCAAGCTGGCCGAGCACCTCGGCATCGAGTGGCAGTCACTCGGCGACGGCTTCACGTGGGAGTCGCGCGACATCGACGAGACCGTCGCCAAAGGCCGCCACGCCTGGGAGGTGGCGCGCGCCAAGATCACCTCCGGTGACTACCAGCTGGTGATCCTCGACGAGATGACCTACGCGCTGGTCTACGGGTGGATCGATCTGGACGACGTGCTCGGGGTGATCGCCAGTCGGCCGCGTTCGACCAACGTGATTATCACCGGCCGCAACGCCCCCGCGGAGCTGCTCGACCTGGCGGACACCGCCACGGAGATGCGGGTGATCAAGCACGCCTACGACCAGGGGATCCGTGCGATGAAGGGTATCGAGTATTGAACCGGCCCCGTCTGACCTCGCGGGTCGAGGAGGGCCGGCGGCTCGACCTGCTCTACTGGCCCCTCGCCCGTTCGATGCGCGTGGCGGCGACCGCCGCCAGCGGCGGCGGCGTGGGCCCGCGCGACTGGATCCTCAACGCGCAGGTGCCGTCGGGGTACGGGCGCGTCGACGTGACGGCGCACGTGCGCGAGCTCGCCACGTCGCTGGGACTCGCGGGCGACGGGGTGGGACTGCTCACCGCCGCGGCGGTGCGCGGGGTGCGCCACGCCACCGACGAGGGCGTTGACGCCCACGTGACGGTGGGCCTCGCCCGGCCCACCTGGGCCGCGGCACCCGACGGCGACGGCGACGACGAGTCGGCGGCGGGGACGATCAACATCGTGGTGTTCGTGCCGGCGGCCTTGAGTGACGCGGCGCTGTGCAACGCGCTCACGACGGCGACCGAGGCGAAGTGTCAGGCGCTGTTCGACGAGGGCGTCGCGGGGACGGGCACCGCGTCGGATGCGGTGTGCGTCGTCAGTCCGGGTGACGGCGACGGCGACGTCTTCGCCGGCCCGCGCTCGCGGTGGGGCTCGCGCCTCGCCCGGTGCGTCTACGCCGCCGTGCGCGACGGGGCTCGGCGGCACCCGCAGTGATCACGCTGGTCCTCGGGGGCGCCCGATCCGGAAAGTCGGCCTACGCCGAGTCGCTGCTCGCCGCCCGTGGCGGACGGGTGACGTACGTCGCGACCATCGTGGTGGGCGACGACGCGGACCTGGCGGCGCGGGTCCGCGCGCACCAGGGGCGCCGGCCCGCGCAGTGGGTCACGCTCGAGGCGCCACGCGACGTCGCGCACGCGCTCGCGACGACGAGCGGTCCGGTGCTGATCGACTCCCTGGGCCCGTGGGTGGCGGGCGTCACCGGCGCCGACGCCGACGGTCTCGCCGCCACCCTGTGCCAGGCTCTGCGCGCGCGCGACGACGACGTCGTCGTGGTGTCTGAGGAGGTGGGTCTGGGCGTGCACCCGTCGAGCGAAGCGGGGCGGGCGTTCCGCGACGCGCTGGGAACCGTCAACCAGGCCGTCGCGGCCGTGGCGCACGAGGTCGTGCTGGTCGTCGCGGGCCAGGCGCTACGCGTGAAGCCGGCGTCGTGAGGCGGGCGGTGGCGTTCCTCACGCTGTTCGGCTCGGCGTCCGCGCCGACCCCCACGACGTTCGTCTGGTTTCCCGTGGTGGGTGGCGCCATCGGTGCCGCCGTGGGCGGCGTGTGGTGGGCGGCGTCGCGTGGCTGGTCGCCCCTGCTCGCGGCGACGCTCGCCGTGGTCGCGGACCTGGTGCTTACCGGGCTGCTGCACCTGGACGGGTTGATCGACAGTGCCGACGGCCTGCTCGCGCCAATGACGCGCTCGCGACGGCTCGCGGCCATGGCCGACCCGGCGGCCGGGGCCTTCGGTGTGGCGTCCGCGGTCGCGGTCCTGGCGCTGCGTGTGGGCGCGCTGGCGAGCGTGCGGCCCACCGTCCTGGCGGTGGCCGGGATCTGGTGCGCGTCGCGCACCCTCATGGTCGCGATGACCTGGGCTCTGCCCTACGCGCGCTCGGGCGGCCTGGTGACGAACTTCCTCGGAGCGGGCTCGCGCGGCGGGGCGCTGCGTGTCGCGGTGGCGTCGTCGATGGTCGTGGGCATGGTGCTCGCCGGCGCCGCGCTCGTCTGGTCGCGCGGTGCGCGAGGCTGGTGGTCCCTCGTCGCCGAGGTTCTCGCCGTGGCCGCCGTGGGCCTGGTGTCGTGGCGGCGGATCGGCGGCTACACCGGTGACGTGCTCGGCGCCGCGGGGGTGTTGGGCGAGACCTGCGCGCTGGTGGTGCTGGCGTGGCGTTGAGAGTCGCGCGCCGGGTCGTGTGGCCGCTGGGGGCCGCCGCGGGGTTGGTGGCGGACCGGTGGCTGGGCGAGCCGCCCGCGTCGTGGCATCCGGTGGTGGGCTTCGGCGCCGTGATGGGGGCGCTCGAGCGTGCCCTCTATCGCGATCGCCGTGCGCCAGGGGTCGCGTACGCACTGGTGGGTCTGGGGATCGGCCTGGGGGTCGGACGGCTGGTGCGTTCGGCTGCGCTCGCGACGACCGTGGCCGTGGGAGGTCGGGCGCTTCGCGACGCCGCCCGTCAGGTGGACGCCGCGCTGTCGGCCGGCGATCTCGAGGTGGCGCGGACCCGGCTGGTGAGCCTGGTCGGGCGCGAGACCCAGGGCCTCGCCGCGTCGGAGATCGCCCGCGCGGTGGTGGAGTCGGTGGCGGAGAACACGGTGGACGCCATCGTCGCTCCCGCGCTGTGGGCGGCGTGGTGCGGGCCGGCGGGGGCCCTGGGGTACCGCGCGGTCAACACCATGGATGCGATGGTGGGCCACCACTCGACGCGCTACGAGAACTACGGGTGGGCGAGCGCCCGGCTCGACGACCTCGCGAACTGGCTGCCCGCCCGGGCGACGGCGATGCTCGTGGCCCTGGTGCGCCCCCCGGCGCACCGCGCGGTGCGCGAGGCCGTTCGTCGCCAGGCCCCCGCCCACCCGTCCCCCAACGCTGGCGTGGCGGAGGCGGCTTTCGCCGCGGCCCTCGGACGACGCCTGGGTGGGCGCAATCGCTACGGTGAGCGCGAGGAGGTGCGGCCGATCCTGGGGTGGGGCCCGGATGCGCAGTCGTCGGACATCGCCCGCTCGGTGCGCCTGAGCCGCGACGTCGCCGGGGCGCTCGCTGGGCTGTTGGTGGTGGCGGGGCTGGCGCAGTGGTGGTGGACGTCGTGACGGATATTCCGGCTCCCGGGAATCACGGCGGCGACGGCGCGCGCGTCGCACGGGCCCTGGGGCTCGACGTGAACGATGTGCTCGACCTCTCGGCGTCGATGAACCCCCTCGCGCGCGATCCCCGCCCGGTTCTCGCGCGGCACCTCGACGCCATCGCTCGCTACCCCGATCCGTCGGCGGCGACCCGGGCGCTGACCGCGGCGATGGGAGTGGCGCCGGAGCGCCTCCTGCTCACCAACGGCGGCGCCGAGGCCATCGTCCTCGTGGCCTCGGTGATCAGTGGCTCGGTCGTCGAGCCGGAGTTTGGCCTGCACCCGCGCGGCGACGGGCCGCGGTGGCGATCGAACCCCCACAATCCCACGGGAGTCCTGGCGCCGCGTGACGCCCGCGCCGCGGTGTGGGACGAGGCCTTCTACCCACTGGCCACCGGGGAGTGGACGAGGGGCGACCACGACGCCGTCGTGGTCGGTTCGCTGACCAAGCTGCTGGCCTGTCCGGGGCTGCGCGTCGGCTACGTGCTGGGCGACCCCGCGCTGATCGACGCGTGCGCGAGACGCCAGCCGCACTGGTCGCTCAACGGTCTGGCCAGCGAGGCCTTGGCCGACCTTCTCGAACCGGTCGACCTGGTTCGAGAGAGCGCGGGCGTACGCGCCCTGCGCGAGGAGCTTCGCGATCTGCTCGCGCGGCACGGACTGGTGGCGCGACCCTCGGACGCCAACTGGCTGCTGGTGGAGCGCCCGGGACTTCGTGACGTGCTCGCGCGCGAGGCGATCGTGGTGCGCGACTGCGCGAGCTTCGCCATGCCGGGGGTGGTGCGCATCGCCGTGCCCGATGAGCGCGGGCTCGAGCGGCTCGACGCCGCGCTCGCGCGCGTGGCGCCGTGGCTGGCGCGCGTCGCCTCGTTGCGCCACGAGGGCGCGGCCGCGGGGAGTTCACCCAGTGCGAGTTCACCCAGTGTGAGAGAGGAAGAGAGATGACCGAGGGACTGTTCGACCAATTGGTGCGGAGCGTGGCGCCGCTCGACGAGACGGCGGCCGCGCGCGCGCGCGACCTGCAGGATCGCCTGACCAAGCCGTCCGGCTCGCTCGGCCAGTTGGAGGACCTCAGCGTCCAGTTGGCCGCCATCGCCGGTGTCTGTCCGGCCCCCGTGCCCGAGCCGGTGGCGATCGCGGTCTTCGCCGGGGACCACGGCGTGGCCGTGACCGGCGTGTCGCCGTGGCCGCAGGAGGTGACGGCGCAGATGGTGGCGAACTTCTGCGAGGGGGGCGCGGCAATCAACGTGCTCGCTCGCCACGTGGGGGCGTCGGTCACGGTCGTGGACGTGGGAGTGGCGACTCCCCTCTCGACGTCGAGCCCGATGCTCCAGCGTCGCAACGTGGCTCGAGGAACGGCGAACCTGGCCGACGGTCCGGCGATGACCGGGGCGCAGGTCGCGGCGGCCCTCGACGTGGGCGCGACCGTTGGCACGGAGTTGGTCGAGACGGGGGCTCGGCTGCTCGTGACCGGTGATATGGGCATCGGCAACACGACATCGTCGGCCGCGCTGATCGCGGCCCTCACGACGACGGCGCCGGAGAAGGTGACCGGTCGCGGCACCGGCATCGACGACGCGACGCTGCGTCGCAAGATCGCCGTCATCGAGGGAGCGCTCGCGCGGCTGCCCGCCGAGGCGACGCCCGCCGAGGTGCTGGCGCAGGTGGGCGGGCTCGAGATCGCCGCCCTAGCCGGGTTCATCATGGCCGGGGCGGCGGCGCGGGTGCCGGTGGTGCTCGACGGCGTCATCGCCGTGGCGGCGGCCGTCGTCGCGGCGGCGTGGTGCGACGACGTGCGCGGGTACCTGATCGGTGGCCATCTCTCGCGCGAGCCCGGTGCGCGAGTCGGACTCGACTTCCTCGGTGTCACGCCGGTGATCGATCTGGGCCTGCGTCTGGGTGAGGGGAGCGGCGCGGCGCTCGCGGTGCCGGTCGTGCAGGCGAGCGCCAAGATCCTCCGCGAGATGGCGACCTTCGAGTCGGCGCAGGTCACGGAGAGGCGCGAGGAGTGAGCGGCGCCTCGCTGCTCGTGCTGGGAACGTCCTCGGGCGCGGGCAAGAGCACGATCGTGACCGGGCTGTGCCGGTGGCTGCGCCGCGAGGGCGTCACGGTGGCCCCCTTCAAGGCGCAGAATATGTCGCTCAACTCCTACGTGACCCGCGACGGCGGGGAGATGGGGCGTGCGCAGGTGGCCCAGGCCGCTGCGTGCGGGATCGAGCCCGAGGTGGTGATGAATCCGGTTCTGCTGAAGCCGGGAACCGACACCCGCAGCCAGATGATCGTCCTGGGCCACCCGGTGGGCGATCTCGAGGCTCGACGGTGGCCGTCGCGGGCTGGTCTGCTCGACGTCGTGGTCGAGGCTCATCGCGATCTGCGCCAACGATTCGACGTGGTGATCTGCGAGGGAGCGGGCAGTCCCGCCGAGATCAATCTGCGCGCGAGTGACATCGTCAACCTGGGCTTCGCGCGCGCGGCGGGCGTGCCCGCCGTCCTCGTCGGTGACATCGATCGCGGTGGCGTCTTCGCCGCCTTCGTGGGGACCCTGGCCGTCCTGGACGGGGCGGACCAGGACGTGATCCGCGGCTTCGTCGTGAACAAGTTTCGCGGCGAGCAACGTCTGCTGCGCGGTGGCCTCGACCAGCTGGCGGCCCTCACGGGACGCGCGACCCTGGGTGTGGTGCCCTACGCGCCGGGCTTGGAGATCGACACCGAGGACGCGACCGACGTCACCGCGTGGCGCGACGGTCCGCCACCGCGGGGCGAGGACGTCCTGACGGTGGGCGTGGTGAGCCTGCCGCGCGCGTCGAACCTCACCGACCTCGACCCGCTCCTGGACGAGCCGGGCGTCGTCGTGCGCCCGCTGTACCGACCCGAGGAGATGGCCGACTGCGACCTGGTCATCCTGCCCGGGACGCGGGCCACCGTGCACGACCTCGACTGGCTGCGCCGGCGTGGTTTCGACTCGGCGCTGGCGCGCCGCGCCGCGCACGGACGACCGATCCTGGGCGTGTGCGGCGGCTACCAGATGCTGGGCCGTGACATCGACGACCCGGTCGAGAGCCGAGAGGGGCGGGTGACCGCACTCGGGCTGCTGCCCGTGCACACGGTGTTCCAGGCCACCAAGGTTCTGGCGCAGGTCGCGCGCACGCTGAGCGACGGCTCGGTCGTGCGGGGCTACCAGATCCATCACGGACCCGTGGTGGTCGAGGAGGGCGACCCGCTCGTCGCGGACGAGGGGTGCGTGGTGGGGGCGGTGTCGGGCACCACGTGGCACGGGATCTTCGAGAACGACGAGTGGCGCCGCGGCTTCCTCGCCGACGTGGCCGCGCGCACGGGGCGGCGCTTCGTCGTGGCCCCGACGCACTCCTTCGCCCGGCGTCGTGAGGAGAGATTCGATCGGCTGGCCGACCTCATCGCCGATCACTTGGACACCGCGGCGATCATGGCGCTGCTCGACGAGTCGTCGACGCCCCCGCGCCTGACGCTGGGACGGGCCTAGGTCGCGTCCGACGCGAGCTGGGCGCGGTAGGCCTCGCGCCGGGCCGCGCTCGGCGTGCGCGAGCAGTCGGCGCAGCGGATCGCGCCGGGCAGACGGTCGTAGAGGCAGCAGCTTCGTCGCTCCCAGTACCAGCCGCGGCGCCCCCCGGACTCGAGCGCCAGGAACGAGCCCCGGCCCTGAAGCGGGGCGGGGGCCAGGGCGAAGAAGCGATCGGCGACGTCGCGCACCCACGAGCCGTAGCGGCCCTCCATCGTGCGAAAGCCCACCGCCGCCGACGAGGCGACGTTGCCCCAGAGCAGCGGCTCGCCGACGCGCCGGCACTGCCGCACGTTGGCCACGAGCGGTGCGAGGTGGTGAGCGACGGCGCTGTCGAGTAACTGGGCCAGTGCCGCGTCGCGTACCCCATCGTCGCTCCAGGCGTGCGTCGCGGACGCCGCGTCGGGGGCGAGCACGGTGACGACCGGAGCGAGGTAGCCGACGGTCGTGGGCCGCCCGTTGCGCACGACGACGGCCGTGGCGGCCGCCGACGACGCGGGCAGCACGCCGGCGGCCATCGCGCAGGCCAGTGCGAGCGTGACGATGCGGTACGCGTAGTTCTGGACGAAGAGCGACGCTGCTACCGTGGGGTCGTCACTGCCCAGTCGACGGCCGCAGTCGTCCATCACGTACGCCAGCCAGTCGGGGTCGTCGACGAGCCGCGCCCCCGAGAGCCAGCGGCCGTCGAGGTCATCGCCCTCGTGGGCGAACTCGTCCGTCGGTTCCACCGCGGCTCGCAGGTAGGGCCACTCGTTCGCGACCTCGGCGAGGGCGTCGCGCAGTCGCGCGCGGCCCGCGTCGCCACGCAGCGTGACCCGGGACTCCTCGTTGGGCGTCGCGTCGTCGCGGCAGTCGGGGCTCACCGGGTCACTCTACCGGCGCCCGTCGCGGCGCGTAGGGGTCGGCGAGCGGCTGCTGGTACGCTGCGAGCATCGCGCGCCTGGGTCCTCGCATCGTCATCGCCGGCACCCACTCGGGGGTGGGCAAGACCACGGTGGCGACCGGGGTGATGAGCGCGTTGCGCGCCCGGGGCCTGCGCGTGGGGTCGGCCAAGGTGGGGCCGGACTTCATCGACCCGAGCTATCACGCTCTCGCGACCGGTCGGCCGGGGCGCAACCTCGATGCCTACCTCTCGGATTCGACGATGGTGGCCGGGCTGGCCGCGCGCGCCGCGAGCGGCAGCGACGTGCTGGTCGTGGAGGGGGTGATGGGCCTCTTCGACGGCTCGGGTACGACGTCGGTCGACGGCTCGACCGCGGCGATCAGCGTGCTGCTCGGCGCCCCGGTGATCCTCGTGGTCGACGCGTCGGCCATGAGCGGCTCGGTGGCGGCCTTGGTGCACGGTTTCGCGACCTATCGCCCGGACGTGCGCCTGGGCGGAGTCGTGCTCAATCAGGTCGGCAGCCCGGGTCACGCGACGCTGCTGCGCGAGGCCCTGGCGCCCCTCGGGATTCCGGTGCTCGGCGTCCTCGCGCGCGACGACGCACTCGTCTGGCGCGAACGCCACCTCGGGCTGGTCCCGGTCGCGGAGGACCCGGCGTCGGCCCGCGCGTCCGTCGCCCGTCTGGGCGACGCCGTCGAGCGAGCGCTCGACCTGGACGCGTTCGTGGCCCTGGCGCGCAGCGCCGCCACGGTGTCGGTCGCCGACCCGCCGCGCGCCCGGTTCCAGGCGCGCTGCGACGTGGCGGTGTGCGCGGGACCGGCCTTCAGCTTCGTCTATCCCGAGAACCTGGAGCTCCTCGAGCAGGCCGGTGCGCGCTGCGTCCCCTTCGACCCGCTGGAGGCGCCGGCGATCCCTGAAGGGTGTCGCGCGCTGTACGCCGGCGGCGGCTTTCCCGAGGTCTTCGCGGCGGCGCTGGGCGAGAACCGACCACTCCTGGCCGACGTGCGTCGCCGCGTGGCAGGGGGACTCGTGACCTGGGCGGAGTGTGGGGGCTACCTCTGGCTCTGTGAGTCCCTCGACGGCGTCGCGATGGCCGGCGTCCTGGAGGGGGCGCACGCCACGATGACCGATCGCCTGACCCTCGGCTATCGCGAGGCCGTCGCCCGACACGACAGCGTCCTGGGTCCCGCCGGCACCGTGCTTCGCGGCCACGAGTATCACCGCTCGGTGGTCTCACCCCCGGGGGAGGGCCTCGAGCTCACGGGCCGTTTCGGTGGGGGACGCGCCGGCTACGTGAGCGGCTCGTTGGTGGCGAGCTACCTGCACCAGCACCTCTCGGCGGCGCCGACGCTCGCCGAGCGCTTCGTCGCGGCGGCGGCGGGGTCGCCGGCCCTACCGGCTGTCGAGCGGAGCTAGCGGTTAGCGGAAGTCCTCCTGGAGGGCGTCGAGCGCCGCCGCGCCAGGACACAGCTCGCTGACGGGAATGCGATTGAGGCCCGTCGGCGGCGTCTGACCCATCTCGTGCAGCGTCTGGGCCGACTCGTTGACGTAGAGCAGACCCGTGACGATCTCGCCGCGGCTCTGGTGGTCGCGGATGTAGCCCTCGACCGTCTCGCGGTCGCGCGGGTCGTAGTCTGCGGGCACCGACCGGAACCGCACGATGCTGCCGTCGTGCATCGGCACGACGCGCGTGCCGTCGGCGGGGATCGTGGCCTGGATCTCGCGGCGCAGTGGCACGAAGTCGGCCACCACCTCCTTGACCTCGTGCTCGCGCATGAAGCGGTAGCTCTTGGTCGATCCCTCGTGGTCGTTGAAGGTGACGCACGGCGAGATGACGTCGATGAGCGCGAGGCCGTTGTGCGCGACGGCGGCCTTCAGGATCGGGATGAGCTGCTCCTTGTCGCCCGAGAAGCTGCGGGCGAGGAACGTGGCGCCCATCGCCAGGCCCAGGAGGATCGGGTCGATCGGGGCGATGATGTTGGGATCACCCTTCTTCGGGCGCGATCCGATGTCCGCCGACGCCGAGAGCTGACCCTTGGTGAGCCCGTACACGCCGTTGTTCTCGATCACGTAGACCATCTTCACGTTGCGGCGGATGGCGTGGGCGAGGTGCCCGATGCCGATGGAGAGCGAGTCCCCGTCGCCGGAGATGCCGATGTACGTGAGTTCGCGGTTGGCGGCGTAGGCGCCGGTGGCGATCGCGGCCATCCGGCCGTGGGCCGAGTTGAAGCCGTGGGCGCCGCGCACGAAGTACGTCGGCGTCTTGGACGAGCAGCCGATGCCGCTCAGCTTGGCGATCGTGTGGGGGGGCGTCGACAACTCCCAGAACGCGTGGACGATGGCGGCGGTGATCGAGTC
Source organism: Acidimicrobiales bacterium (assembly GCA_049964855.1). Lineage (GTDB taxonomy): Bacteria > Actinomycetota > Acidimicrobiia > Acidimicrobiales > RAAP-2 > RAAP-2. The sequence goes on from JBMFWX010000001.1 coordinate 45,970, forward strand.
GTGGCCGCACCCCGCGCAGAGCGTCGACATCGCCCCCTCGTAGTCGCGAATGGTCAGGCCCAAGTCGTTCTTGGGCAGCGGTGCGAGGGGAATGAGTGGCTTGGTGATGGACGGCATGGCGACCCTTCTACTTCCCTAGTTCCGTGTTGATGCTCTCGACGACCTGCTGCGCGCTCAGCGGGAAGCCCCCGTAGGCGAGGACTGACGTCATCGACTCGATCGGGACCCCGGTCTCGATCGCGATGAGCGAGCGCAGCTGGCCGTCACGATTCTGCTCGACGACGAAGCAGTGGGCGTGCTGCTCGACGAAGGAACGCACCGCCGGCGCGAAGGGGAAGCCCCGGACCCGCATGAAGTCCGCTACCACGCCCTGCTGCGCGAGGAGGTCGATCGCCTCGCGCACCGCGAGGTCGCAGCTGCCCAGGGTGAGCACGCCGATCGTGGCACCGTCGTGACGCTCGACGATCGGGGCGGGGACGTAGGCGGCCGCGGCGGCGTGCTTCTTCTTCAGGCGGTCCACGACCTCCTGGTAGGCGGCGGCGTCCTCGGTGTAGCGACCGTACTGGTCGTGGCCCGAGCCGCGGATGAAGTAGGCGCCCTTCTCATCCGATCCCGGCAGCGTGCGGGCGGTGACGTGGTCCGCGTCCGCGTTGGCGTAGCGGAAGAACTCCCTCATCCCCGCCAGGTCCTCGTCGTGCAGGACCCGTCCCCGGTCGGGCACGTACCCCTCGTCCCAGGTGAGCTTGGGCACGACCCAGTCGTTCATCCCGATGTCCAGGTCCAACAGCTCGAAGACGGGCGTCTGGAAGTGCTCGGCCAAGTCGAACGACTTGACCGCGAAGTCGAAGGACTCGGCCGGGTCCTTGGGGAACAGCAGGATGTGCTTGGTGTCGCCGTGCGAGGCGTAGGCGCAGAGCAGGATGTCGGCCTGCTGGGTGCGCGTGGGCATGCCGGTCGACGGGCCGGTGCGCTGTACGTCGATGACGACGGCGGGAATCTCGGTGTAGTAGGCCAGGCCGAGCAGCTCGTTCATGAGCGAGATCCCCGGACCCGAGGTGGAGGTGAAGGAGCGTGCCCCGCTCCACGACGCGCCGAGCACGATGCCGATCGCGGCGATCTCGTCCTCGGCCTGGACGATGAGGTAGTTGTTGCGCACGGTGGGCGGGTCGTCGGGGGACTCTCCGGGGATGGTCTCACGCCGGTAGGTGGCGCAGAGCTTGGTGAAGTTGTCCATCACGGCCGTCGCCGGGGTGATCGGGTACCACCCGGCCACTGTCGCGCCGGCGTACAGGCAGCCCAGCGCGGCGGCGGTGTTGCCGTCGATCAGGATCGAGTCGCGCGTCGCCTCCATGGGCTCGACGCGGAAGGGCAGGGGGCAGGAGAAGTTCTCGCGCGCGTAGTCGTAGCCGAGGCGAAACGCCTTCTGGTTCGACTCGCGAAGGCGCTCGTTGCGGGCGAAGGTCTCGCCGAGCAGGTTGGCCACGAGGTCCGCGTCGATGTCCAGCAGCGCGACGATGGCGCCGGCGTAGGCGATGTTCTTCATCAGGATCCGCTCGCGCGGGGCGACGAAGTTCTCGATGCACATCGTGGCGAGGGGGACGCCGAGGAACGTCACGTCCTCGCGCAGCAGATCCTCGTCGAGCGGCCACGAGGAGTCGTAGAGGACGTAGCCGCCGGTGTTCACGTCACGGATGTCCTCGGCGTAGGTCTGCGCGTTCATGGCGACCATGAGGTCGTAGTTGAGGGCGCGGGCCGTGTAGCCGGTCTTGTTGACGCGGATCTCGTACCAGGTGGGCAGGCCCTGGATGTTCGACGGGAAGAGGTTCTTTCCCGAGACGGGGATGCCCATCCGGAAGATGGCCTGCATCAGCAGGCTGTTGGCGCTCGCGGAGCCCGTGCCGTTCACGTTGGCGAGCTTCACCGAGAAGTCGTTCACGCGCGTGGCGGTGGCGGGGGCGGTGTCGAGGGACATTGGTCAACTCCTCACGTCGGACGTCGGCTGGGTCGGCACCGGGATGCGCAACACCCCGGGGTTCGAGGCGTACGGGATCTGGAGGGTGAACTCCGCCATGTCCCACGCCGACGTGGGACAGCGCTCGGCGCACAGGCCGCAGTGCACGCACACGTTCTCGTCCTTCACCATGACCCGCCCGGTCTGGGGCAGCGGCGCCGAGACGTAGAGCGGCTGGTCCAGGTTGACCGACGGTGCCGAGAGGCGGCCGCGAAGGTCCGCCTCGTCGCCGTTGTGCGTGATGGTCAGGCACTGCACCGGGCAGATGTCGACGCACGCGTCGCACTCGATGCACAGCGACGCCTGGAACGCCGTCTCGACGTCGCAGTTGAGGCAGCGCTGCGCCTCGCGCGCGGTCTGCTCGGCGGTGAAGCCGAGCTCGACCTCGAGGTTGAGCGACTGGAAGCGCTCGGTCAGCTCGATGTGGCGCATCTGCTGGCGCGGCGACGGGTTGTAGTCGTTGTAGTAACTCCACTCGTTCATGCCCATCTTCTGGCTGAGCAGGTTCATGCCCGGCGCCGGTCGCTCGGCAAGGCTCTGGCCGTGGCAGAACTGGTGGATGGAGATGGCCGCCTGGTGGCCGTGGGCCACCGCCCAGATGATGTTCTTCGGTCCCCAGGCGGCGTCGCCGCCGAAGAAGACGCCCGGCAGCGTCGACTCGAAGGTGGTCTCGTCGACCACCGGCATGTCCCACTCGCCGAAGGTCAGACCCAGGTCGCGCTCGATCCAGGGGAAGGCGTTTTCCTGGCCGATTGCCAAGATGACGTCGTCGCAGGGGATGGTCACGGTGTCGAGCACCGTCGAGTGGCGCGCGCCCTCGTCCCACTCGACGACGTCGAACTCCATGCCCACCAGACGGCCGTCCTCGATCACGAAGCGCCGGGGCGCGTGGTTGACGACGATCGCCACGCCTTCCTCCTCGGCGTCCTCGAGCTCCCAGGCCGAGGCCTTGAAGTACTCGCGAGGGCGACGCGCCATGACTCGGATGTCGGTGCCGCCGAGGCGCAGTGAGGTGCGACAGCAGTCCATCGCGGTGTTGCCCACGCCGATGATCAGGACGCGCTCGCCGATGTTGGTGACGTGGCCGAACGAGACGGACTCCAGCCAGTCGATGCCGATGTGGATGTGGGACTCGGGGCCGGTCTCGTCGTGGCGGCCCGGGATCTCCAGCCCCTTGCCGCGCGGCGCCCCTACGCCGACGAAGATGGCGTCGAAGTTCTCCTCGAGCAGTGAGCGCAGGCTGGTGATGGGGGAGTTGTAGCGGATGTCCACGCCCATGTCGAGGATCGCCTGAGTCTCGCTGTTGAGGACCTCGTCGGGGAGGCGGAACTCGGGGATGTTGGTGCGCATCAGGCCGCCCGCCGTGGCGAACTGCTCGAACATCACGACCTCGTAGCCCAGGGGAACCAGGTCGTTGGCGACCGTGAGTGACGAGGGACCCGCGCCGATGCACGCGACGCGCTTGCCGTTCTTCTGTGCGGGCGCGGTCGGCAAGCGATCCGTGATGTCGTCCTTCAGGTCCGCGGTGACGCGCTTGAGCCGACAGATCGCCACCGGGTTGCCGTCGACGCGACCCCGTCGGCACGCGGGCTCGCAGGGACGGTCGCACGTGCGCCCGAGGATCCCCGGGAAGACGTTGGACTCGCGATTGAGCATGTACGCGTCGGTGAAGCGCCCCTGGGCGATGAGCCGGATGTAGCCCGGCACGTTGGTGTGGGCGGGACACGCCCACTGACAGTCGACCACCCGGTGGTAGTAACTCGGGTCCTGGTCGTTCGTCGGCTCCACGCGGTCCTCCTTTGAGCATCCCGACGAGCCCGCATCCGGGTGCGGGTCGAAGGTCTCGAAGGTCATCGTACTCGGCGACTCCCGGGACCAAATGCCCTACGCGACGTCCTCCCGCGTCCCCGACGCGCTCTCGCGATCGGGGACGGCGTGGCGTCCGGAGCGCGGCGACGCATCTCGTAGACTTGATCAACGCGAGGAAGGGATTGGGTGTGCGCCGTACGCGAATCGTTGCCACAGTCGGACCGGCCTCGGAGAGCGACCAGATCATCCGCGAGCTGGTGGAGGCGGGCGTGGACGTCTTCCGGCTCTCTTTCGCCCACGGCGATATCCCCTCGGGGATCGACCGTCTGCGCCGTCTGCGACACCTGGCCCCCGACGTGGCGCTGATGGTGGACATCCCGGGACCGAAGATCCGCGCAGGATCCTTCGGCACCGACCCCGTCGCGCTGAACGTCGGCGACGTGATCGAGCTGGTCGAGGGCTTTGGCACGGGCTCGACCGCGTCGCGGATCGTGGTCGAGCGGCGCGACGTCCTGTCGCTCCTGCGCGTCGGCGACGCGATCCACATCGGTGATGGCGGCGTCTCGTTGAGCGTGACCCAGAGTGGGCCCGAGTCGCGGGCCCTGGTTACCTCGGGGGGCACGGTCATGGGCAAGCCGGGGCTGTCGCTGCCGTCGTCGATCCTGAACGATCGCCTGCCCACGGCCGACGATCGGGACCGGCTCGAGGCCCTGCGCAGCGAGGACTTCGAGATCCTGGCCGTCTCCTTCGTTCGCTCGGCCTTCGACGTGGTGTCGACGCGCACGGTGCTCTCGCGCGACGACATCATGCTGATGGCCAAGATCGAGACCGCCGAGGGAGTCGACAACCTCGACGAGATCATCGCGGTCTCCGACGCCATCATGGTCGCGCGGGGCGACCTGGGGGTGCGCATGCCGATCGAGGAGGTCCCGCACCTGCAGAAGGAGATCGTGCGCCACGGCGTGCGCTACGCCCGTCCCGTCGTGGTGGCCACCCAGATGCTCGAGTCGATGACCCACTCCCAGGTGCCCACCCGTGCGGAGGTGACCGACGTGGCCAACGCGGTCCTGGACGGAGCGAGCGCCGTCATGCTGAGCGGGGAGACGGCCATCGGCGACGACCCGGTCGCGACGGTCCAGACGATGGACCGCATCGTGCGCCGCGCCGAGCAGTCCTTCGACTACCTGAAGTGGGGCTCGTCGCTCGGCGTGCAGCAGATCGTGGGAATCGGCACCCAGTCGACGCGCATTACGGCGACGGTCACGGGCGCCGCGTGGCGCGCGGCGATGGAGGAGAACGCCGTCGCCATCGTGGCCTGTACTCGTTCGGGCATGACCGCGCGGGCGATCTCGCGCTTCCGGCCACCGATGCCCATCGTGGCCATCACCCCGAGTGAGAAGACTGCCCTGCAGTTGCGCGCGTCGTGGGGCGTCCAGGAGGTCTACCTGTCGCCGGCCACGGACATCGACGAGCTCTGCGACTTCGCGGTGACCCAGCTGAAGCTGTCGGGCCTGGCCAAGCCGGGCGACGCCGTCGTGGTGATGGCCGGCTCGCGCTCGGGAGGTACGGCCGTCACCGACACGGTGCGCATGATCATCGTGTCGTGAGCGAGGTCGCGCCGCCGCGGACCTTTCGCGTCGAGCGTCGGGGCGTCGACGTCGTGCCGCGCGTCGAGCGCTGGGCGTCGCCCCGTACCATCGCGGCGATGTGGACGGGCTCGTCGATCAACATCGCCTACGTCGTCTACGGCGCACTACTCATGGGCTTCGGTATCGGCTTTCGTACGGCGCTCATCCTCATCGTGGTGGGCAATCTCTCCTACCTCCTCGTGGGTGTGGCGTCGCTGCAGGGGATCCAAGCGGGAACGACGACCTTCGCGATCAGTCGGGCGGCCTTCGGTACACGAGGTGCGCGCCTGGTCAGCTTCATCAACTGGATCACGCAGCTGGGCTTCGAGGTGGAGGCGCTGATCCTCATCGTGGGTGCGTCGGTGGTCGTGAGCCAGATCGCGGGGGTACGCGTGGGCGCGGGGCTCAAGGTGACCTTCATCGTGACGGCCTGCGTGATTCAGACCGTGCTGCCCTTCTTCGGTCACGCCACGATGGTGCGGGTGCTGCGCGCGCTCATCTGGCCCTTCATCGCCGTCTTCGTGTTGGTCGCGCTGTTCGCCCTGCCCCACGTGAACCTCGGCTACGGGGGCGTCACCGGTGGCTGGGAGATCGACAGCGCGGGCTTGGCCTTCGTCGTGGCCCTGTCGGGGCTGGGCTGGACCGAGTGCGCCAACGACTACTCGCGCTACGTGTCGCCCACGTCCTCCCCCCGCGCGGTGGTGGGGTGGGTGTTCGTGGCGACGGCGCTGCCCGAGATCGTCTTGATGACGGTGGGCGCGCTGCTCTTCACGTTCCTCTCCACGAGCGCGGTGTGGAACGGTGCCAACCCCTTCGAGGTCTTCCGCCATCAGAGCACCTTCCCGTCGTGGGCGGTGGTGGCGGTGATGGTCGTGGCGATCGTGCAGATGTTCAGCATCGACGCTCTGGTGCTGTACTCCTCGGGCGTGTCGCTGCTGGCCACGGGCGTGCGGATCCGTCGCTACCAGGCGGTGCTCTTGGATGGGGTGTTGGCGGGCCTGCTGACCGTGTGGGCGACGTTCCAGTCGTCCTTCTCGGCGTACACCAAGGAGTTCGTCGGGGTCATCATCGTGTGGATCGCGCCGTGGCTCGGGGTCTTTCTCGTGGACTGGTGGATGCGGGGTCGCCGCTACGTGTCACGCGACCTCGAGCGCACCGATCGGGGGTCACGCTACTTTACGGGTCGCTACGGCGTTCACCTTCCCGGGGTCATCGCGTTCGTGGGCGGACTGCTCAGCGCGACCGCGTGCTTCTCCAAGGCGCCGCCGCCGGTGAACTTCCCGTTTCACTGGATGACGCCGGTGTCGAACGCCTTCGGCTCGTTCTACTGCACGGGTGTGCCAGCCGCTCGCTGCGGGCCCGCCGGGTGGCTTGGCGGCGCTGACTTCTCCGCTCCGGTCGGTCTCGTCGTCGCGGGCACCCTCTACTTCGTGCTGGCTCGCCGTCCGCGGCACGAGGGTTCGATCGACACGCCGCGGGCGCGCTCGTGACGCGTTAGTACTGGGTCGTCACCTCGTCGGCCGCGTCGCGGGTCAATCGCGTTCGGTCAGCCCCGTAGCCGTGCGCTCGAACGCCGGACGCTTTGGGACCGGCGCCGAGTGGCTCCGCGGGGCGTTGTTGGGTGTTGCGACGCCGAGACGTGGGACCACTATTCACGGGGTGCTCACCGCAGCCGGCGCCGGGTAGAGCCGGGAGCAACCCTTTCCCCCGCCCGGCACTTTGCAGTTTTTACGGTCGCCATCTGGTCTTACACGCGGTGCCCCCGGCAGGATTCGAACCTGCGCACATGGCTTCGGAGGCCAATGCTCTATCCCCTGAGCTACGAGGGCGACGTCGGTATCCTACCGGACCCTCGTGGCGCCGTCTCACGAGCGGGTGTCCTGGGCCGCGCGCCTACTGTTGGGAGGTGGCGGAACCGATTGTCTCGACTTTGCTCCCCGACACGGCCTCGTGCAGCGACGCGGGGACCTCGATCGGCGGCGTCGATCTTGAGAAACTGGCTGTGACCTACGGGACGCCCCTCTTCGTCTACGACGAGTCGACTCTGCGCGCCCGAGCGCGTGAGGCGGCTCGAGTCTTCGACGACGGGGTCGCGTTCGCGACCAAGTCGTTCCTCTGTTCCGCCGTGGCTCGCCTGGCCCTGGAGGAGGGTCTCTGCCTGGACGTGGCGACCGGGGGCGAACTGGATCTGGTGATCCGCGCCGGGGTCCCGGCGTCGCGCGTGGTGCTGCACGGGAACAACAAGTCCGACGAGGAGCTGGCGCGCGCGGTGGCTCTCGGAGTGCGCCGCATCGTGGTGGACAACTTCACCGAGATCACCCGGCTCGCCGCACTCGTCGACGCCGATCGGTCGGTCGACTGCGTGGTGCGCGTCACGCCCGGCATCGAGGCCCATACCCACGAGTTCGTGCGCACTGGTCAAGAGGACACCAAGTTCGGCTTCTCGGTGGCGACGGGCGACGCGCGGCGCGCCATTGATCTTCTACGCGCGATTCCCGGGGTGCGCGTGCGCGGGGTGCACGCGCATATCGGCAGCCAGATCTTCGATCTGGCACCGTTCGCGGAGCTGGTCGACGTGCTGGTGGAGTTCACCCGCGCTGACGATTTCGACGAGCTCTGCGTGGGTGGCGGCCTCGGCGTGGGGTACGTGGCCGGGGAGCGGGCGCCGTCGATCACGCAGTGGGGCGAGGCGCTGCGTCGACGGGTTCACGAGGCGGGGCTGGACCCCCGGGTGCGCCTGCTGGCCGAGCCCGGGCGGGCTATCGTGGCCCAGGCGGCGCTGACGATCTATCGCGTGGGTGCGATCAAGCCGCTGGCGCGGCGCACCTACGTCGCGGTGGACGGCGGGATGAGCGACAACCCTCGCCCGGTGCTCTACGGGTCCGGTTACGAGGCGTTCGACGTGGCGCGGCCCCTGGCGCCGCGTGATCGACCGGTACGCCTGGTGGGCAAGCACTGCGAGAGTGGCGACGTCCTGGTCGATGAGGGGTGGTTGCCGAGCGACACGGGAGTCGGTGACCTGGTGGCGACGCCGGTGACCGGCGCCTACGGCTACGCCATGGCCTCGAACTACAACCGGGTACCTCGACCGGCCGTCGTCGTCGTCGCCGACGGACGCGCGCGACTCGTGCTGCGCCGCGAGACCTTCGACGATCTGGCGCGTCTGGAGGTCGGCGATGGGGCGGTCAGCGGTTAGCCTTGGGCCATGAATTCGCCGGTCGTTCGCGTCGGGGTTCTCGGCGCCGGCTTCGTCGGCGCGGAACTGGTTCGACTGCTCGGTGATCCGTCACGTCACGTCGCCCTGGTCGACGCGGCGACCGCGGACGTGCGGGTCGTCGGCGTGGCCGTACGCGACTGCGACCGGGAGCGACCGGGCGTGGCGTCCTCGCTGCTCACCGACGACGTGGCGGCTCTGATCGCGTCGGACCTGGACATCGTGGTCGAGGTGATGGGGGGGATCGAGCCGGCACGGGGCTACATCGAGACCGCCCTGCGCCGGGGGGTGTCGGTGGTGACCGCCAACAAGGCCCTCATGGCCGAGTGCGGCACCGAGCTGGCGCGCCTCGCCCACGAGAATCGGGTGGACCTCTTCTACGAGGCCGCCGTTGGGGGGGCTATCCCGATCCTGCGCACTCTGCGGACCTCGCTGGCTGGCGAGCGCATCGAGCGCGTGATGGGCATCGTGAACGGCACGACCAACTTCATCCTGTCCGAGATGACCAGCGCCGGTAGCGACTACGCCGACGCCCTCGCGCAGGCGCAGGTGCTCGGCTACGCCGAGGCCGATCCCCGTGCGGACGTCGAAGGCTTCGACGCCGCGGCCAAGGTCCAGATCCTCTCGTCGCTGGCCTACGGCACCGAGTTGACCGGTGAGCCGATCCTGCGCGAGGGCATCACCGGGGTGCGGGCGGTGGACGTCGAGTTCGCGCGCCGATCCGGGTACGTGATCAAGCTCCTGGGCGTGGCCGAGCGCGTGGACGGCGGCATCTCACGTCGCGTGCATCCGGCGATGGTGCCGATGGACCACCCGCTGGCGGCCGTGCACGGCGCGATGAACGCCGTCTTCGTGGAGGGCGCGGCGAGCGGACCGCTGATGTGGCTGGGCCAGGGCGCGGGGGGGCGGCCCACCGCGACGGCCGTGCTGGGTGACGTGCTGGACGCCGCGCGCAATCGGATCAGCGGGCGCCACGACGTCCCCTTCAGCGTGGACGACACGCTGACGACCGTCGAGCCCGGCGACCTCTCGAGCGTCTACTACCTGAGTCTGGACGTGCTCGACGAGCCCGGCGTGCTGGCCAGCGTGGCCGGGGTCTTCGGCCGTCACCGCGTGTCGATCCAGTCGATGGAGCAGTCGGGCTACGGCGACGAGGCCCGGCTGTCCTTCGTCACGCACGCCGCCGTGACGCGCGACGTGTGGGCGACGTTGGACGAGCTGGCGCAGCTGGCGGCGGTCGACTCGATCGGCGCCTGTGTACGGGTGATCGAGGGAGGTGGCACGTGAGCGGCTGGAGGGGACTACTAAAGGAGTACGCCGCGTGGTTCGACCTCACGGGAGTCGACGAGGTGGTGACGCTCCAGGAGGGCAACACTCCGCTGCTGCGAGCCGATCGACTGTCCGAGCGCCTCGGCGCCCACGTGTGGCTGAAGTTCGAGGGCGTGAACCCAACGGGCTCGTTCAAGGACCGCGGTATGACCATGGCCATCACCAAGGCCAGGGCCCAGGGTGCGACCAAGGTGATCTGCGGCTCGACGGGCAATACCTCGGCTGCGGCCGCCGCCTACGCTGCCAAGGCGGGCCTCGAGTGCGTGGTGCTGGTGCCCGAGGGGAAGATCGCGCTGGGCAAGCTGGCCCAGGCCATGGTCTACGGCGCGACCGTGCTGCAGATCCGCGGGAACTTCGACCAGGCCCTCGACCTCGCGCGCGAACTGACCCAGCATCTGCCGATCACGATCGTGAACTCCATCAACCCCGATCGTATCGAGGGTCAGAAGACGGGCGCCTTCGAGATCGTCGACGTGTTGGGCCGGGCACCGGACGTGCTGGCCATTCCCGTGGGCAACGCCGGCAACATCACCGCCTACTGGCGCGGCTTTCTCCAGTACTACGAGGCGCATCGTTCGTCGGCACTGCCGCGCATGTGGGGTTTCCAGGCCGCCGGCGCCGCACCCATCGTGCTCGGCCACCCGGTGGCCAACCCCGAGACCATCGCCAGTGCGATACGCATCGGCAACCCGGCCAGCTGGGTGCCGGCGCTGGAGGTGGTGCACGAGTCGCACGGCGACATCCGCGCGGTCACCGACGACGAGATCCTGGACGCCTACCGGTACCTGGCGCGCCACGAGTCAGTCTTCTGCGAGCCCGCATCGGCGGCATCGGTGGCGGGCATCGTGAAGTTCGGCGTGCCCGAGGGCGCGACCGTGGTCTGCGTGCTCACCGGCAACGGCCTGAAGGATCCCGACACCGCGCTCTCGTCGAGCGCGCGCCCCCCCGTCGTCGACGCCACCCTTGAGGCGTTGATGGCCCGGCTGGGGGAGTGAGCGCGACGCCTCGCCAGCCGCTACACTGATTGATGTCGTACGCGATCGGCGCGACGCCGACGTGCGGAACTCTTCCCGACGACATCTCTTGATTTTTCTTCGTGGCCCCCTCGAACTCGTGCGGGCGGCGAGAAAGGAACCAATGGCGACTCAGCCCTCCCCAGACCGGTCGGTCCTCGAAGCCAAGACGCGTGAGGATCTCCAGACAATTGCGCGCGCTCAGGGCGTCGCCGTGAGCGCGCGCGCGAGCAAGTCCGCTCTCATCGAGGCGATCACCGCCGGCGCCGGCCCCGCGAGCGTGCCGTCGAGCACCCCCGCGAGCCAGCCCGCGTCGGGATCGTCGCGGATCGTGCGCTCGCGGCGCACGGTGGCGACCCCCGACGACGACTTCGCCGACCTGTTCGGCGAGTTCGCGACCGCTGCCGGGGCCACCCCGTCGGTGGCGGGGAACGGCGCACACGGTGACGGTCCGTCGTCGTCGTCGACGTCGACGTCGACGTCGCCCGCGAGTTCGCGCGACGCGGTCGCCCCGACGTCGCCTAGCCCGGCGCTCGCCGCGACGGTGACGTCGGTGATCGACGCGCCCGAGCGCCCGGCTCCCGCGCCGCGCCCATCCTCGCGCAACGACCGTCAGCCCCGTGACCTCACCAACGACGTCAATGGCCGCAGTCGGCGCAACCGTCGCAACCGCACCGGCCGCGAGCGCTTCGGCGGCGAGATGCAGCCGAACGCCGATCAGCCCTACGCGGGCGAGCTCCTCGAGATCTCGGGCTTGCTGGACCTGCGTGACGACGGGTACGGCTTCCTGCGCACCAAGGGCTTCCATCCGGCGCCGACCGACGTCTACGTCTCGATCAACCAGGTGCGCCGCTACCACCTGCGCAAGGGCGACGTGCTCATCGGCGGGTACCGGCCGGCCGCGTCGAATGAGAAGTACCCGGCGCTACTGCGCGTGGACAGCGTGCAGGGGCTGGACCCGGAGGTGGCCCGACTGCGGCCGCGCTTCGAGGACCTGACCCCGCTGTTCCCCGATGAGAAGCTGCGCCTCGAGACCAACGAGGGCAAGAGCGACCTGACGCCGCGGATCGTCGATCTCCTGGCGCCGATCGGCAAGGGCCAGCGCGGGCTGATCGTGTCGCCACCCAAGGCGGGCAAGACCACGGTGATGAAGCAGATCGCCCAGTCGATCGAGGCCAACAACCCCGAGGTCCACCTGATGGTGCTGCTGGTCGACGAGCGGCCCGAGGAAGTCACCGACATGCGCCGCAGCGTGAGTGGCGAGGTCATCGCCTCCACCTTCGACCGTCCCGCCGAGGAGCACACCCACATCGCCGAGCTGGCGATCGAGCGCGCCAAGCGCTTGGTCGAGCAGGGTCGTGACGTGGTGATCATCCTCGACGGCATCACCCGTCTGGCCCGCGCCTACAACCTGGCGGCACCCGCCACCGGACGGATCATGTCCGGCGGCGTCGACTCCGGAGCGCTCTACCCGCCCAAGAAGTTCTTCGGGGCCGCGCGCAACATCGAGGAGGGCGGTTCGCTCACCATCCTCGCGACCGCGCTGGTCGAGACCGGATCCAAGATGGACGAGGTCATCTTCGAGGAGTTCAAGGGCACCGGGAACATGGAGCTGAAGCTCGACCGCCGCCTCGCCGAGCGCCGGCTCTATCCGGCCATCGACGTCAACGGGTCGTCCACCCGACACGAGGAGTTGCTGTTCGCGCGCGAGATGCTGCCTCAGGTGTGGAAACTGCGTCGGGTGCTGAACGGCCTGGCGTCGGAGGGGCGCGACGCGGCCGGACTGGAACTGCTGATCGACAAGCTGAAGTCCACCCGCTCCAACGACGAGTTCCTCAGCGAGATCGCGCGAGGGCCGAATCCCACGAGCTGATCGACCACTAGACTGATTGTTCGCACCAAGGAGCCTCATGAAGACTGATATCCACCCCCACTACGGCGAAGCGACCGTCACCTGCTCGTGCGGCAACACCTTCGTGACCGAGTCCACCAAGTCCGAGTTGCACGTCGAGTTGTGCAACCTGTGCCACCCCTTCTTCACCGGCAAGCAGAAGCTCGTGGACACTGGTGGCCGCGTCGAGCGTTTCAACCGGCGTTACGCGCAGAAGACCTCCAAGACTCGAGCTCCGCGGGCCTAGGTCCGCGTCGCGTCGCCGTGGTGCACTCCCTCGACGACACGCTGGCGTCCCTCGAGGACGAGTTGCACACGGTCGAGTCGGCGCTCGGCGAGCCCGACGTCGCCCAGGACCTCACGCGCCTGCGCGACCTCTCACGCCGCTTCAAGGACCTCGCCGAGATCAACGCGGCCTGGACGGCCGTGAAGGGTGCGCGCGAGGACGTCGCCACGGCACGCGAGCTGTTGAGCGCGGCCGCGGGTGAGGAGCGCGAGCAGTGGCGCGAGGAGTTGAGCGACGCCGAGGCCCGCCTCGCCGAGTCGAACCTCGTCCTCGAGACGCTCCTGCTGCCGCGCGATCCCAACGAGGGGCGCAACGTCATCCTGGAGATCCGCGGCGCGGAGGGCGGTGAGGAGGCCAACCTCTTCGCGGCCGACCTCGCCCAGATGTACCGCCGCTACGCCGCACTGCGGGGCTGGAAGGTGGAGGTGGTCGAGGAGCGCTCCTCGGAGCAGGGCGGGCTCGACGAGGCGATCTACCTCATCCGGGGCGACGACGCCTGGTCGCGCCTCGAGCAGGAGGCTGGCGTACACCGCGTGCAGCGCGTACCCACGACCGAGGCCAAGGGCCGCGTGCACACGTCGTCGGCCACCGTGTCGGTGCTGCCCGAGGCCGAGGAGGTCGACGTCGCGATCGACCCGAACGACCTGAAGATCGACGTCTACCGGTCCTCGGGCCCTGGTGGCCAGAGCGTCAATACGACGGACTCCGCGGTGCGCGTGACCCATCTGCCCACGGGCATCGTCGTGTCGATGCAGGACGAGAAGAGTCAGATTCAGAACCGGGCCAAGGCCCTCATCGTGCTGCGCTCGCGACTTCTCAAGGCTGCCCAGGACGCCCGGGCCAGCGAGATCGGCGACCTCAAGCGGTCCCAGCTCGGCGGTGGAGGCCGCAGTGAGAAGATCCGTACCTACAACTTCAAGGAGAATCGGGTCACCGATCACCGCATCAACCTGACCACCTACACGCTGGACGCGGTGCTGAACGGCGATCTGGACGCGTACGTCGACGCGCTCATGGCCGACAAGCGGGCGCGCCAGCTGGCCGAGAGCGGTGGTGGGCGCTAGCCCCGCGCGTCGAGCCCTCGTCGACGCCGGGGTGGCGCCGCACGAGGCGCGCTGGCTCCTCGAGGAGTACGCCGACGACCCGGCGGCCCTGGCCACCGCGGTCGAGCGACGCCTGTCGGGCGAGCCCCTGCAGTACGTGCTGGGGCACTGGCCGTTTCGCGCGCTGGACCTCGTGGTGGACGCGCGGGCGCTGATCCCGAGGCCCGAGACCGAGTGGCTGGTCGACGTCGCCTGGACGCAGGTGCGCGAGCGTGCGACGCTGCGGGTGCTCGACCTGGGGTGCGGCTCGGGGGCGATTGGCCTGGCGCTGGCCGACGAGGCCCGCCGCACCGGCGTCGCGCTGTCGCTGGTGGCCGCGGACCGTTCGCCCGACGCGCTGGCGCTGTGCACGCTCAACGCCGCGCGCGCCCACCTGTCGCCCACGCTGGTGGCCTCGACGTGGTTCGACGACCTCGACGTCGCGTGGCGCGGCTCCTTCGACCTCGTCGTCACCAATCCGCCCTACGTGAGCCGGGCGCAGTGGCCGGACCTGGCCGCCGAGCTGGCCTTCGAGCCGGTCGAGGCGCTGGTCGCCGCCGACACGCCCGCGGCGGCGGGCTTCGCGGACCTGGCGACCATCATCGCGTCGGTTCGTGACTGGCTGGCTCCGCGCGGCGTCCTGGTGGCCGAGCACGGCGCCGATCAGGGCGACGCGGTGACGAGCGCCGCGCGCGACGCGGGCTTCACCCGGGTGCGCGACTACGAGGACCTGGCGCAGCGGCCTCGCGTCCTGGTGGCGTCGGCGTGAGCGAGCTGCGCGCGGCGCAGGCCGTGGCCCTGCTGCGTGGCGGCGCCGTGGTGGCGCTGGCCACCGACACCGTCTACGGCCTGGCGGCGTCGCTGGCGCACCCCGATGCGCTGGCCGCACTCTTCGCCCTGAAGCGACGGCCCGGGAACGTGGCGCTGCCGGTGCTGGTGGATGGGGTTGCCCAGATCGAGACGCTGGGCGTCGCGTGGCCAGTACCAGCTGCGCGGCTGAGCGACGTCCTGTGGCCGGGGGCGCTGACGATCGTCGTGCCCGCCCCCGCACCGCTGGCGCGCCTGGTGGGCAGCACGAGCGCGTCGGTGGGTTTTCGCTGCCCCGGCGACGACGAACTGCGCCGCCTGCTCGCGCGCACCGGGCCGCTCGCCGTGTCCAGCGCCAACGAGCACGGCGAGGCACCGTGCACGACCGCCGCGCAGGTGCGCGCGGCCTTCGCGGACCGAGCGCTGGCCGGCGTGCTCGACGGCGGGGTGCGCGACCGCCCGGTGTCCACGGTGGTCGAGCTGATCGAGGACTCGTGGCGGGTGCGCCGCGAGGGTGCGGTACCGCGCGAGATCCTGGCCGGCCTGTTGGATCAGGGGGAGGGCCGCTCCGGCGGCCAGTGACGCACCCACGAGGCCGCGCGCTTCTCGAGGAAGGCGGCCATCCCCTCGCGCGCGGCGTCGCGGGCGAAGAGCTCGACGGAGGTCGACGTGGCCGCCGCGAGGGCGTCGTCGAAGGAGCCGCCCGCCACGTCGTAGGTGAGGGCCTTGGCGACGCCGAGGGCGGTCGGCTCGCCGGCGAGCAGGTCCTCGAGCACGGCGTCGAGTTCGGCGTCGAGCTCATCGGCGGGCAGGGCGGCGTTGATCAGGCCCAGGCGCGCGGCGTCGGCGGCGCCGAAGCGCCGCCCGCGCAGGAAGGCCTCGCGGGCGTCGCCCGCGCGCATCTTGGGCAGGCAGACGACCGAGATGATGGCCGGGGCGACGCCGACGCGCACCTCGCTGAAGCCGAACTGCGCGGTGTCGAGCGCCAGCGAGATGTCCATCACCGCGGCCAGGCCGACCCCGCCGGCCACGCAGTGGCCGGCGATGCGTCCGACGAAGATCGTGGGGGAACGCCGCACCCGCGCCAGGAGACGGGCGAGCCCCGCGCCCGGACCCGCGGCGTCGGCGCCGCCCGCGTCGGCCGCCAGGTCGGCGCCGGCGCAGAAGACGCGCCCCTGGTTGGTGAGCACGACCACGCGCACGTCGGGGTCGCGCTCGATCGCGTCGAGCGCCGCGTGCAGCGCCCCCAGCGTGTCACGGCTGAGGACGTTACGGTGCGCCTCGTCGGCCAGCGTGATCGTGGCGACCGGCCCGCGCACGTCGAGCTCAACCACGGTGGCGCCCCGGCGGTGGTCCCAGTGTCGGCGGGCCGGCGAAGGCCTGCGCTCGCTCCAGCCAGTGACGCCCGAGGTCGGCGACCACGAGCGACGTGTCGTCGACGTGTCGGCGCTGGGTGACCACGAGGCAGAACTCCTCGGCGGGGCCGGCGATGACCTCGTCGGCGTCGTCGCCCCAGGTCCAGGTGGTCCCCGACGGAGCGCGTAGGGCCAGGCCGACTCGGCCCGGCGGCGGCTCCTCGCCGCGCACGCGGTAGGACCAGTCGCGCGTGCGGTACCCGAGCTCGGCGACGTGGCGCAACCGGTCGGTCGCCTCGCGCCTGACGGCCAGGGCGTCGGCGACGTCGACGCCGTGGGCCCAGGTCTCCATCAGTCGTGCGCGCAGGAACGAGAGCGCCCCCATCGACGGCCCGTACCAGGGGACGCGGGTCGCGGGGTCCAGGGAGGAGGCGGCGGCCAGCAGCCGGGTGCGCGCGCGACGCCACGCGGCGAGTTGTGCGTCGGTGCTCAGGGCGCGAAAGGCGCCCAGCGTGAAGGCGTCCACCCCTTCGACCTGGGCGGCGCGGTAGAGCTCGCCGGCGTCGGTGACGAAGCCGTCGGGGTCGACCAGCGCGCGCGTCGCGGCGGCGTCGAAGTAGGCCAGGTGGCCGATCTGGTCGGCCACGGTCCAGCCGGGGCTCGGGGTGGGGCGAGCCCACTGCGCGGCGTCGCGCGCGGCGACGACCTCGTCGAGGGACCGCTGCTCCTCGGCGAGGTCGCGGCGCAGTGCCGCGAGCTCGGCCTCGCGCGTCGCGTCGCTCACGTCACCAGCACCGTGGGCACGTCCACCATCCGCGCCCGCAGCCACTCGCCGAGCCCCTTGGCCTGCGCGTCCTGGCGCGTCGAGGCGGCGACGCCCTCCTGGAGCAGGTCCACGATGACGAAGTTGAGCGAGCGCAGCGCCGGCAGCCGGTAGCGCTCGATCGTCAGTGGCGCCGTCTCGGGCAGCAGCTCGCGCAGGCGCTCGACGGTGAGGAAGCGGTCGAGCCAGGCCCAGGCGGAGTCGCTGCGGGCGAAGACGCCCAGGTTGGCGCGCCCCCCCTTGTCGCCCGAGCGGGTTCCCACGACTGTCCCCAGCGCGACGCGCGTGGTGGGTCCGGTGGGGGGCTCCGCGGCGGGCTCTGCGGCGGGGGTCACCGACACCGCGCCCTCGGGCGCGACCGAGTCGACCAGGGCGGTCCCGTCACCGAGGACGGTGACGTACTGGGGGACCAGCGAGGCCGGCACGACGGCTGGGCGGAACACACCGTAGGGTGAGCCGCTCGACGGGGCGGGACCGAGGTTGAAGAATCCGGGCACCGTGGCTAGGGCGATGGCGATCGCGGCGTCGGCCACCGCGCGACCGACCTTGGCCTCGTCGCGGTCCTTCAGGGTGATGCGCCACAGCGCCACGGCCTCCTCGTTGGTCGGGGGGTCGGGCTTGTCGGTGCGCAGCACGCGCACGGTCACGTCGTCGAACTCCTCGCGCGGCACCGGGCACTGGCGCCAGAAGGCGTCCTCCACGAGACGCGCCTTGGCCTCGATGTCGAGACCGGTCAGCGCCACCGTGAGGTCCTGGCGATAGCCGCCAATCTCGTTCATGGCGACCTTGAGGGTGGGCGGCGGCGGCTCGCCCTGCGCGCCGCTGATACGAACGCGGTCGGGCGCCAGCTGCTCCAGCACGAGGGTGTCGAAGCGCGCCGTCACGTCGGGGCCCAGGTACGCCGGCGCGCCGATCTCGTAGAGGAGTTGCGAGGTGACCGTGCCGATCGAGACCTCCCCGTCGGTGCCGTCGTGCTTGCCCACCACGCAGGAGCCGTCCTCGGCGACCTCGACCCAGGGGAAGCCCACGTGGGTCATGTGCTCGATCTCGGTGAAGAAGGAGTAGTTGCCGCCGGTGACCTGGGCGCCGCACTCGATGACGTGGCCCGCCACGACGCCGCCCGCGAGGCGGTCCCAGTCGTCGCGGCGCCACCCGTGGTGCCACGCGGCGGGACCGCAGACCACGGCGGCGTCGGTCACCCGACCCGTCACCACGATGTCGGCGCCGCGCGCGAGCGCGTCGACGATGCCGAAGCACCCCAGGTAGGCGTTGGCGGACACGAAGCGTGAGACGTCGCCGACCGGCTCGCCGGTCTCTAGGTGGGCGAGGGAGACGCCGGCGTCGCGCAACTCCTCGAGGCGGGGCAGGAGGTCGTCGCCGTTGACGTAGGCGACGCGCGGCGCCAGGCCCAGTCGCTCGCCGATCTCGGCCACGGCCTCGGCGCATCGGTCCGGGTCGAGCCCGCCGGCGTTGGCGACCACGCGGATCCCTCGATCGAGGCAGGTGCCCATCACCTGCTCCATCTGGGTCAGGAAGCTGCGCGCGTAGCCGGCGCCGGGTCGGCGAGCGCGGGTGCGCGCCAGGATCAGCATGGTCAGTTCGGCCAGCCAGTCTCCGGTCAGCACGTCGATAGGTCCACCCTCGACCATCTCGCGCGCGGCCGACAGCCGGTCGCCGTAGAAGCCCGAGCAGTTGGCGATGCGCAGGGGTTCACTCATGACTCCTCCTCGGACGGGGATGGCCCGTCGCTCTCCAAGGCCAGCAGCGCGACACCGCGCTCGACCTGTTGGCCCGCCGCGACGAGCACGTCGCGCACGACGCCGTCGTGGGGCGCGACGATCACGTGCTCCATCTTCATGGCCTCCAGCACGACCAGCGACTCGCCTCGGACGACCCGTTGCCCGGGCGTGACGCGCACGTCGAGGATGAGGCCGGGCATGGGGGCGTCGAGCCCCCCCTCGGTTGGCTCGCGGCCGGGGACCGCGAAGCGCGGTGCGATGGTGAGGTGGGCCGTGCCGCGGGGCACCTGGACGAAGAGGTCATGACCCGCGTGGGTCACTCGGGTGCGCATCCGCCGTCCGTCGATCTCGACGTCGAGGTGCGTCGCGTCGACGTGGTGGACGCGCGCACGAGACCCGTCGCCCACCTCGTAGGTGCCGTCGCGGCCGACGCGGTAGTGCACTTCGTGGGCCACTCCTCGGTAGATCAAAGTCGTGACCTGGGGCGGGAGCCGGGCGTTGCGCCAGCCGCTCGGGACGTCCGCGAGCACCGCGGCGTCGGCGCGATGCTCGCGCTCGAGCCACACGGCGCCGATCACGAGCGCACGAGCCAGCTCGTCGTCGACGAGGACCAACTCGCGCGCGGGCCGGTGGCGCTCGAGGAAGGCGGTCGTGGTGTCGCCGCGCAGGAAGGCGTCGTGGCGCAGGGTGGCGGCGAGCACGTCGCGGTTCGTCGTGACCCCGCCCACGTGCAGCCCCTCGAGCGCGCGGGCCAGCGCGAGGGCCGCCTCCGCGCGTGTGGGTGCGTGAGCGATCACTTTGGCCAGCAGCGGGTCGAACGAGAGGCCGACCGTCGAGCCGCGCGCGACGCCCGACTCCCAGCGCACGGCGGGGTGCGCGGGGGTCTCGAAGGCGCGCAGCGTGCCGGTCGCCGGCAGGAAGCCCGCCGCCGCGTCCTCGGCGCAGAGGCGCACCTCGATCGCGTGGCCGCGGGCGCGGTGGTCGCGCGCGGCCACGGAGAGTGGTTCGCCCGCGGCCACGCGCAGCTGCTCGCGGACGAGGTCGACGCCGAAGACCTCCTCGGTCACCGGGTGCTCGACCTGCAGGCGCGTGTTGACCTCGAGGAAGTAGAAGGCGCGCGTGGCGTCGTCGACGAGGAACTCCACGGTGCCGGTCGACTCGTAGTCGAGGCGTCGCGCGAGCGCCAGCGCGGCGTCGCCCATGGCCGTGCGCAACTCGTCGCTCACGATCGGCGAGGGCGACTCCTCCACCAGCTTCTGGTGACGCCGCTGGATCGAGCACTCCCGCTCGCCGAGGTGGACGAGCGTGCCGTGACGGTCGCCGAGGATCTGGATCTCGACGTGGCGCGACGCGGCGACGTAGTGCTCGAGGAAGACTCGATCGTCGCCGAAGGCGTGGTCGGCCTCGCGTCGTGCGGCGGCCAGCGCCTCGGGCAGCTCGTCGGCGTCGGTCACCACTCGCATGCCCTTGCCCCCGCCACCGCCCGCGGCCTTGATGAGCAGGGGGTAACCGACCTCCTCGGCGTCCTCGGGGTCCTCGCTCGAGGCGAGGAGGGGGAGGCCCGCCTCGCGCGCGAGCGCCTTGGCCGCGATCTTGTCGCCCATCGCGGCGATGACCGCCGGGGTCGGACCCACCCAGACGAGCCCGGCGTCCAGGACGGCCTGGGCGAACGCGGCGTTCTCGGAGAGGAACCCGTAGCCCGGGTGCACGGCGCGAGCACCGGCGCGCCGCGCGACCTCGAGCAGCGCGTCGACGTCGAGGTAGCCCGTGGCCAGGCGCCAGGCCTCGTCGCACTCGGCGACGTAGGGCTCGCCGGCGTCGGCGTCGACGTATACGCCCACGCAGCGCGTGCCCATGGCGCGCGCGGTGCGGATCACCCGCCGCGCGATCTCGCCGCGGTTGGCGATGAGTAGCGAGTCGAGCGTCACAGTCGGAAGACGCCGTAGCCGGTGGCGCCCTCGATCGGACGGCTGCGCACCACGGAGAGACACAGCCCCAGCACGGTACGGGTGTCGCGAGGGTCGATGATGCCGTCGTCGCTGACGGCGCCGGTGGCGGCGAGGGCCAGGGAGCCCTTCTCCTGGGCCGCCTCCACCATCGAGACGATTCGCTGGTCCTCGTCCACGTCGAAGGGCTCGCCCTGTCGCGCGGCGCGCGCGCGGCGCACCTGGCTCATCACGCCGGCGATCTGCTTGGGACCCATGACCGCGATCTTCGCGGTGGGCCACAGGAAGGTGAAGCGGTTGCCGAAGGCGCGCCCGGACATGCCGTAGGTCCCGGCGCCGTAGGAGGAGCCGATGATCACGGTGAGGTGGGGGACCGTGGAGTTGGTGACCGCGTTGAGCATCTGCGATCCCTTCTTGATGATGCCCTCGGCCTCCGCCTCGCGTCCCACCATGTAGCCCGTGATGTTCTGGATGAAGATCAGGGGCACGTCGATCTGGTTGCAGAGTTGGATGAACTGGCCCGCCTTCTCGGCGGCGGGGGGCTGGATCACGCCGTTGTTGCCCAGTATCCCGACCGGATAGCCGTGGATGGCGGCCCACCCGCACACCATGGTGGGTCCGTAGCGCTCCTTGAACTCCTCGAAGCGCGAACCGTCCACGGTCCGGGCGATCACGTCGCGCACGTCGACTGGCGCGCGCAGGTCCCGGCTGACCAGGCCGAGCAGTTCCTCGGGGTCGTAGGCCGGCTCATCGGGGCGCCCGGAGGGACCCGGACCGGCCTTGCGCCAGTTGAGGTGCGAGACGACCTCACGGCACTGGCGGATCGCGTCGCGCTCGTCCTCGGCGAAGTAGTCACCCAGCCCCGACACCTCCGCGTGCAGCCGCGCGCCGCCGAGGGTCTCGTCGTCGGTCTCCTCGCCCGTGGCCATCTTCACCAGCGGTGGGCCAGCCAGGAAGATCTTGGACTGGTCCTTGACCACGATGGTGTAGTCCGACAGGCCCGGCTGGTAGGCACCGCCGGCGGTGGAGGAGCCGAAGACGACGCATACCGTGGGGATGCGTCGACGCGAGAGCTCGATGAGGTCGTAGAAGAAACGGCCGCTCTCGGCGAAGTGGCCGGTGTTCATGCGTCCTCCGCCTCCGCCCTCGACGCGCAGGTCCGCCCCGGCGGACTCGACGAAGCTCACGTAGGGGATGTGGTTGTCGCGGGCGATCTCCAGCGCCCGCATCCACTTCTTGGCCGAGTAGACGGTGAGGGCTCCGCCGAGCACGGAGGGGTCGTTGGCCATGACCACGCACTCGGTGCCGGCGATGACGCCGATGCCGACGATCATGCCGCCGCCCAGGGCGTAGTCCGAGCCGTAGCCCGCCAGGGCGGAGATCTCCAGGAACGGGGAGTCGGGATCGAGGGCCAGCGCGATCCTCTCGCGAACCGGCATCTTGCCCCGGGCGCGCATCCGGTCCATCGCCTCGGGCCCCCCGCCGGCCTCGGCCTGGTCCAGCAGCTCGTCGACCTCGTGGATCTGCTCGAGCATGTCGGAGCGGTTCGCGAGGAACTGCGTCGACGTGGGATCCAGGTGCGACACCAGCGCCGACGCGAGCAGGGTGTGGCTCATGGGCCGATACTACTGATCGGCGCGTGGCCGCTCGGGGCCGGCGGGCGGCCGCGCCGGGTAGGGTTGGGGCGATGCGCCTCGCTCTGGGCTCGGATCACGCCGGCTACGACCTCAAGACCTTCCTCGTCCGGGCTCTCACCGAGGCGGGCCACGTGGTGGTGGACCTCGGCACGGACGACGCGACGCACTCGGTGGACTACCCGGACTTCGGCGCGGCGGTGGGCCGCGAGGTGGTGTCCGGACGCGTCGAGCTCGGCGTCGCGGTGTGCGGCACCGGCATCGGCATCGCGATGGCCGCCAACAAGGTCGCCGGCGTGCGGGCCGCGGTGGTCCACGACGTCACCTCGGCGCGGCTCGCCCGCGAGCACAACCACGCGAACGTGCTGTGCCTGGGGGGGCGCCTGCTCGGCCCGGTGGTGGCACTGGACGCGGTGACCACGTGGCTCGCGACCGAGCCCGCCGGTGGACGCCATCTGGGACGCATCGAGAAGCTGCGACGGCTCGACGAGCGACGTGACGAGGGAGAGGGGCACGCGTGAGCGCATCACCGTTCGACGCCTGGATCACCAACGACGAGGAGATCGTCGAGTTGCTGGCGCGCGAGTGGCAGCGCCAGACGACCACCCTGCAGCTCATCGCCAGCGAGAACTTCGCCTCGCCGGCCGTGCTGGCGGCCACGGGGTCGATCCTGACGAACAAGTACGCCGAGGGTTACCCCGGGCGTCGCTACTACGGCGGCAACCAGGTGGTCGACGAGGTGGAGGACCTCGCGCGGCGTCGACTCGTCGCGCTGTTCGGTGCCGACCACGCCAACGTGCAGCCCCACAGTGGGGCCAACGCCAACGTGGCGGTGTACCAGGCGTTGGTGGATCCCGGCGCCACGATCCTGGCGATGCGCCTCGACCAGGGGGGGCACCTGACCCACGGCTCGCCGGTGTCGATGACCTCCAAGGCGTGGCACTTCGTCTCCTACGGCGTCACAGCGCGCTCGGACGATCCCGATCAGCCCGGTGAGCTCATCGACTTCGACAACGTGCGCGACCTGGCCCTCGCCGAACGACCCGCAATGATCGTGGCGGGAGCCACGGCCTACGCGCGCCGGATCGACCCGGCGCCCTTCCGCGAGATCGCGGACGAGGTGGGGGCGCTGCTGATGTTCGACTCGGCGCACGTGGCCGGCCTGGTCGCCGGGGGCGTGCACCCCAACCCGGTGCCCTACGCCGACGTCGTGACCTTCACCACGCACAAGACCCTGCGCGGTCCGCGCGGTGGGGCCATCGTGTGCCGCGAGCAGCACGCCAAGGCGATCGACAGTGCCGTCTTCCCCGGCCAGCAGGGGGGGCCGCTCGAGCACGTGATCAGCGCGAAAGCAGTCGCGTTCCGCGAGGCCGCCCAACCCAGCTTCGCGCGCTACGCCGAACGCGTCGTGGCCAACGCGCGGGCCTTCGGCGCGGCACTCGCCGCTCAGGGCTTCCGCCTCGTGTCCGGGGCGACCGAGAATCACATGGTGCTGGTCGACCTGCGCGAGTTCGACGCCGAGCTGACGGGCAAGACGGCCCAGGAGGTACTCGATCGCGCTGGCGTCACCACCAACCGTAACCAGATCCCCTACGACCCGCGCAGCCCGTTCATCACGTCGGGGCTGCGGGTGGGTACGGCGGCGCAGACGACCGCGGGGATGGGCGAGGACGAGTTCGTGACGGTGGCGGGCCTGATGGCTCGGGCACTGCGACACCGCGACGACGACGCGGTGCTCGCCCGGGTTCGCGAGGACGTGGCGCAACTGTGCCGCGGCTTCAACCCGTACGCCACGTTCACGGGCTAGATGTGAGCAACATCGCCTCGTACATCGTGGTGATGGTGATCGCAACGGGCGTCACGACGCTCGTGACCCGACCCGCGCGGCTGGTGTCGATGCGCATCGGCTACAGCGCTCAACCCGACGAGCGCAAGGTGCACCAGCACGTCACGCCCTACGGCGGCGGGGCCGCGATGCTGATCGGCCTGTGCGTGGCGCTGCTCGTCGCGGACTTCGTCCCGGCGCTGCACGCGGTCATCGCCTCGTCGCACGAGATGATCGGGGTGCTCCTGGCGACCGGTGTGATCTTCGTGGTGGGGGTGGTGGACGACTTTCGCGAGATGAGCGCCCCCGCCAAGGTCGCCGGGCAGTTCCTCGCGGCCTCGGTTCTCTACTTCTCGGGCGCCACGATGTACCAGCTGAAGCTACCCTTCGCCGGCTTCATCGTGCTCGGACCGTCGGTCCTGCCGCTCATCACGGCGCTGTGGGTGTTCGCCCTGTGCAACGCGGTCAACCTCATCGACGGGCTGGACGGGCTGGCGGGAGGGATCGTGGCCATCGCGTCCGGCACGTTGTGCCTCTACGGCTTGCGACTGGAGGACCTCGGCCTCTTGCCCGCCACGAACGTGGGCCCGCTGATCGCGGCTCTGACCTGCGGCATCTCGCTCGGTTTCTTGCGCGAGAACTTCTACCCCGCGAAGCTGTTCATGGGTGACGCCGGATCGCTGATGCTGGGACTGCTGATGAGCGCGTCGACGATGGTGATCGGCGGGCGCACCCCGCCGGCGAGTGGCGTCACCTTCTTCTTCTTCGCTCCGCTGCTGATCCCCGTCTTCATCCTCGGCGTACCGTTGGTCGACGCCGTGTGGGCCTTCGTGCGCCGTACCCTATCGGGCCAGGGCTTTCACACCCCGGACAAGAATCACATCCACCACCGGCTGATGCGTCTGGGCCACGGGCACCGGCGCACGGTGGTCATCTTGTGGCTGTGGACGGCGCTGCTGTGCGGTTTCGTCCTGTTCCCGCTCTTCGAGCCGCGCGTCAACGTCTTCATCCCCTTCGGGGTCGCGATCCTCGTCATCGCTCTGGTTACCTGGTTCAGCCCTCTGGCCAATCGTTGGGCCGCGCGGGTCGGATCGGACGAGGCGGCCCCGCGCGATCACAGCGAGTCGCGGCGGTGACGAGCGAGCCGCCGGAGCCGCCGGAGGGGCCAGAAACAGACCCGGACCAGTCAGAAGAGCCCCCGGCGCCGGGCGGCGTGCCCGACCTGCCAGGAGTGGCCGCCTTCGCCACGATGGGCACCACGATCGCGATCTGTGAGGCCCTGGGCGTGGTCCTCGGCCTGTGGGCCGATCGGGCCTGGGGAACCGCACCGGTGGGTCTAGTGATGGGGATAGTGTTAGGGACGGCCGTCGCCGTGCTGAGCGTTGTGAAGCAGGTCCGACGTTACCTCTGACAACATCTGACCGTGCTCGAAAACCTCCCCACTACCATCCTGCCTCGGCTCCTGCGCCGCACCACGGCGTCGGCGATCGTCGCGGGCCTCCTCGGCTTCGTGGTCGCCCTGCTCGTGGCCCCGGCGCCCGCGGCGCTGGGCGTCGTCGCGGGTGTCGGCATGGCCATCGTCAACCTGCGCTACCTGGATCGCCAGGCCGCTCGGGTGGAGTTGCGTGAGAATCAGAGCAGCAAGGCCGTCCGCCGTCAGCTCGGGGGCAAGACCACCGCGCGGCTCGCGGTGGTGACCGTCGTGGTGCTCGCGGTGGTATGGCTGAGCCCCCCGCTGGGAATCGGTATTGTGTCAGGGCTCGTGCTCTATCAGATCGTGTTCGTGGTGAACGTGCTCCGGGTAGTGGCCGGTCAAGGAGGAGTCAGGTGAGGACGCTGTGGGCGGCGAAGCAGATCGAGGTCGGCGTCCACCCCACCGTCCACGTCCTGGGCCTCACCATCGACACCGACATCCTGACCTCGACCCTGCTGGCCGTCGCTATCCTGCTCTTCCTGGGCTTTCGCATGCGCGCCAAGGTGACCGACGGCGTCCCGGGCAAGTTGCAGCTCTTCTGGGAGATCCTCGTCGAGCAGGTGAACGAGCTGGCCGACTCGGCGATTGGGCCCCAGGGCCGTCGCTTCGTTCCCATCGGTGTCACGGTCTTCCTCTTCGTGCTGATCTCGAACTGGATCGGCTTCATCCCGTCCGCGCTGCAGCCGGGGATCTCGGGGGAGATCCTGCCCGCGCCCACCAGTGACGTCAACCTGCCGCTGGCGCTCGCCCTCTTCGTGATCGTCTGGGTTCACGTGGAGTCGTTTCGCGCACGTGGCTTTCGCGGGTACTTTCGCCACTACGCCCAGCCCTACGCCGCCCTCGTGCCGATCAACGTCATCGAGGAGATCACCAAGCCGATCACGCTGACCTTCCGTCTCTTCGGCAACATCTTCTCCGGTGGTCTCATGATCCTGGTGATGACGACGCTGCTGCCGATCTACGTGGTGCCCTTCGGCGAGATCCTCTGGAAGCCGTTCGACCTCTTCATCGGGGCGATCCAGGCGTTCATCTTCTTGCTGTTGACGATCTTGTACTTCGGCATGGGGATGAGCCACGATCCGGAGCCTCAGGTCGCGGCCAAGGCCTCTCACTAAATCCAACCAGGAGGAATAGACACAATGGCAAATGCATCTGACATCGGGTCCGCGGTTCGCATCGCGGGCGCACTGGTCGGCGGCGGTCTCGCTCTCGGCGGTGGCGCCATTGGCGCCGCCATCGGTGACGGCCTCGCGGGCAGCCAGACCATCGCCGCCATCGCCCGTCAGCCCGAGATCGAGAACAAGGCGCGTCAGTACTTCTTCCTGACGGTGGGCCTGGTGGAGGCCATGTACTTCATCAACCTGCTGTTCATGGTGGTCTTCGTCTACGTCTTCGAGAAGCACTAGCCCGAGCCACCCTCGCGGGTCGCGTTGTCGAGTGAAGGAAGGTCGTTCGCAATGATCGCCGAGTCCATATTCCTCCTGCCCAATGGCACGTTCGTGGTCGAACTGGTCGTGGTGGCGGTGATCTTGTACCTCGTGACCAAGTACATCCTGCCGCCGCTCAACAAGGCCATGGAGTCGCGCCAGGAGAAGATCCGCTTGTCCCTGGAGGCCGCTGACACGGCGCGCGCCGAGGCCGCCGCGGCCGACGACGAGCGCGCCGCGGTGCTCGCGGACGCCCGCGATCGCGCGCGCGAGATCATCGCGACGGCGCAGGTCACCGCCGATCAGGTGAAGGCCGAGTCGGCGGGCCGCGGGCAGGTGGAGTACGAGCGCATCGTCGCGATGGCCCAGGACGAGGTGGCGACCGCTCGCCAGCGCGCGATCGACGAGGCCTCGGCCCGTATCGGTGAGGTCGTCTTCGAACTCGTGACCAAGATTGTCGGGCGCGAGGTGGACCAGGCGGCCCACCAGGATCTCGTACGCGAGGCGGTGGCCGCGCTCAACGACCAGGCGCAGCGCGGGGTCGGTCGCTGACCATGCAGCCCGAGCTCGAGGGATACGCCAGCGCGCTGCTCGGGTCGCTGGACGGCGCCGCGCTCGCGGCGGTGTCCGAGGACCTCACCTCGCTCGAGCGTACGGTCCTGGCCAATCGCGACCTGCACGCGGTGCTGACCGATACCGCCATCGCCCCGGCCACGCGTGCGCGGGTGGTCGACGACCTCCTGCGCGGCAAGGTGCACGACGTCGTGGTTCGCCTGGTGAGCTACGGCGCCTCGCACGCGCCGGCTCAGGACGTGCCGCACTCGGTCGCGGAGCTCGCGGTGATGGCGCGCGAGTGGCGCGAGAGCGGGGAGTGGCTCTACACGAGCCTGGGTCTGCTGGCGTCCCGGCATCGCGTCGCCGGCTTCGCCGACGCGATGCTCGAGAACTTCTCGACCGAGGGCTTCGCGGCGATCGAGACCGGGCTGTTCGAGTGGGCCCGAGTCATCGAGTCCAGCGCCGAGCTGCGCCAGCTCCTCCTGGATCGCGACGCGCCGCTAAACGCCCGACTGGGGATCACCGACGACCTCCTGCGCGGACGCGTGGACGACGTGGGGGTTCGCCTCGCGCGCTTCGTGATCGAGGGCGGGCGCGCGCGTGACGTCGTGGGCACGCTCGACTTCCTGGTGGACTACGTCGCGCGCGTGCGTGACTGGCGCGTGGCGCGAGTGCACAGCGCGCGGCCGCTCGACGGATCCAGCCGAGAGGCCCTGGAGCGGTCGCTGGCCACCCTCACCGGCAAGAGCGTGGAGCTGCAGGTCACCACCGAGGCCGACCTCCTGGGTGGCGTGCTGGTGGAGGTGGGCGACCTGCGACTGGACGCCACCACCCGCGGGCGCCTGGGACTGCTGCACGACGCCGTGACCGCGGGTCGCCACTACGAGTCGACGATCGATCGAAACGACTAAGGAAAAAAAGGAAACCGTAATGACAGATCTCACCATTAGTGCCGACGAGATCACCGAGGCACTGCGCAAGCACGTCGCCGAGTACAGCCCGCTCGTCGGGGCGGAACAGGTCGGTCGGGTGGTCGAGGTCGGTGACGGCATCGCGCGCGTCTCCGGGCTGCCGTCGGCGAAGGTGAACGAGCTGCTCGAGTTCGAGGACGGCACCGTCGGGCTGGCTATGAACCTGGACGAGGAGACCATCGGGGCGGTCGTGCTCGGTTCGGTCGACGCGATCGACGAGGAGCAGATCGTGCGCGCCACCGGGCGCATCCTCTTCATGCCCGTCGGCGACGCCCTCCTCGGCCGCGTCGTCAACGCCCTGGGCGACCCGATTGACGGCAAGGGTCCGCTGGTGAACGCCCGCAGCCGCCGCATGGAGGTGCAGGCGCCGGGCATCATCGGTCGCCAGCCCGTCGCCCAGCCGCTGCAGACCGGCATCAAGGCGATCGACGCCATGACCCCCATCGGCCGCGGCCAGCGCGAACTGATCATCGGCGACCGTAAGACCGGCAAGACGACCGTGGCCATCGACACCATCTTGAACCAGAAGGGTCAGGGGGTGAAGTGCATCTACGTCGCGATCGGCCAGAAGAACTCGTCGGTGGCCCAGACCGTCAAGACGCTGGAGGACTTCGGCGCACTGGAGTACACGGTGGTCGTGGTCGCCGGCGCGGGGGACCCGGCACCCTTCAAGTTCCTCGCCCCCTACGCCGGCTGCGCCATCGGCCAGCAGTGGATGGACGACGGTGAGGACGCGCTGGTGGTCTACGACGACCTCTCCAAGCAGGCGGAGGCCTACCGGCAGATCTCGCTGCTGCTGCGCCGCCCGCCGGGCCGCGAGGCGTACCCCGGTGACGTGTTCTACCTGCACAGCCGGCTCTTGGAGCGCGCGGCGAAGCTGAGCGACGCCATGGGTGGGGGGTCGCTGACGGCCCTGCCGATCATCGAGACCAAGGCCGGCGACATCTCGGCCTACATCCCGACCAACGTGATCTCGATCACTGACGGCCAGGTCTTCCTCGAGTCGGACCTCTTCTACTCGGGTGTGCGACCGGCGATCAACGTCGGTAACTCGGTGTCGCGAGTGGGCGGCGCGGCCCAGATCAAGGCGATGAAGGCCGTGGCCGGCACCCTCAAGATCGACCTGGCCCAGTTCCGTGATCTGGAGTCGTTCGCGACGTTCGGCTCCGAGCTCGACAAGTCGTCCCAGGCGCAGCTGGATCGCGGCTACCGCCTGACCGAGCTGCTCAAGCAGGGGCTCAACGCGCCGGTGCCGGTCGAGGAGCAAGTCGTGGCGATCTACGCGGGAACCCGCGGCTGGCTCGACTCGATTCCGGTGGTCGACGTGCGGCGTTTCGAGACCGAGCTGCTGACGGCGTTTCGCGCTCGCCACGCCGACCTGCTCGCGACGATCCGCACCACGGGCGAGCTGCCCGACACCGACGCCATGGACGCTGCGCTGCGCGAGGTCGTCGAGGGCTTCGCGGTCAGCAGCTAGTCGAGTTCGAGCCGAGAGAGGAGGAGCCCGTGGCTGGTGGTCAGGAACGCATTCTTCGCCAACGCATCAAGTCGGTGAACAACACCCGCAAGATCACCAAGGCGATGGAGCTGATCGCTGCGTCCCAGATTGGGCGCTCCCAGGCTCGTATCGTCGCCAATCGCCTCTACCGCGACGGCATGCGGCGCATCATCGTGGAGGCGGCCCTCGGCGACCCCGCGGGCGCCAAGTCCCTCCTGGCCGAACCCGAGCACGTCACGACCGCGGTGGTCGTGGTGATCGCGGGCGACCGCGGCCTCTCGGGCGCCTACAACTCGTCGGTGCTGCGCGCGGGGGAGCGGCTGGTGGCCGAGTTGCGCGCCCGGGGCACCGCCGTGCGGCTCATCGTGGTGGGCAAGAAGGCGCCCGGCTTCTTCCGCTTCCGCGGGATCGAGGTGGCCGCGAGCTTCACCGGATTCTCGGATCGGCCGACGTTCGCCGACGCCCGCGAGGTGGCCGCCGCGGCCGCCGCGCCCTTCATCGACGGCGAGGCCCAGGAGGTCGTGCTGGTCTCGACGGCGTTCCTCTCGGCCGCCACCCAGAGCGTCACGACGCGGCGCCTGCTGCCCCTCACCCTGCCCGAGGTGGCCCCGGTCAGCGAGCCGACGGGGCTCAAGGGGTACACCGAGTTCGAGCCCGACGTCGAGAAGCTGCTCACCTTCCTCGCCCCGCGGGCCCTCGAGAGCGAGATCTTCACCGCTCTGCTCGAGGGTGCGGCGTCCTTTCACACCAGTCAGCAGCGCGCGATGGCCGCGGCCTCGGACAACGCCGACGAACTGGGCCTCACGCTGACGCGCATCATGAACCGAGCCCGACAGGACTCGATCACCACCGAAATCATGGAAATCGTGGGCGGCGCCGAAGCGCTCCGCTCCAGAAAGTGAGTTGCACATGACAATGGCTCCCGAACGGACGGCACTCGAGACGGGCCGTGTCGTCGCCATCGCCGGCCCCGTGGTCGACGTGGAGTTCCCACCCCATGCCCTGCCCGAGATCAACCACGCGGTGGAGATGGACCTCGAGCTCGACGGCGCGACCGTCACGGTCACCGCCGAGGTCGCCCAGCAGATCGGTGAGGGTCGCGTGCGCTGCGTGTGCATGAAGCCCACCGACGGACTGGTGCGCGGCGCCATCGTGCGCCAGAGTGGCCGGGGCATCACGGTGCCGGTCGGCGACGCGGTGTTGGGTCACGTCTTCAACGTGCTCGGGCAGCCGCTGGACACGGACGACATCGGGGTGGTGGAGGACCGCTGGGAGATCCACCGCAGCGCCCCCGCGTTCGATCAGCTCGAGCCGCACGCGCAGATGTTCGAGACGGGGATCAAGGTGATCGATCTGCTCGAGCCCTACGTGCAGGGCGGCAAGATCGGTCTCTTCGGCGGCGCCGGCGTGGGCAAGACGGTTCTCATCATGGAGATGATCAACCGCGTCGCGCTCCAGCACGGCGGCGTCTCGGTGTTCGCCGGCGTGGGTGAGCGCACCCGCGAGGGGACCGACCTGCTCCTCGAGATGAGGGAGTCGGGCGTCATCGAGAAGGCGGCCCTGGTCTACGGCCAGATGGACGAGCCGCCCGGGGTCCGCCTGCGCGTGGCGCTGGCCGCGCTCACCATGGCGGAGTACTTCCGCGACGTGAAGAACCAGGACGTGCTGCTGTTCGTCGACAACATCTTCCGCTTCGTGCAGGCCGGCTCGGAGGTGTCGACGCTCCTGGGACGGATGCCGAGCGCCGTGGGCTACCAGCCGACACTGGCGGACGAGATGGGCGAGCTGCAGGAGCGGATCA
>JBMFWX010000002.1:0-78000 GCA_049964855.1 Acidimicrobiales bacterium
GGGCCTACTTTCGTAAACACCCCGTGGCGGAGGAGGTGGGATTTGAACCCACGGTAGGTTGCCCTACACACGATTTCCAATCGTGCCGATTCGGCCGCTCTCGCACTCCTCCGAGATGATCCCGACGGGATCAATGGGCAAGGCTACCCGAGCCGGACGGGGTCGCCGTGTGGCGCGGTAGCCTTGAGCCGCCGAGGTTGAAAGCGGTGGTCGGGTCCCGTGCGACGGCCGTTCGTGAACCGAGTCAGGGGTGGAAGCCAGCAGCTCTCAGCGGATTGCGCCGGGTGCCACGGATCGCCTGACCATCGCTTTGGATCCCGGCCCGCGTCACCCCACCGTTAGCATGCGTGCATGAGTGACGAGAGTTCCGTGACCACCACGGATGGGGTGGCGTCCCTCTACCGGCGATTCCGACCGGGCCGCTTCGCCGAGCTACGGGGCCAGGACCACGTCGTGCGGGCCCTGCGCTCGGCGACGTCGAGCGGTCGTGTGGTGCACGCGTACCTCTTCTCGGGCCCGCGCGGCACGGGCAAGACCACGGCGGCGCGAATCCTCGCCAAGGCGCTCAACTGCGAGCACCCGTTGGACGGTGACGCGTGCGACGCGTGTGACAGCTGCCGGGCGATCACGCGCGGCGCCTCGCTCGACGTCATCGAGCTGGACGCGGCGTCGAACAACGGAGTCGACGACATCCGGGAGATCACGGCGGGGGCGTGGCACGGTACCCCGGGCCGCTGGAAGGTCTACATCGTCGACGAGGTCCACCAGCTCTCGCGGGCCGCGTCGGCCGCGCTACTCAAGACCCTGGAGGAGCCCCCGACGCACGTCGTGTTCGTCCTGGCCACGACCGATCCTCACAAAGTTTTGCCGACGATTCGCTCGCGTACTCAGCACTTGGAGTTTCGCCTCCTCGCGGGGGACACGCTCGGGGAGCTGTTGCGCGACGTGCGCGAGCGCGCCGCGCTACCGGCGGACGACGCAGTGCTTGACGCCGCGGTGCGCCTCGGGCGCGGCTCCGCGCGCGACGCGCTCAGCGCGCTCGACCAGATGGTGGCGACCGGCGACCTCGGTGACGCGCGACCGTCCTTCGACGGTCTCTTTGACGCATTGTTGCGAGCCGACGCGTCGGTCGCCCTGAGCGCAGTGGCCGTGATGGTGCGCGACGGTTGGGACCCCGAGCAGCTGACTGAGGGGTTCATCGCCGAGGTTCGTCAAGCCTTCCTGCTTCTCGTGGCTCCCGAGGTGGCCGACGTGATCGATACCGATCGGGCCCGACTGGCCGCATGGGGCGAGCAGCTCGGTCTCGCGCGCACCGTTCGCGTTCTCGAGACACTGGGGAGGGCGCTGCGTGAGATGAAGAGCGCGGTGGAGCGCCTCGTGACCCTCGAGGTGGCGCTGGTGCGACTCGTACGCCCCGACCTGGACAGTTCGGTGGAGGCGCTGGAGGAGCGGATGAGCGCCCTCGAGCGAGTTGAGCGCACGATTCCAGCCCCCCTGGCCGCGCCGAGCGTGTCGCGAGCACCCATTGGGGCTCGCTCGCCGACGGCGGAGGCGGTGACCCCACCAACGCCGCGCCCGGCGGCGGAGCCGACGTCGAGCTCGGGTCCGGTGGCGGCGCCGGTGACGTCCGCGCCGACCACAACCGACCTGGACGAGGTGCGGCGGCGCTTCGAGGAGCGCGTCGTGCCCCACACGGCACGATCGGCCCAGTTGCTGCTGCGTGGCGCGCGGGTGCACGCGCTCGACGGTCAGCGGCTCACCCTGGCGGTCGCCAACGAGGAGTTGCGCCAGCACGCCGATGCGATCCTCCCGGGGCTGCGCGGCGCCCTAGAGCACGAGTTCAAAACTTCTTACGTGGTCGAGGTGATTGTCGACCCCGCCGTCGTGGCCCCGACACCGGCGGTGTCCTCCGGCCGGGAACCGCGACGGGCCCCGGCGCCGGTCGTGCGGGATGTCGACGACGACGTGGACGGCGGTGAGGATCGCACCGATCCTGGCGTCGTGGTGGAGTCCGTGGCCGAGCACCTTATCGCGGAGGTGTTCCCGGGAGCGCAGGAGCTCGGATGAACTATCCCCCCGCGCTGCAGGCCGTGATCGACGAGCTCGGGCGCTTTCCCGGCGTCGGCCCCAAGTCCGCCCAACGCATCGCGTTCTGGCTGATGCGCCAACCCGCCCAGGACGTCACCCGACTCGCCGAGTCCCTGGAGGCCATGACCACTCACCTCTCGTTCTGCGAACGGTGTTGCAACATCGCTGAAACCGGCGGTCTCTGCCCGATCTGTGCCGACGCCCGACGTGATGAGACGGTGATCTGCGTCGTGGAGAGCGCCCCCGACGTCGTCGCCGTGGAGCGTTCGGGGGTCTTTCACGGTACGTATCACGTACTGCACGGGCTGTTGAATCCTCTCGAGGGCGTGACGCCGGACCGCCTGCGCATCCAGGAGCTGCTGTATCGATTGCGCGGGCCGGTCAAGGAGGTCATCCTCTGCTTCAACTCCAACGTGGAGGGCGAGGCCACGGCTATGTACCTCAGCCGCCTTCTGCAGGTGCCGGGCTTGGTGGTGTCCCAACCGGCTAGCGGACTACCAGTGGGCGGGGATCTGGAGTTCGCCGACGACCTAACGCTCGGACGGGCGATCGACGGGCGCCGGGTGCTCTCCGACTAGGCGAAGCGCACGACGCAGATGAGCCCAAAGACCAACGAGTAGATTCCGAAGGGCGTCAGGGTGCGGGTGGTGAACCAGCGCACCAGGAACTTCACCGACGCGTAGGCCGCCACCAGTGCGCACACCGCGCCGACCAGGGTCTGAATCCGTACGCCGTGGCCGAGCGGGCCGGCGAGCTCGGGCAGCTTGTAGAGGCCCGCGAGGAGGATCACCGGCGTGGCGAGCAGGAACGAGAAGTTTGCGGCGTCCTCGTGGTCCAGTCCCTCGAGGAGGCCCGCGGTCATGGCTGTGCCGCTGCGCGAGAAGCCGGCGAGGAGGGCGAGGATCTGGGCGGAGCCGATCGCGAACGCCCCCCGCGAGCTGACCCGGGCCAGCGGCGTGGTGCGGGCGTGACGTCCGAGGGAACGACGCCAGTACTCGGCGAAGAGCAGGACCAGGCCATTGAGAGTGAGGAAGATCGCCGCCGCCAGCGGTTTGGCGAACAGCACCCGCAGGGTCTTGTCGAACACCAGTCCGGCGAGCCCGACGGGGATGGTCGCCACGACCAGCATGAACAGCAGCCGGTAGTGACGATCCATCGACGGATCGCGCACTCGCCACAGCGCGGCGGCGCCCTCGCGGCGTGCGATGCCCAACTGGCGCCCCAGGGCGCCGAGGAGGTCGCCCCACGTTCGCCGGTAGAAAACGATAAGGCCGACGGCGGTGCCCACGTGTAGACCGACGACGAAGACGAGGAAGAACGACTGTGTGGCCGACTGGCTGCTCACCAGGTTGTGCCAGCCCAGCAGTGCGGGGATGAGGACGCTATGGCCCAGGCTGGAGACCGGGAACAGTTCGGACACGCCCTGGAGCAGTCCCATCACCACGGCCTGGAAGTACGTCAGCGTCGCGTGCACCCCTGAACGTTAAACCACCGCCGCGGCTCCCAGGGTGCGCCAGACTGGGGGAGTGCGGTATCTGACCATCGTGCGCCACGCCAAGGCGACGCCCGCGTCGCCGGGTGGCGACGACTTCGCGCGGCCACTGAGTGGCCGGGGACGCGAGCAGTGTCGTCGGCTACGCGAGTGGGCGCGCGACCCTGACGCGCTGGGCCGCTTCGGTCCGACGGTGGCGCTGGTCAGCGCGGCGCGGCGTACCACGGAGACCTTCGAGCGGGCCTTCGCGGGGACTCCCTTCGTGTCGAGTGTCACCTTCGGCGCGGCCATCTACAACGGGCGCCGCGCGGTCGACGCCGACGACCTGCTGGCGCAGCTCGCGACGATCGACCCCGGGACGTCGTCGCTGCTCGTGGTGGCGCACAATCCGACCGTGCTCGAGTGCGTCCTCAGCCTGACCACGCGGATCCCCACGTCGCTGCGCGAGGGCCACTATCCCCTCGGCGGCGCCTACGTGCTGGAGTTGCCCGACGATCAGGTCGTGGGCCAGGGCCCCTACGCCCTGGTGGCGAGCTACCTGCCCGACCAGTCGCGATGACCGGCCCGCGCTAGAGGGCCCGCAGGATGGCGGCGTCGCCCTGGCCGCCGCCGCCGCACAGGGCGACCGCGGCCGTGCCCCCGCCGCGGCGGCGCAGCTCGGTGAGCGCCGTGAGCGCCAGCCGGGTGCCCGACATGCCGATCGGGTGGCCCAGCGCGACCGCGCCGCCGTTCACGTTGAGGAGGTTCTCGTCAATGCCCAGGTCGTCCGCCGACGCTAGGGCGACGGCCGCGAAGGCCTCGTTGATCTCGTAGAGGTCCAGGTGGCGGGGGTCGAGGTCGGCCTTGGCGGTCGCCTGGGCGATGGCGTGCGCCGGCTGGAGCAGCAGCGATGTGTCGGGCCCGGCCACCTGGCCGTAGCTGACGAGTTCGCCCAGGGGGACCAGGCCGAGGTCGGCGGCGCGCTCCGCGGACATGACCAGCAGGGCCGCGCCGCCGTCGGAGATCTGCGACGAGCTCCCGGCGGTGATCGTGCCGTCACCTTGGAACGCTGGGCGCAGGCTGGCCAGGGACGTCGCCGTGGTGTCCTCGCGCACCCCCTCGTCGGTGTCCACCACGCGGGGGTCGCCCTTGCGCTGGGGGACCGAGACGGGGACGATCTCCTGCGCGAAGCGCCCTTGCGCGATTGCCGCCGCCGCCAACTGGTGGGAGCGCGCCGAGAATTCGTCCTGGCGCTGGCGAGTGATGCGCCCCGCGTTGTAGCGCTCGGTCGACAGGCCCATCGCGCACAGGTCGAAGGCGCAGGTGAGGCCGTCGAACATCATCGAGTCGATGACGCTCTGGTCGCCCAGTCGGTAGCCGGCGCGGGCACCGGGCAGCAGGTAGGGCGCGTTGGTCATCGACTCCATGCCCCCGGCCACGACGATGTCCGCCTCGCCGGCGCGGATCATCAGGTCGGCCAGGTAGAGGGTCTGCAGGCCCGACAGGCAGACCTTGTTGATGGTCGTCGCGTGCACGGTCATCGGGACCCCGGCCTTCACCGCGGCCTGACGGGCCGTGATCTGGCCCTGCCCCGCCTGGATGACCTGGCCCATCAGCACGGCGTCGACGGTGGCCGGGTCGACGCCGGTGCGCTCGAGGATGGCGCGGATGGCGGCGCCACCCAGGTCCTGGGCGCTCAGCGGCGCGAGCGCTCCCGCAAGCTTGCCGATCGGGGTGCGCGCTCCCGCGACGATGACACTGCGCGACATGGTCTGTCCTCCTACACGTTGCGTGACTACTGGTCACGATAGACCGTTGTCCGTGAGGTCCCGGGCCGGACTCCGGCACCGCGAGCGAGCGGGACAGTATCCTCTCGAGATGAGTGAGATTCTCGAGGCGGTGCGCGCCGGCGCGTCGGGCGAGGCGCTGGCGGCGACGCCGCTGCCCGCGACCACGCGCGCGGTGGTGGTACGACGCGACGAGCAGAACATCTTCGAGGGGATGGCCTCGCGCGACAAGGATCCTCGGCGCAGCCTGCACCTCCAGGAGGTTCCACTGCCGGAGATGGCGCCCGACGAGGTGCTGGTGGTGGTGATGGCGTCGTCGATCAACTTCAACACGGTCTGGACCAGCATCTTCGAGCCGGTGTCGACCTTCGCCTTCCTGGATCGCCTGGGACGCGAGTCCTACTGGGGGGCTCGCCACGCGCTCGACTACCAGGTGATCGGCTCGGACGCCGCGGGCGTGGTGGTGCGCACCGGATCGGCGGTGCGCGGCTGGAAGGTGGGCGATGAGGTCACGGTGCACTGCAACCACGTCGACGACCAGGACCCCAGCGGCCACGACGACTCGATGCGCGCGAGCAATCAGCGCATCTGGGGCTTCGAGACGAACTTCGGCGGGCTGGCCGACATTTCGCTGGTGAAGGCGAATCAGTTGATGCCCAAGCCGGCCCACCTCACGTGGGAGGAGGCGGCGGTGAACGCGCTGTGCAACTCCACCGCCTACCGGATGCTCGTGTCGCGCAACGGCGCCCCGGTCACCCAGGGGGATCGGGTGCTGATCTGGGGGGCCTCGGGCGGGATCGGGTCCTTCGCGGTGCAGCACGTGCTGAACTCGGGCGCCATCCCCATCGGGGTCGTCTCGAGTGCGGCCAAGGTGGAGACGTTGCACGAGCTGGGCTGCGAGCACGTGATCGATCGCCAGGAGAAGGGCTACCGCTTCTGGCGCGACGAGCACACTCAGGACGAGTCCGAGTGGCGTCGACTGGGCAAGGACATCCGCGCACTGGTCGGTGAGGACCCCGACATCGTGTTCGAGCACCCGGGCCGCGCCACCATGGGGGCCAGCGTGTTCGTCGCCAAGCGAGCCGGGACGATCGTCACGTGCGCGGCGACCAGCGGGTACATGATCGAGTACGACAATCGCCACCTGTGGATGAAGCTCAAGACGATCAAGGGGTCGCACTTCTCGAACTACCGCGAGGCCTGGGACGCCAACCAGACGCTCATTGACGCGAAGGTCGTGCCCCCGCTGTCGGCGGTGTTCCCCCTCGAACGCACCGGTGAGGCCGCCTACGAGGTGCACCACAACCGCCACGAGGGCAAGATCGGGATCCTCTGCGCCGCCGAGCGCGAGGGACTCGGCGTGAGCGATCCCGCGACGCGGGCGCGCGTGGGCGAGCGTCGGCTGACCATCTTCCGACGTCACGACCGGGAGGGCTGATGGAGCACCTCACCGAGATCGACCACGTGGCGATCGCCGTGCGCGACCTCGACGCGGCGGTCGCGTGGTACGCCGATGTCTTCGGCGCGGCTGTGGTCCACCGCGAGGAGGTGGCGAGCGACGGCGTGGCCGAGGCGCTGGTGCGCGTGGCCGACTCCTACGTGCAGCTCCTCACCCCCCTGCACGACCAGTCGCCGGTAGCGCGATTCCTCGAGCGCCGCGGCGAGGGCCTGCACCACGTGGGCTACCGCGTCGCCGACTGCGCGGCGGCCCTCGAGGCGGTGCGCGCGGCGGGTGGCCGCCTGATCGACGAGGTTCCGCGTCCGGGCTCGCGGGGCACCACGGTGGCCTTCGTCCACCCGTCGACCTCCTTCGGGACCCTGATCGAATTGGTGCAGGAGCCGCACTGAAGCGTCGCGGCGCGTCGCCGTCGGGCTTGGGTAGCCTTCTGGGCATGGAGCACACGATGGCGCAACGGTTGGCCGAGCTGCAGGCTCGCAAGGCGGAGGCCCTCGCCGCGGGCGGCGAGGAGGCCATCGCTCGCCATCGCTCGCGCGGCAAGCTGACCGCCCGCGACCGTATCGAGTACCTGCTCGACGAGGGGTCCTTTCAGGAGCTCGACATGCTGAGCCGCCACGTGGCGTCGGGGATGGGGCTGGAGGATACGCGCCCCCCGACCGACGGCGTGATCACGGGCTTCGGCACCATCGACGGACGGCGGGTGTGCGTCTACTCCCAGGACTTCACGGTCTTCGGGGGAGCCCTGGGCGAGACCCACGGGGGAAAGATCCACAAGATCATGGACCTCGCGCTCACGATGGGCCTGCCGATCATCGGGCTCAATGACGGTGCGGGGGCGCGTATCCAGGAGGGGGTGGCCGGCCTGAACGCCTACGGGGGCATCTTCTACCGCAACGCCCTGGCGTCGGGGGTGGTGCCCCAGATCTCGGTGATCCTGGGCCCGTGCGCCGGCGGCGCGGTGTACTCGCCCGCCCTGACCGACTTCATCGTCATGGTGAAGGACACCAGCCACATGTTCATCACCGGCCCCGACGTCGTGAAGATGGTGACCGGCGAGGACGTGACGCTCGAGGAGCTCGGCGGGGCGCTGACCCACGCGACGCGCTCGGGCGTGGCCAACTTCGTCATGCCCGACGAGAAGAGCGCGCTCGACGAGGTCCGCTACCTGCTGTCGTTCCTGCCGTCGAACAACACCGAGGAGCCGCCGCGCATCCTGACTGGTGACGATCCGGCGCGGTCCTGCGAGGAGTTGCGCGATATCCTGCCCCCCTCCTCCAATCAGCCCTACGACATGAAGCGCGTGATCACGTCGGTGGTCGACGGCGGCGACTACATGGAGGTGCACGCCACCTACGCCCAGCAGGTCACCTGCGGCTTCGCGCGCGTCGACGGGCACGCCGTGGGGATCGTGGCCAACCAGCCCGCCACCCTCGCGGGGGTGTTGGACATCGCCTCGAGCGAGAAGGCGGCGCGCTTCGTGCGCACGTGCGACGCGTTCAACGTGCCGATCATCACCTTCGTCGACGTGCCCGGCTTCATGCCCGGCGTGGAGCAGGAGTACGGGGGGATCATCCGCCACGGGGCCAAGCTCCTCTACGCCTTCTGCGAGGCGACGGTGCCGCGGATCTCGGTCATCACGCGCAAGGCCTACGGCGGGGCCTACGTCGTGATGAACTCCAAGTCGATCGGCGCCGATCTCGTCTACGCCTGGCCCACCGCGGAGCTCGCGGTGATGGGGGCGTCCGGCGCCGTGGAGATCGTCCACCGGCGTGAGCTGATGGGGGCGGCGGACCCGGCGGCGCTGCGCGAGTCTCTGATCGCGGACTACGAGGAGCGCTACGCGACGCCCTACATCGCGGCCGAGCGCGGTTTCGTCGACGACGTGATCGATCCGGCGGACACGCGGCGGGTGCTCTCGAGGGCGCTGGAGCTCCTGCGCTCCAAGCGCGAGGACCTGCCCAAGCGCAAGCACGGGAACGTGCCGCTGTGAGCGGCGCACTGGCGCCGCGGCCTGGACCGCGTCCCGAGGAGGTCGCCGTGGTGGTGGCGGCCTACGAGCTGGTGCGCCAGGTGGACGTGGTGCCCCCCGCCGACCCCGCGTCGTCGTGGCGCTTCTCGGGTCGGTGGTTCAACGCGGGCCGCTTCACCCTGCGCCGCCCGCTGCGTCCGTAGACTGCTCGACGACGTCGAGCAGATCGTCCATGATGGCGCGCAGGGAGTAGTCCTTGGGCGTGTAGATCGCGCGGACCCCGGCGTCGAGCAGGAGGCGCGCGTCGTCCTCGGGGACGATCCCGCCTACGACGACGGGGACCTCCAGTCCGGCGGCGCGCAGCCCGTCGAGGATTCGCGGCACCAGCGCCCGGTGCGAGCCCGAGAGGATGGACAGTCCGACGACGTCCACGTCCTCGGCGACCGCGGCCGCCACGATCTCCTCCGGCGTCAGGCGTATCCCCTGGTAGACGACTTCGAATCCGGCGTCGCGGGCGGCGACGGCGATCTGTTCGGCACCGTTCGAGTGGCCGTCCAGGCCGGGTTTGGCGACCAGGAGCTTGGGCGGTGCGCCGCGACGCGCGCTCAGGGTGCGCGCGCGTTCGACCAGTTCGGCGAAGTCGCCGCCGCGCCCGACCGCGCCCGATCCGACGCCCGTCGACGCTCGGAACTCCCCGAAGACCTCGCGCAGCGTGTCGGCCCACTCGCCGGTGGTGCCGCCCGCGCGCGCCAGCGCGATCGTTGGCACCATGATGTTGTCCCCGGACTGCGGTTCGCGCGCCACCCGAGCCAGTTCCGCGCGCGCGGCCTCGACCGCCGCGGCGTCGCGCGCGGCGCGCCACTCGCGCAGGTCGGCCACCAGGTGGGCCTCGAGCGCCGGGTCGACGCTCATGACCGCGTCCACGCCGCCGGTGAGCGGCGAGGGTTCGGTCTCGGTGAAGCGGTTGACGCCGACCACGACCTGCGCGCCCGACTCGATGCGCGCGACGCGCGCGGCCTGGCTCGCCACGAGGCGTCCCTTGAGCTCGTCGACCGCGGCGAACGCCCCGCCGCGCTCTAGCACGTCGTCGAGCTCGGCGCGTGCGGCCTCGGTGAGCTCGTGGACCTTGGCGTCCATCACCGTGGAACCCGCGAAGAGGTCGGGGTACTCGAGCAGGTCGCTCTCGAAGGCGAGGATCTGCTGGGCGCGCAGGCTCCACTGCTGGTCCCAGGGGCGCGGTAGCCCCAGCGCCTCGTTCCACGCCGGCAACTGCAGGGCTCGCGCGCGGGCGTCGGCCGAGAGGGTCACGCCGAGCATCTCCAGCACGATGCGCACCACGTTGTTCTCGGGCTGCTGCTCGGTGAGCCCTAGCGAGTTGACCTGGACGCCGTAGCGGAAACGGCGCAGGGTCGGGTCCTGGACGTCGTAGCGGGTGCGGCAGATCTCGTCCCACAGGGCGGTGAAGGTGCGCATCTTCGCGGTCTCCTCGACGAAGCGCACTCCCGCGTTCACGAAGAACGAGAGCCGCCCCACCACCTGAGGCATGCGCGCGGGATCGACTTGGCCCGAGTCGCGCACGGCGTCGAGGACGTCGATCGCTGTGGCCAGGGCGTAGGCGATCTCCTGGGCGGGAGTGGCGCCAGCCTCCTGGAGGTGGTAGCTGCAGACGTTGATGGGGTTCCAGCGCGGCACGTGGTCGAGCCCGTAGACGATCATGTCGACGATGAGCCGCCGCGACGGCGCCGGCGGGAAGATGTAGGTGCCGCGACTGAGGTACTCCTTGACGATGTCGTTCTGCGTGGTCCCCTGGAGGACCGCGGGGTCGACGCCGCGCTCCTCGGCCAGGGCCAGGTAGAGGCCCCAGAGCCACGCGGCGGGGGCGTTAATCGTCATCGAGGTGTTCATCTCCTCCAGGGGCAGCCCCTCGAAGAGCTGGCGCAGGTGGCCGAGGTGCGCGACCGGCACACCGACCCGCCCTACCTCGCCGGCCGCGCGGGGGTCGTCGGGGTCGTAGCCCGTCTGAGTGGGCAGGTCGAAGGCGATGGACAGGCCGGTCTGGCCCTTGGCCAGGTTGGCGCGGTAGAGCGCGTTGGAGGCCACCGCCGTGGAGTGCCCCGAGTAGGTGCGCATCATCCACGGTGCGCTGCGGGTCATCACGTCTCCGCTCGGCGGTAGTCGTAGAAGCCCCGCCCCGCCTTGCGCCCGAGCAGACCCGCGCTCACCATACGGCGTAGTCGGGGCACCGCCGCGTAGTGGGGGTCGGCGAACTCGGCGTAGAGGGCGTCCAGGATCGCCACGGACGTGTCCAGGCCGATCAGGTCGAGCAGGGCGAAGGGGCCCATCGGAAAGCCGCAGCCGCCACGCATGGCGGCGTCGATGCCCTCGAGCGAGGCGACGCCGGTCTCCAGGAGCCGGACGGCGTTGTTGAGGTACGGGAAGAGCAGGGCGTTGACGACGAAGCCGGCCTGGTCCTTCACCTCGACGGGTTCCTTCGCGCAGTTGCGTACGAACTCGGTGACCGCCGCGATCGTCTCGTCGCTGGCGCTTAGGGGCCGCACCACCTCCACCAGGGACATGACCGGTGCGGGGTTGAAGAAGTGGATGCCGCACACGCGCTCGGGTCGCGAGGTCTCCATCGCCAGATCAATGACCGAGA
Source organism: Acidimicrobiales bacterium (assembly GCA_049964855.1). GTDB lineage: Bacteria > Actinomycetota > Acidimicrobiia > Acidimicrobiales > RAAP-2 > RAAP-2. The sequence goes on from JBMFWX010000002.1 coordinate 11,431, forward strand.
GTGTCGACGTGTTGGTGGCGAGGATGGCGTCGTGGCGCACGACGCGGTCGAGTTCGTTGAAGAGGGACTTCTTCACGACGAGGTCCTCGAGGACCGACTCGATGACTAGGTCGCAGTCGGCGAGATCGGTGAGCCGCGAGGTGACGGTGACGCGCGAGAGGATCGCGTCGCACTCCTCGCGTGAACGGCTTCCCTTGGTGAGCTGGCGGGCGAGAGAGCGCTCGAGCACCGCCAGGAGGGCATCGGCCGACGCCGAGGTGCGGCTGCGCACCACGACCCGCGCCCCGCTCCCCGCGACCACCTCGGCGATGCCGCTACCCATGATGCCCGAGCCGAGGATCCCCACCTTCTCGAAGTGCATGCCCGAACTGTACCGGGCGTGGCAGTGGTGCGGCGGTGTCATAGTGGGGCGATGGGCACCACTGTTCTCGCGGGTTCGCTGGACGCGCTCGTCGGCGTGCTCGACGACGGCCGCGCGCGGTCGGCGCTGGGCGACCTCGCGGGCGCGCGGGTGGTGGTGGTGACCACCGCGGCCGCCTTCACCGGGTCCGCGCGCGCGGCCTGTGATGTGGCCCGAGCGCTGGCCCCGACCGGGGCGAACATCGAGGAGCTCGCTGTCGACGATCGCGCGCACGCGGCGCAGGCCGTGTTGGCCCGGCGGGTGGACGAGGCCGACGCGGTGGTGGCGGTGGACGGGTCCGCCCTGCACGCGAGGTCCGTCTGGCGCGACAGCGTCGTCGGGGTGGCCCTGTCGCGCGCCGCGCGGCTGGTGGCGGTGGGCGAGACGGCCACGGTGTTGGGCTCGCTCATGATCGACCCGCGCGGCGGCGCGCCCGCGCCGGGCCTGGGCTACCGGTCCGGACTCGTCGTCGGGGCGCCGGCCAGTGCGGCGCAGCTCGCGCGCACCCGAGCGCTCCTCGCGCCCGACCTCACCTTCGCAGTGCTGGGACCTCGCGGCGTGCTCGCGGCGCTCGACGATCGGTGGCGGGTGCTGTGCGCCGACGACGTGACGGTGACCCGGGGCTCCGACGTGGTCGACCTCGTCGCTGGGGCGATCAGCTCTCGGTGACCGTGACCGACTCGATGACGACGCGCTCGCGCGGCGCGCCCGACGGCGAGCCCAGGTCGTTGATGGCGCCGACGACGTCGAGGCCCTTGACGACCTTGCCGAAGAGCGAGTAGAGGGGCGGCAGGCGCACGCCGTCGGGCCCGGAGATCACGAAGAACTGCGAGCCGTTGGTGTTGGGGCCCGCGTTGGCCATGGCCAGGGAGCCGAGTTCGTAGCGTCCGGGTTTGGGCAGCTCGTCGGCGAAGCGGTAGCCCGGCCCCCCGGTGCCGGTTCCGGTGGGGTCGCCCCCCTGGAGGACGAAGCCCGGGATGATCCGGTGGAAGATCACGCCGTCGAAGTAGTGCCAGCGCGCCAGGAACACGAAGTTGTTCACCGTCGTCGGCGCGGCCAGCGCGTCGAGGAAGAGCTCCATCGGGCCGTGGGAGGTCACCATGGTGGCCGCGTAGGAGCGCTCGGGGTCGATGATGGTCGGCGGCGGGCCGTCGAAGTGCTGACGCCGCTCGCTGGAGCCGTCGGGGTTGGGGATGTCGCTCACGGCGCTCCTAGGACTCGGTGATGGTGACCGACAGCATACGGTGCGTCACGGTCGGGGGGACGCCGCTCGCGCTGCCGGCGTCGTTGATGATCTGGACGACGTGCTGACCGCTGACGACCTGGCCGAAGAGGGAGTACTGGGGCGGCAGGGCCTCGCCCTGGGTCCCGGTGACGATGAAGAACTGGCTGCCGCCGGTGTGCGGGGCGCCGGTGTTGGCCATGGCCACCGAGTACAGCGGGTAGGTGGGGTGGCCGGCCTTGGGGTACTCGTCGGCGATGGTGTAGCCCGGTCCGCCCGTACCGGTGCCGGTGGGATCACCTCCCTGGACGACGAAGCCCGGGATGACACGGTGGAAGATCACGCAGTTGTAGAACCGGTGGCGCGCGAGAAACACGAAGTTGTTCACCGTGATCGGGGCGGTGGCGGCGTTCAGGCGGATCACGAAGGTGCCCGCAGTGGTCACCACGTGGGCGTAGTAGGTCTTGGCCGTGTTGATGGTCATCGGCGGCGGGCTCGACCAGTGCAGCGTGTTGACCCGCGTGGACGTCGAGGCCGGGCAGCCGGCCCGCACCGCGATGGTGTTGGCCTGCGCCTGGGTGATCCCGCCCGTGGCCGACGCCGGCACGGTCGTCCCCGTACTGGCCAGCGTCGTGGTGGTCGAGAGCGGCGCCGTCGACTTCGAGCTGCTCGATGAGCCGAAGAAGTAGGCGGCGGACAGGACGATGACGGCGGCCACCGCGACGACGATCACGGTGCGCTGGATGGTGCGTCGACGTTTGGCCGCGCGCTGCGCGGCCTGCAGTTTGTGGCGTCGGGCCGCCTTTTGACGTTCGCGTTTCGCAGTTGCCATGGGTGCGAGACTAGTGGCCGTGGATGGGGGGGCCGTGGGCGTCCGGTAGTTTTGGAGCCATGTCCCTGGTGGTTCAGAAGTACGGCGGCACGTCGGTGGGCGACGCGGAGCGCATCCGCGCGGTGGCCGATCACGTGGCGCGCACCCGCGAAGCCGGTGATCAGGTCGTGGTCGTGGTGTCGGCGATGGGCAAGTTCACCGACGACCTCATCCGTCTGGCCGACGACGTGTCGCCCACGCGTCCGCCGCGGGAACTGGACATGCTGCTCACGTCGGGGGAGCGTATCTCCATGGCCCTGGTCTGCATGGCGCTGGCCGCGCGGGGGGTGGAGTCGGCGTCGTTCACCGGCTCGCAGGCGGGCATCATCACCGACACCGACCACACCCGGGCCAAGATCCTCGAGATCCGCCCGACGCGTATCGACGAGGCGCTGGCGGAGGGGCTCGTGCCCGTGGTGGCGGGCTTTCAGGGGGTGTCGACGGATCGCGACATCACCACCCTGGGTCGGGGCGGCTCGGATGTCACGGCGGTGGCGCTGGCCGCGGCCCTGTCGGCGGACGTGTGTGAGATCTACACCGACGTCACGGGCGTCTTCTCGGCGGACCCTCGCGTGGTGAGCCGGGCGCGGCGCCTGCCGCGAGTCTCCTTCGACGAGATGATGGAGATCGCGGCGACCGGCGGGCGCGTCCTGATGCTGCGCTCGGTCGAGCTCGCGCGCCGCCACCACGTGCCGCTGCACGTACGCTCGAGTTTCACCTGGGAACCTGGTACCTGGATCGTGGAGGAGGACCCCACCATGGAGGAAGCGGTCGTGACGGCGATCACCGACGACACGTCGGAGGCGAAGATCACGGTGGGGGGCGTGCCGGACCGCCCGGGGGTGGCGGCTCGGCTCTTCCGGGCCCTGGCCGATCGCGGGATCAACGTGGACATGATCGTCCAGAACACCGGCGCCAACGGGCTCACCGACATTTCCTTCACCGTGGCCGCCACCGACCTCGACGCCGCCCGCGACACCTGTCGCGAGGTGCAGGCGGAGATCGGGGCCGCGCAGGTCACCTCGGACGACGGCATCGGTCGCGTCTCCATCGTGGGGGCGGGAATGAAGTCGAGCCCCGGGGTCACGGCGTTGATGTTCGAGACCCTCTCCGAGCACGGCATCAATATCGAGATGATCTCGACGAGCTCGATCCGCATCTCGTGCGTGGTGCGCGCCAGCCGCGTCGCCGAGTCCGTGCGCCTCCTGCACTCGGCCTTCGGTCTCGACGTCGCGTCGTCGTAGACTGCTCTCATGCGTGTCGCGATCGTCGGGGCTTCGGGTCAGGTTGGCACGGTGATGCGGGCCATCCTGGCCGAGCGGCACTTCCCCGTGGACGACATCCGCTTCTTCGCGTCGTCGCGCTCGGCCGGCACGACCCTGGACTGGGACGGGCGCCCGGTGGTGGTCGAAGACGCCGCGACCGCCGACTTCTCGGGCATCGACGTGGCGCTGGCCTCGTCGGGGGCCACGTCGTCGCGCGAGTTGGCGCCGCGCCTCGCGGCCGCCGGCGCCGTGGTGATCGACAACTCGTCGGCTTGGCGCATGGACCCCGACGTCCCCCTGGTCGTGCCCGAGGTCAACGCCCACGCGCTGCGCTCCATCCCCAAGGGGATCGTGGCCAACCCCAACTGCACCACCATGGCCGCGATGCCCGTTCTCAAGCCCCTGCACGTGGCCGCCGGCCTGCGCACGCTGGTCGTGTCGACCTACCAGGCGGTTAGCGGAGCGGGGCGCGACGGCGTCAACGAGCTCGCCGAGCAGCTCGCGTCGTCGGGCGAGCGCGACGTGCGGGCCCTCACCTTCGACGGGTCGGCGCTGCCCTGGGGCGAGGGCGTCAAGTTCCCGGTCACCATCGCCCACAACGTGGTGCCCCTGGCCGGCTCCCTGGTCGACGACGAGTCGGGCGAGACCGGCGAGGAGCGCAAGCTGCGCGACGAGAGCCGTAAGATTCTCGAGATCGACGACCTGGTGGTCGACGCGACGTGCGTGCGGGTTCCCGTTTTCACCGGCCACTCCCTGTCGATCACTGCGGGATTCGAGCGGCCGCTGGACCCCGAGGAGGCGCTGGCGCTGCTGGGCGACGCCCCCGGTGTGGTGGTCCACGATCTGCCCACCCCGCGGCTGGTGACCGGCCGCGACCCCACCTACGTGGGACGGGTGCGCCGGGCCCATTCGGTGCCCAACGGGCTGTCGCTCTTCCTCAGTGGTGACAACCTTCGCAAGGGCGCCGCGCTGAACGCGGTACAGATCGCGGAGGCGTGGCTGGCCATGCGCTAGGGGACGGGCTCAGTCGGCTCCGTCGCGACCGATCTGGCGTCGGGCCAGATTGACGCAGTGGTCGCCGAAACGCTCGTAGAAGCGCCCCACCAGCGCCACCTCGACGGCCACGGGCAGGGCCATCGATCCCGAGGTCAGTTCCGCGGTCAGCGAGACGTGCAGTTCGTCGAGCTCGTCGTCGATGTCCTCCATGAAGCCGGTGGCCTCGTGCTTGCCGTCGATGATGACGTCGGTCGCCTCGCGCCAGATGGTCGACGCGACCTCCCCCATGCGCTCGACCAGGCCGCGGCTGCGCGGTGACATCTCCACGCCCAGACCGCGCGCGCCGCGCCGCGCGATGTGCTCGGCGAGGTCGCCGTTGCGCTCGACCTCGGGCAGGATGCGCAGCAGGGTGAGCAGTTCCGCGCGCGCGGACGGGCTGAGCGACTCGTGTTCGAGGAGTTGTCGCTCGGCGCGGGCCACGATGTCGTTGATGAGCTCGTCGATCACGACGTCGTTGTCCACAACGTGCTTGGCCAGCTCGCGGTCGCCGGCCAGCAGCGCGTGCGTGGCCTCCACGACGGCCTCGCCGACCAGGGCGCACGCGCGGATCGTGAGTGGTCGCAGCTCGGGCAGGATGGGTGAGTGGGCGTCGCGAGTGGGCGTCGTCGTCACCCGCCCCGCGAGGTTCCAGCGTCGCACCATGGGCGAAGGCTAGTGCCATGTGACGGGTGCTACGTAGGGTGGGGGCCGGGGAGAGGGACGGACAGCACAGTGGAACGGACGAGATGATGACGGTGGTCGTGGGCGTGGTCGCCCTGGTGGTGGGCGCGCTGGCGTCGTGGCTGGTCGCGTCGCGGGCCACCGCGACGGCTCGCGCGAGCGTGGCGCAGGCGGCGACTGACTTGGCGGTGTGTCGCACCCAGCTGGACCAGGCGCACGCCACGATCGACGGCGAGCGTCGCGCGCACGAGGCCGCCGTCGCCAACCTGGAGGCGACGTTCGAGAACGTGTCGAACCGGGTGCTGGCTCAGACCGTCGAGCAGTTCTCTCAGACCCAGGAGCGCGTAGTGCGCGAGCGCGACGCCAAGCTCGATCTCACGCTCAAACCCCTCGAGTCGCTGCTGGACCAGTACAAGACGAGTCTCTCGAAGTTCGACCTCGAGCACCGCAGTGCGCTGAGTGACGTGCACCACCGCGCCAGCGAGTTGCTGGCCGCCCAGCAGCGCACGCAGGAGGAGACGCGCCGGCTGAACCAGCTCCTCGGTCGCTCCGACCATCGGGGGCACTGGGGTGAGGTGCAGCTGGCGAACGTCCTCGAGGCGTCGGGCCTGCGCCGCGGCATCGATTACGACCTTCAGGTCACCGGCACCGGCGACCAGGGCCGCCAGCTGCGCCCCGACTGCGTGGTGCGGCTGCCGCGCGGCTCGAGCATCGCGGTGGACGCGAAGTTCCCCTTCGACCACTTCGAGGCGGCGCTGGCCAGCGAGGATCCCGACGAGCGCCGGGGTCTCTACGCCGAGCACGCGCGAGCCCTGCGCAGCCACGTGAAGACCCTCGCGGACAAGGCGTACTGGAATGCCATCCAGCCCGCGCCGGAGTTCGTCGTCTGCTTCGTGCCCAGCGACGTCGCCATCGCCGCAGCCCTCGAGGCGGATCCCTCGATCTACGACGGCGCGGCCAAGGGGCGCGTCCTCATCACGGGCCCCACCAACCTCCTCTCGCTCCTGTGGTCGGTGGTCATGGTCGTCAGCCAGCACGAGGCGGCGCGCAACGCAGAGGAGATCCTGTCCCTCGCCGAGTCGCTCGTGGACCGGATTCGCCTGGTGGCCGAGCCGATCGCCAAACTCGGGCGGTCCCTGGACGACAGCGTCGCGCAGTACAACAAGGCGGTGCGCTCCGTCGAGTCGCGTCTCCTTCCCGCGGCGCGCGGCCTGCGGCGCCTGCGCGCGAAGCCGGGGACCAAGTCGCTACCCGAGCTCAGCGAGCTCCACGAGGGGACCGACTCCCTGAACGAGCAGAAGTGGGGCGTGGCGCCGGGGGTGTTGTCGGACGCGTCGGACAGTGACACGTCGGACATCTTGGACCTCGAGGAGCTGGACGACGCCAGTGAGCTGGGTGAGGACTCCGACGGCGCCGCGCGTGAGGCGGGGAGCCCCCCCGAGTAAGTTCTCTGGTCGTGGCCCGCTCCCGCGCCCGACGGCGCCGCTACTCCGTCCTGCTCGTCGTGGCCGTGATCCTCACGGTTCTCGTCCTCGGCTTCGCCGAGGATGTCAGTCGGGCCGCCCACCAAGCCGTCGGACCGCGGCGCAGCGAGAACCGGAGCTTCGCCCAGTTGGCGAACGACCTCGTCGGCCAGGAGAACCTGTTGGATGCCCGCTTCGTGTACCTGGTCACTCACGGGGAGTCGCTCAGCCGCCCGGTGTTCGCGGGCCGGCTCACCCAACTCGCCGACCAGCTGCCCCAGTGGTCCACCGAGGCACAGCTCCTGCGCCGTCCGATCCTCGCCCATCACGTGAATCGCACGATCGCTCAGGTGACCGAGTCGCTCGTGGACGGCTACACCGCGTTGTTTGCCACCGTGGCGCACGCCTTGACTCTCCCGTGGCCCCCGTCGACCACGGCCACCAGCGGCGCGGTGTCGGGGTCGCTGCTCGCGGCCGCGAAGGAGTGGAACGTGGCGCGGTGGTCGTTGATCCACGAGCCGGGGACCGTGACGCTCGACGCCCTCGACACGGCGACCGCCCGGCTCAACCTCCCGGCGACGTTGGCCGCGCTGGCGGCGTCGCCCACCCTCACGCTGCGCCGCGCGGTGAGTGTGGCCGCGCTGCAGGTCCTCCCGGCGCCGCTGCCCTCGTCGGTCGGCCGGTTGCTGCTGCCGCCGACGGGCGAGCTACACCTCGGGGTCGTGGCGCGCAACGAGGCGTACGTGGTCCAGCCGTGCGTGGTGTCGGTCTCCCTGGCCGCCGGCGCGGCGCCGGCGCAGCGCGACGCCACCCGGCTGACTCTGGGGCCCCTCGGCTCCTACGCGTGGGTTCCGACGCCGCTGCGTGTGCACGCCGGAGAGCACGCGACGTTGACCGTGCGGGTCAGCGGGACCGACGGGGGCGGCACGGCCACGCGCACCTACGCGGTCGTGGTCGCGCCGACGGTGACCCCGGCGGGGTGACCCCGGCGGGGTGCCGCCGACGGGGTGAGGCCGGCGCTGGAGACCGCCGGCGATTGATCTACGATGGCCCTAACCCCCCACAATGAAGCGAGGAATCGTGACGCAGTCAATTACCGTTACCGATAACCGCACCGGTGAGACGAAGGAAATTCCTATAGAGCACGGCGGCATCGCCGCCAAGGAGTTCTCCAAGGTCGTACCGGGCATCTGGTTCTACGACCCGGGATTCATGTCCACGGCCGCCGCGGAGTCGTCTATCACCTTCCTGGACGGCGAGGCCGGCGTGCTGCGCTACCGCGGCTATCCGATCGAGCAGCTGGCCGAGAAGGCGACCTACCTGGAGGTCGCGTACCTGCTGCTGCACGGCGAGCTGCCCACCGCGGAGCAGGCGTCGGTGTGGGAGCGCGAGGTGACCTACCACACCTTCATCCACGAGAACGTGCGCAAGCGCTTCCTGGAGGGCTTCAATTACGACGCCCACCCGATGGGCATGCTGGTGTCGGCGATCGCGGCCCTGTCGACGTACTACAAGGACTCCAAGAACATCAGCGACGCCGAGAACCTGCACCGCCAGATCGTGCGGCTCATCGCCAAGATGCCGACGCTGGCCGCCGCGGCCCACCGCTTCTCGGTGGGAATGCCCTTCGTCTACCCGGACAACCAGTTGAGCTACACGCAGAACTTCCTGTCGATGATGTGGAAGGTGGCCGAGCCCCACTACGAGCCCGACCCGATTCTGTCGCGCGCGCTCGAGGTGCTGTTCATCCTGCACGCCGACCACGAGCAGAACTGCGGCACGACGGCCATGCGCGTCGTGGCGTCCTCGCACGGTGACCCCTACGTGGCCACCGCCGCCGCCACCGCCGCCCTCTACGGGCCGCGCCACGGCGGCGCCAACGAGGCCGTGCTGAAGATGCTGCGAAAGATCGGCCACATCGACGAGGTGCCGGCGTACATCGAGACGGTGAAGCGCGGCGAGGCCTTGCTCGAGGGCTTCGGGCACCGCGTCTACAAGAACTATGACCCGCGCGCCAAGATCATCAAGCAGACCGCCGACTCGGTCTTCTCGGTCACCGGCAAGAACCCGCTGCTCGACATCGCGCTCAAGCTCGAGGAGATCGCCCTGAAGGACGACTACTTCGTGTCGCGGCGCCTGTATCCGAACGTGGACTTCTACTCGGGCCTGATCTACCAGGCGATGGGCTTCCCGCCCGAGATGTTCACGGTGCTCTTCGCGATCCCGCGCACGTCGGGGTGGCTCGCGCACTACAAGGAGCTGCTCGACCAGGACATGAAGATCGCCCGACCCCGCCAGCTCTACGTCGGTGTGGACGCGCGCGACTACGTGGCGATGGACCAGCGGGGCTGATCAAGCCTTCGACGCCGCCTCCAACTGCTGGGCGTGCTCGCGCGGATGGCTCGTGTAGACCTCGAGCCACCGCGCGAGGGTGTAGCGACCACTCTCGGAGTGCTCGCCGTAGCGGGCGAGGTCGTCGTCGCTCAGGCGGCGCAGCACGGCCGCGGATCGCTCGCGCAGGGCCGCGATGAGGGCGAGCGCCGACGCGACGGGCTCGTCGCGGTAGCCCAGCGCCGCGTTGTCGGCCCAGGCGGCCTCGTCGAACGCCTCGATGGTCGAGCCGGCCGGCTCGGCGATCAGGCGGCGTAGGCGCACGTAGGACTGGGCCTCGGCGTCGGCGACGTGGTGAATGATCTGGCGCGCCGACCACTCGCCTGGCTCGTGTCGGTCGAGACGGTCGTCGCCCACGGCGCGCGCCGCGTGCAGGAACAGCGCGGTGGCGTCCTCGTAGGCGCCGACGAGGACGGGCGCCAGCGGCCGGTCGGGCGTCACGAGTCGGCCCCGTGGGGGTGGGTCGGGTCGAGGACGCGCACCAGGCCCTCTTGGACCATCGAGACGCAGAGCTCGCCACGTCGGTTGAAGAGGAAACCGCGCGCCAGGCCCCGTCCACCGTGGGCGATGGGCGAGTCGGTGTCGTAGAGGAGCCACTCGTCGGCGCGCAGGTCGCGGTGGAACCACATGCAGTGGTCCAGGCTCGCCCCCATGAACGTGCCGTCGTCCCAGCGCACGGTGTGCGGCGCCAGGATCGCGTCGAAGAGGCTCATGTCGCTGGCGTAGGTCACCACGCAGGCGTGTAGGAGCGGGTCGTCGGCCAGGTGCCCGTCCGCACGGATCCACAGCTGCTGGCGGGGCTCGCGGTTGCGCTGTGGGCTCCACGGCAGCTCCCCGATGAAGCGCTGGTCGATGGGGTGGGTGCGCTTGAACCACTCGTCGACGTCGCCCCACTCGCTGCGCACCCGCTCGAGGAGTGGTGCGATGGTCTCGGGATCGGGGACCTCGGGCATGGGGAACTGGTGCTCGAGGCTGACCTCGTCGGTGTGGAAGCTCGCCTGCATGTTGTAGATCGCCCGGCCGTGCTGGATCGCGACCACGCGCCGCGTGGTGAAGCTGCGCCCGTCGCGGATGCGGTCGACCTCGTAGAGGATGGGGGTCGTGGGGTCACCGGGGCGCAGAAAGTAGGAGTGCAGCGAGTGGACGCGACCGCGCTCGACGGTGCGTCCCGCCGCCATGAGCGCCTGGGCGGCGACCTGGCCCCCGAAGGTGCGCTGGCGCTCCTCGTCGGGGTGCTGGCCGCGGTAGGTGTTGACCTCGATCGTCTCGAGGTCCAGCAGTTGCACGAGGTTGTCCAGGGGGGTCGTCACGGTGCCAGTCTGCCAGCCGGCCACCGTCGACGATGACGGGGGGTAGACTCGCCTGTGGTGAAAGAGATCCCCGACCTTCGAGACGCGGTGGCGTGGGCCCACTCGCATCAGGGTCGCAAGTTGATCCGCTACTCGATGGTGTCGGTGATCTCGACGGCGGTGTCGTTCTCCGCGATCTGGATCCTCTACGGTTCGCACTTCGTCAAGGGCGTGATTTGGGCGACGCTGATCGGCAACGTGATCGCCGCGGTCCCCTCCTACTACCTGAACCGGTCGTGGGCCTGGGGCCGCCACGGCCGCAGCCATTTCACCAAGGAGGTTGTCCCCTTCTGGACGATGTCCTTCCTCGGCATCGCCTTCTCCATGATCGGCGCGGCGTTCGCCAAGGACCTGGTGAAGGACCATCACTGGTCGCACCTGACCAATACCGCCCTGGTCTCGTTCACCAACGTGCTGAGCTTTGGCGTCTTCTGGATCCTCAAGATCATCGTGTTCAACCGGATCTTCCACGACCACACGCTCGAGGAGATCGACGACGAGCTGCGCGTGGAAGAGGCGATGCGCTAGTCGCGGAAGTTGGTGAACTGCAGGGGCACGACGAGGTCGGCCTCCTTCAGCGCCGCGATGGCCCGCTGCAGGTCGTCGCGCTGCTTTCCGGTGACTCGGACCTGGTCGCCCTGGATCGACGAGCTCAGGTTCTTCACGCCGAGCTCCTTCACCACCTTGTTGATCTGCTTTCCCACGTCCTGGGTGATGCCCGCGCGCAGCGCGACGCGCTGGCGCGCCGAGCCCTGACTGGCCTGCTCCACGCGCCCGGGGTCGAGGGTCTTGAGCGAGACCGAGCGCTTGACCATCTTCTCCTCGAGGAGCTGGTAGAGCGCCCGTAGCCGGTCCTCGGTCGAGGCGCTGAGGGTGAGCTCCTTCTCGCTGAACTCCACCTGGGCGCCGGTGTTCTTGAAGTCGAAGCGGGTTCCCGCCTCGCGGTTGGTCTGGTCGACCGCGTTGCGGACCTCCTGGAGGTCCACGTCGGAGACAACGTCGAAACTGGGCATCCCCCGATCGTAGGCGTCGTCGCACCGCGACGCCGCCGCTCCGTTCCCCCGTCACCTCGGCCACCAGGCGGGCCGGTTGGTGGCGGGCGGTCGTACCCGGTAGGCTGTCCGACGGGTCGGTGCCCGAGCGGCCAATGGGATCTGGCTGTAAACCAGACGGCTTTGCCTACGGGGGTTCAAATCCCTCCCGGCCCACCGGGTCAATCTTGCCGCGGCGGGGTTGACCCTGCCCGCCCGGATGGCTCCGGGCTACGGTGGCAGTGGCCGGATGAGAGGAGCGTCGTGGCGCGACTGATGTCGTGGGGGCGGGGTGTGCACCACACCTACCTGCGCGCGGCGTCGCGGCTGGAGGCAGGCGTGTCGCTGCTCGAGCGGCGTTATACGCCCCTGGGGCGCTTCACGCCGGGGCCCTTCGAGAGCTGGTCCTTCCTCTGGCAGCCGGCGCTGCTCGGCTTCGCGGCCTTGTGCATGATCCTCGGGGGCGGTTCGTTCACCAACTCGCCATTCAAGTTCAACGCCACCGGCACCTGGTTCTTCGGCGAGCCCTCGACGAGCCCCGTGGGCGCGCCGAGCGAGACCAAGCTCCTGCTGTCGATCGTCCTGGTCTACGGCGGGCTGGTGCTGCTGATGCGGGTGTGGCTACGCCTGGCCGAGGTGATGAAGTTGCACCGCGACGCGCCGCTACGCACGCTGTGGTGGATGCTGGTGCTCTGGAGCCTGCCGATGATCGTGGCGCCGCCGCTCTTCTCGCGCGACGTCTTCAGTTACGCGGCCCAGGGGGAGATGACCAGTCACCACCTGAACCCGTACATCCTGGGTCCCTTCTCCCTGGGCTCGAGTCCCTACCTGCGCGGCGTCGATCCGCTCTGGGGTAACGCCCCGGCCCCCTACGGCCCCTTCTTCCTCTTCCTTGACGGTTGGATCGCTCGACTCACCGGGCATAATCAGCTGGCGACGGTGGCGATCCTGCGCCTACTCGAGGTGGTCGGCGTGGCCATGGTGGGATGGGGCGTGTCGCGTCTGGCGCGAGGACTCGGGCGCGACCCGGGCGAGGCGTTCGTGCTGAGCGTGCTCAACCCCCTGGTGCTGCTCACACTGATCGGCGGAGCGCACAACGACGCGATCATGGCGGGATTTTTGGTTATCGGCATCGCGCTGGCCGTGCGCCGTCGCCCCGTCTGGGGCCTCTTCTTCTGCGCGTGCGCGACCGCGATCAAGGCTCCCGCCGCCTACGGCTTGGCCTTCGTGGCGTGGACCTGGCTCGGTCCGGCGGCGTCGATACGCCAGCGGCTCAAGCCGATCCTGGTGGCGAGCGTGGTGGCCGGGGCCACGCTGGGCGTGTTCACCTGGCTGGCCGGCTTCGGCTTCGGCTGGATCGCCAACCTGCTCTCCAACGGAACGGTGCGCTCGTGGGCGGCGCCGGCCACCGCCCTCGGGCTGGGGGTCTCGGATCTGGCGCACGTGGCGGGCGCCACGTCGCTCAACACCGCGACCGTGCTCGCGGTCACCCGGTTCCTGGGCTTCGCGGTGGCCGGCGCCTTCGCCCTGTGGCTCCTGTGGCACGCCGAGCGGCGCGGGTGGGTCCGCTCTCTCGCCGTCGCGCTGCTCCTGATGGTGGTCCTGGGCCCGGTCGTCCAGCCGTGGTACCTCGCGTGGGGCCTGGTGCTGCTCGCGGCGAGCTATCAGGGGCGTGAGCACTTCTGGCTGCTGGCGTTCTCGATCACCGGCCCGTTCATCGGACTGCCCGGCGGACGGGTCCTGCTCGACGGTCTGATCCACAGCAACCCCTTGTTGATCGCGGTGGCGATCGCCGTGCTGGGTGGGGTCCTGGTGGCCCCCATGGGCCGCTGGACGCAGTGGTCCTGGCCCGAGGCGTCACCGACCGCGCCGTTGACGGGTGGGGTCGCGGGTGAGTCGAGTGACGTCTCGGGCCAGCCGAGCAACGCCTGATCAGACCCCGACGGCGAGACGCTCGTTGACGAGGTCGAATAGCGGCTCCGCGTTGCCGAGGGTCTGGGTGGCGGTCGCGAAGCGCGCGATGTGCAAGGCCTCGAGCAGCGCGTCCGACGCGATGTTCTGGGCCCGGGCCTTGTTGACCATCGCGCGGGCGCAGGCGTGGTTCGAGGTCGCCAGCGCCACGGCCAGGTAGATCAGGGTTCGCGTCGGGGCGTCGAGCGGCCCGTCGGGCGGCATCGCCCAGCCGCTGGAGCGGACCTGCTCGCGGACCATGGCGGGATCGGCACTGACTGCCTTCTCGATGGCGCTGGGCACCTCGCCCATTGCGGCACGCATGCCGGCGACCAGTGACTCGATGGAAACGGTGGGATCGGACACGATGACTCTCCTTGTGTGAGTGATGAACTGCGGTGAGTGATGAACTGCGGTGAGTGATGAACTGCGGTGAGTGATGAACTGCGGTGAGTGATGAACTGCCGCGCGGTCGGGTCCGCGCGTGGTGTGGATCTGCTCGCGGTGCGCGGGGTCGGGCCCCTAGAGTTCGCCGACGCTGAGCGCGCGGACCGTGCGCGCCACGACGGTCAGCCAGAACAGGGCCAGCAGGACGAGGAGCCCGGCCCCGGTCCACGACAGCCAGCGCAGGTTCCAGGCCTGGGCGACGGCCACTGTGGAGATCGTGTAGGCCCCCAACGGGAAGGTGAAGCCCCACCACCCGATGCCGTAGGGAAGGGATCCCACGCGCAGGTAGCGCAGCAGGAGTACGACGGCGATGGTGAACCACCAGGCGCCGAAGCCCCACAGGATCGTGGCCGCGATCTTCGAGCCCAGCGCTACACTCGGTCCGGCCGGCCCCTCGAGGGCGGCACCGACGGCCGCAAGCTTCATCAGCGCCAGGGACCCCACGCCGATCGGCCCGAGGCCGATCCACAGCGACGGGGCGAGCGCCGCGTGGGGCAGCGCGTGCAGCGCCAGGCGGTGGAAGAGCATGGTGAGGATCACCAGGTAGAGCAGAACGCCCATCCCGAAGAAGCCGTAGCTGACCACGAGCATGGTGTTGGCGGCGGTTGGCGAGGCGAAGGGGATGAGCGGCGCGATCACCAGCGGCACCACGATGTTCACCACGGGCGGGATGAACCACCCGCCGTTCACCGACTCGGGGACTAGTTCAGCTCGTACGAACAGCTCGTAGGCGAACAGCACGCTGATAGCGAAGGCGAGGGGGATGCCGATCCAGTCGAGCACGGCGACGAGGGTCTGTACCGTGGAGGACGGCCACCAGGTCGGCCCCACGGCGGCCAGAGCCGCCGCGATGACCAGAATGCCGCCGGGGAGCGTCCCGTAGAGCGCGCCCGTCGTCGGGTCAGCCAGGTCGTCGACGCTCTCGCGTGGGTAGCGCACGAAGCGGGCCAGGTAGGTCACCAGCAGCAGCACGCCCAGGGCCAGCGCCGCGATGGTCATGGTCTGGGCGACGACGCGGGCACTGGTCGCGAAGGCCGGATCGGATCCGGGATTGGTGATCGCGATGATCCCGATGACCGCGGTGCCCATGACGGCGCCGAACCATCCGGGGTGAAAGCCTCGCAGACCACGTGGCCGTGGCCCGGGTCCCTCGCTGGGGGGTGGCGGGGCGGCGCTCGCCTCGTCGGCCGTTACGACTACTTCGACAACGTCCATACTGCGCTCCTCGACTCGGCCGGGAGGCCCGGCGTGACCTGATACATCAACAAGTATTGATGTAGGGGCGTGCGTGGCGCTAGGGCCAATGGTCCCGATAATCGGTGAGGAGGGTTGGCTACGCCGTGGGCGCCGGTGCGGCGGTGGCGCGCGGGTGGCACGCCGGGGCCAGTGCACCCCGTCGCTCGGGGTTCAGCGCGGCGTCCAGGCCCGACCAGGCCTCGCGTAGCGCCTCGTGGTCAACGGTGACGTGCACCCAGCGCCCGTCGCCGGGCTCGCGGTGCTCGTCGAGCAGGCCGGCCTGACGCAGCCGGCGCAGGTGGTGCGACACCAGGTTCTGGGGGAGGTCCAGGGTCGCGGCGAGCTCGCAGTTGCACGCCTCGGCGTCGAGCAGGTGCAGGAAGATCCGGCGTCGGGTGGCGTCGCCCAACAGCGTCAGCAGGGCGAGCGACGCCGCGGGCAGGTCCGCGTCCGTGCGCGCCGCGTCGGGGGAGATGGCGGTCATGGCGACCTCGATTCAGGTTCGTGTACTACTTCAACCGTAGTTGCATCACCGGATCGTCGCGCCGCCACGTCGGTCGGGCACGACGTACTGGAACTCGACCACGTCGAGCCACCGGCCGTGCTTGCGGCCTACCTCGACCTCCGTTCCGACCAGGGTGTACCCACACTTCTCGTGGAGGTGGATCGATCCCTCGTTGTCGGCGACGATGCGGGCGATGAGCGAGTGGAAGCCCGACTCGCGAGCGGTGGTGATCAGCTCGCGCAAGAGACGCTCGCCCACGCCCCGGCCCCGCGCCGCGCGGTGGACGTAGACCGAGTTCTCGACCGTGGTGGCGTAGGCGGGGCGGCTGCGGAAGGGCGACACCAGGGCGAAGCCCAGGATCGGCTCGCCGCGCGCGCCGCGCGCCCCCACATCGTCGTCGTCGTTGACGGCCACCAGGCAGGGGTAGGTGGTGCGGTGGTCGCGGATCCACGCCTCCTGCTCGCCCAGGGTTCGCGGCACCAGGTCGAAGCTCACCGAGGTCTCGATCACCTCGGGGTTGTAGATCTCCATGAGGGCCGCCGCGTCCTCGAGCTCGACCAGGCGCGTCCTCATGACCGTCTAGGGTAGTGCTGGGCGGTTGGAAAGCGGGAAGCCGCTCGACTAAACTTCCGCGTCGCGTCGTTTTTGACGCCTCGCCCTCTTAGCTCAGTGGTAGAGCACTTCCATGGTAAGGAAGGGGTCGTCGGTTCAATCCCGACAGAGGGCTCGCCAGGCGGCGTAGCTCAGGTGGTTAGAGCACACGGCTCATAATCGTGGTGTCGCGGGTTCGACTCCCGCCGCCGCTACCAGGCAGGGCCCCGGCCCGGAGGACAGTAAGGAGATCAGATGGCCAAGAACGAGAAGCGGGTGCAGGTGACCCTCGCCTGCGAGAAGTGCAAGCGGCGCAACTACATCACGACCAAGAGCAAGGTCAACGACCGCGAGCGGATCGAGATGTCCAAGTACTGCCGCTTCGACCGGGCGCACACGTTGCACAAGGAGACGCGCTAGAGGGTTCGCGCCCCGGGTGGTAGGATGGACGTTCCCTACGGCCCCGCGGCGGGTGAGGTCGCAGAGGGCAGTGGCTCAATTGGTAGAGCACCGGTCTCCAAAACCGGGGGTTGGGGGTTCGAGTCCCTCCTGCCCTGCTCGGAGCAGGCTTCGAACGTAGTACGGCAGCGATAAACGAGAGACGTGACATGAACCGCGAACAGAAGCGCATGATGCAGCGACAGGGTCAGGTGGGCACCGAGGGTGCCGCGGGCCGTCGCACGTCGACGCAGGACCTGGCGCGCCGCCGTGGATCCCAGCGCACCAAGATCCGTCAGTTCTTCCGCGAGGTCCGTGAGGAGATGCGCCAGGTGGCGTGGCCCACGCGCCCCGAGGTCATCAACTACACCACCATCGTTCTGGTCGTGCTGATCTTCATGACGCTGCTCATCTTCGGATTGGGCTACGGCTTCTCGAAGTTCGTCACGTTCCTGTTCCAGAAGTAAGAAGGCGAATCCGGTGAGCGACACAGAGATGAGCGTGGGCGACAGCCCCAGCGAGCGCGACGAGGAGATCCTCGACGTGACGATCCTGGCCGACGGTGGTGCGGAGGATCTGGAGGATCTGGAAGACCTTGACCCGACGGACGAGGACGTCGCCGAGCCGGTCGTCGACAGCGCCTACGACCGCCCCGGGCGCTGGTACATCGTGCACACCTTCGCGGGCCACGAGCAGAAGGTGATCGGGGCGCTCAACAACATCATCAAGAGCCGCGAGCTGGGCGACGCCATCTACGAGATCTACCTGCCCGAAGAGGACGTCACCGAGTTCAAGGGCGGAAAGAAGGTGACGGTCTCCAAGCGGATGTTCCCCAGCTACCTGCTGATCCGCTGCGAGCCCGATCCCGAGATCTTCTACGTCATCGGCTCGACGCCCGGCGTCACGGGTTTCGTGGGGGCCGAGAAGACCCGACCCACGGCGCTGACGCGCCGCGAGGTGGACAACATCATCCGTCCCCACGTCGAGGGAGTGGAGCAGCCGGCGGCCAAGCGGCGTGGTCCCAGTCACGAGTTCGAGGTCAACGACACCGTGCAGATCAAGACGGGCCCCTTCGCGACTTTCTCGGGCCACGTGGCGGAGATCAACGAGGACCAGCTCAAGGTGAAGGTGCTGGTCGACATTTTTGGGCGAGAGACCCCCGTGGAGCTGGACTTCGCGCAGGTCACGAAGCTCTAGGAACGGGTGTAAGGAGAGGCCATGGCCAAGAAGATCACGGCAGTCGTCAAGATTCAGCTCGACGCGGGTGCGGCGACGCCCGCCCCGCCGGTGGGCACCGCGCTGGGGCCGCACGGAATCCAGACGATGGAGTTCTGCAAGCAGTACAACGCGGCGACCGAGTCGATGAGGGGCACGGTGATCCCCGTCGAGATCTCGATCTACGAGGACCGGACCTTCACCTTCGTGCTGAAGACGCCGCCGACGCCGGTGCTGCTGCGCCAGGCGGCGGGGGTGGCCAAGGGGGCGCACCTCGCCGGTCGCGAGACCGTCGCCACAGTGACGATGGAGCAGGTCGAGGAAATCGCCAAGACCAAGATCAAGGACCTGAACACCGAGGATCTGGAGAGCGCGAAGCTGCAGGTGGCGGGCACGGCCCGTTCGATGGGTATCGCGGTAGCGGGCTAGGAGAAGAGACTGTGAAGCACGGAAAGAACTACCGTCGGGCCCTGGGCCAGGTGAACCGCGAGGAGTTGCTGGGCCTCGTCGAGGCCGTCGACCGCGTGAAGGAGCTGGCGAGTGCCAAGTTCGACGAGACGGTCGAGCTGGCGGTGCGTCTCGGGGTGGACCCGCGTCGCGCCGAGCAGATCGTGCGCGGGACGCTGACGTTGCCCGCGGGAACGGGCAAGACCAATCGGGTGGCCGTCTTCGCCGCGGGTGAGGCGGCGCAGGCAGCCCGCGACGCGGGCGCCGACGTGGTGGGCGCGGACGACCTGGTGGCCCGCGTGGCCGGCGGGTTCCTCGACTTCGACGTGGCCATCGCCACGCCCGACCTGATGGGCAAGGTTGGAGGCCTCGGACGCGTGCTCGGACCCCGTGGTCTGATGCCCAACCCCAAGACCGGGACGGTGACGATGGACGTCGCCAAGGCCGTGACCGAGTTCAAGGGCGGTCGCGTCGAGTACCGCACCGACAAGGTGGGCAACGTGCAGCTGCGCGTGGGCAAGGTGAGCTTCTCGGGCGAGGACCTGGTGCGCAACGTGCACGCGGTGCTCGACGAGATCGTGCGGGTGAAGCCCTCGAGCGCCAAGGGTCGCTACGTGCTGAGCGTCACCCTCTCGTCGACGATGGGGCCCGGGGTGAAGGTCGATCCGGCGCGGGCTCGCGACCGCGACGAGACGCTGGCGCCCGCCGGCGTTTGACGCGACCCCCGCGGGGTCGCTACGATAAAACGCTCGCACGATGCGTCGTGCCACAGTTCGAAGAATCGCCGAAGACATCCGGTGTGGGTAACCACGTAAGGGCCGAGGGGCCCGCCTGACGAGGGGTTCGGGTCCGACGTGTCGGCCCGTTCGCTGGGTGTCCCGGCCCGTACCGGGCGGCATCCGGTGAAGGAGTCACAGTGAAGGTACGCCCCGACAAGATCGCGACGGTCGACGACGTCCGGGCGCGGGTCAGCGCGAGCACCACGGCCGTGGTGACCGAGTACCGCGGCCTCACGGTGGCGGAGATCTCGCGCCTGCGCCGCACGCTGCGCACCCTGGGCGCCGACTACAAGGTCCTGAAGAACACGCTGGTGCGTCGCGCCATCGCCGGGACCGGTGCCGAGGCGATGAGCGCGTACCTCGAGGGCCCCACGGCCATCGCCTTCGTGGAGGGCGACGTGTCGGCGGTGGCCAAGGCCTTGCGCGACTTCGCCCGTGAGGCGCCCAGGCTGGTGGTCAAGGGCGGCGTGCTGGACGGCCGCCCCCTGTCCGTGGCCGACCTGAGCGCGTTGGCCGACCTGCCGAGCCACGAGGTGCTGCTGGCGCAGTTCGCGGGCGCACTCGCCGCGCCGCTGCGCACGCTGGCCGGGCTCATGAAGGCCGTGCCCCAGAACCTCGCCTACGGCCTGTCGGCTCTGATCGACGCTCGCGGTGGCGCCCCCGCCGCCGCGCCGTCGGCGCCGTCGGTCACCGAGACTCCGGCCGGGGTCGAGGACGTCGCACCCGCGGCGAGCGACGACGTCACCGACGAGGTGGCTTCATCCGCCGAGGCGACCGAGGGTGCCGCGGCGCCCGACGTCGCCAGCGAGCAACCGGCCGACTAGTGCAGTACCCCACGAAGAGAGAGGAATGACCATGGCCGCAAGCCTGACCAAAGAACAGATTCTGAACGGAATCGCCGAGCTGTCCGTCATCGAGCTGAGCGAGCTCCTGAAGGAGTTCGAGGAGAAGTTCGGCGTGACCGCCGCGGCTCCGGTGGCCGTGGCCGCCCCCGCCGGCGCCGGTGGCGCCGCGGAGGCCGAGGTCGAGGAGAAGAGTGACTTCGACGTCATCCTCGTCAGCGGCGGCGAGAAGAAGATCCAGGTGATCAAGGAGGTCCGTACGCTGACCAACCTGGGTCTGAAGGAAGCCAAGGACCTGGTGGACGGCGCTCCCAAGCCCGTTCTCGAGAAGGTCTCCAAGGCGGACGCCGACAAGGCCAAGGCGGCCCTCGAGGCGGCCGGGGCGACCGTCGAGCTCAAGTAGTGCCCGTTCGCCCGCCCCGCGCCCGGCGCGGGGTGGGCGAATGAGGTACTTGACCTCGCGGAGATTTCTGCCTAGGGTGAGGCAACCGCCTCGGCGGCGGCGCATCCTAGGGGATGCGCCGCTTGCGCATTCCTGCGCGCAGCGACTAGAGTTGAAAGACCGTGCTCCTGCCCCTCACTTCGTCGTCCCTCGTCGCCGTCGCCGCCCAGACACGGGTCTCATCCGTCTCACCCACCCACCTACACGGAGGATTGACCGTTGACGCCTCGGTCCGTTAGTCCCGAACGCTTTAACTTCTCGGCTCTGGGTGAAGCGTACCCCCTGCCGAACCTCCTCGAGATCCAGCGCGACAGCTTCGATCAGTTCATGAAGCAGGGCCTGCGCGACGCCTTCGCCGCGATCTCGCCGATCAGCGACTTCACGGGTCGCCTGTCGCTCGAGCTGGAGTTCGACCCCGACGACCCCGACCTCAAGAGCCCGCCCAAGTTCACCGTGGAGGAGTGCCGCCAGCGCGCGACCACCTACTCCCAGCCGGTCTTCGTGCGCGCCCGATTCCTCAACTCCGACACCGGCGAGATCAAGGAGCAGACGGTCTTCATGGGGGACTTCCCCATCATGACCGAGCAGGGGACCTTCATCATCAACGGCACCGAGCGCGTGGTCGTGAGCCAGCTCGTTCGCTCGCCCGGGGTCCTGTTCCAGCCGGGCAAGGACGAGAAGGTGGCCTTCGAGGGCACCATCCACCCCAGCCGCGGCGAGTGGCTCCAGGTGGACCTCGAGGAGCGCAAGAACAAGCCCGCCAACGCCGGCGCCCGCATCGCACGCAAGCGCCGCGTCTCGATCTTCACGCTGCTGCGCGCCCTGGACCCGTCGATGGACGAGGCGTTCTTCGAGCGCTTCGTGGCCCACTTCGACTTCCTCGAGGACCAGTTCCACGCGGACTGGAAGAAGGCGCGCCAGGAGATCGCCCGCCACATGGAGCGCTACAGCCTGGAGGACACGCCGGTGAACCTCGCGCGCGCCAGCCAGGAGACCGCCTGGCTCGAGATCTATCGCCGGGCGCGTCCCGGTGAGGTGCAGACCGTGGAGGCCGCCCGCCAGTACTTCGAGGGGGCGTTCTTCTCCGAGAAGCGCTACGACCTGAGTCGCGTCGGACGCTACAAGCTGGATCGCAAGTTGGGTGACGAGGTGCACAAGAACGTCGAGCTCTTCGGCGACCTGCTGGAGCGACCCACGTCGGACCTGCACGTGCTGTCCAAGGCCGAGGTCCTCGCCGCGGCCACCTACCTGCTCAACCTGGCGCACGACCGCACCGCCAAGGAGACGACCTATCACATCGACGACCAGGATCACTTCGCCAACCGGCGAATCCGCAGCGTGGGCGAGCTGATCCAGAACGCCCTGCGCACGGGCCTGTCGCGTATGGAGCGGGTGGTGCGCGAGCGCATGAACACCCAGGACGTCGAGGCCATCGCGCCCCAGACGCTGATCAACATTCGTCCCGTCATGTCGGCGATCAAGGAGTTCTTCGCGACCTCCCAGCTCAGCCAGTTCATGGACCAGAACAACCCGCTGTCGGGCCTGACCCACAAGCGGCGCCTGTCCGCGCTCGGGCCGGGGGGCCTGTCGCGCGAGCGCGCCGGGCTCGAGGTGCGCGACGTGCACTCCTCGCACTACGGGCGCATGTGCCCCATCGAGACGCCCGAGGGCCCCAACGTGGGCCTGATCGGCTACCTGGCCAACTACGCGCGCATCAACGAGTACGGCTTCATCGAGACGCCCTACCGCGTCGTGAAGGACGGCCGGGTCACCGGCGAGGTCACCTACTTCACCGCCGACGAGGAGGAGCGCTACGTCATCGCCCAGGCCAACACCGAGCTGGACGAGAACGGCCTGATCAAGGCGGACCGCGTCCTGGTGCGCCGCGGCCCGATCGGCACGGGACTGCGCGTGGGCGCGTCCAACCGCTCCTCGTCCACGACCTCGGAGATCGACTTCGTGCGGCCCGAGGAGGTGGAGCTGATGGACGTGTCCACCAAGCAGGTCATCTCGGTGGCGACGTCCCTGATCCCCTTCGTGGAGCACGACGACGCGCAGCGAGCGCTGATGGGCGCCAACATGCAGAAGCAGGCCGTGCCCCTGATCATGCCCGAGGCCCCGTTCGTGGGCACCGGCATGGAGGCACGAGCCGCGCTGGACTCGGGCGACGTGCTCATCGCGGAGGGCTCGGGCGTGGTGCGCTCGGTCTCGGGCGACCGGATCGTGGTCGAGTACGACAAGGACGTCACGGACCGCTACGGCGCCCCCCTGGGCCGCAAGCAGTACAACCTGAACAAGTTCCGCCGCTCGAACCAGGACACCTCGATCAACCAGAAGCCGCTCGTGGTGGGGGGCGAGACCCTTCAGCGCGGTGACCTCCTGGCCGACGGCACGAGCACCTCGCACGGCGAGCTGGCCCTGGGCAAGAACCTCCTGGTGGCCTACATGCCGTGGGAGGGCTTCAACTACGAGGACGCGATCATCCTCAACGAGCGGCTCGTGCGCGACGACGTCCTCACGTCGATCCACGTGAAGGAGTACGAGATCGACGCCCGCGACACCAAGCTGGGCGCCGAGGAGATCACGCGCGACATCCCGAACCTCCCCGACGACATCCTGGCGGACCTCGACGACCGCGGCATCGTGCGCATTGGGGCCGAAGTCGAGCCCGGGGACATCCTGGTCGGCAAGGTCACGCCCAAGGGCGAGACCGAGCAGTCGCCCGAGGAGAGGCTGCTGCGCGCGATCTTCGGCGAGAAGGCGCGCGAGGTGCGTGACACGTCGCTCAAGGTGCCCCACGGCGAGTCCGGCAAGGTCATCGACGTGAAGGTGTACAGCCGCGACGAGGACCACGAGATGCAGCCCGGCGTGAACCAGCTGGTCAAGGTCTACGTGGCCCAGCGTCGCAAGATCAGCGAGGGCGACAAGCTCGCCGGCCGCCACGGCAACAAGGGCGTCATCTCGAAGATCCTGCTCGAGGAGGACATGCCGTTCCTGGCCGACGGGACGCCCGTGGACATCATCCTGAGCCCGCTGGGCGTGCCGAGCCGCATGAACGTGGGTCAGGTGCTCGAGAGCCACCTGGGCTACGCCGCGCGCCACGGCTGGGCCGGCGTTGAGGTCAACCCCACCGTGGGCACCTCGGGTCACGACGACCAGAGCGACCCCGCCCATCGTCCCTACCGCAAGACGCGCCCGCGCACGGAGCCGGCGGTGTACGTGGCGACGCCGTCCTTCGACGGCGCGCACTGGGACGAGACGGAGCGGGCCAAGGACAAGCCGACGATCCAGCACACCTTCGCGACCTTGAACGTCGACGGCGCCAACGGCCAGCGCCTGCTGGCCGGCGACAACGACGGGAAGGTCACGCTCTACAACGGTCGTACCGGCGAGCCCTACGACAGCCCGATCTCGGTGGGCTACGCGTACATCTTGAAGCTGGCCCACATGGTCGACGACAAGATCCACGCGCGCTCGACGGGTCCGTACTCGATGATCACCGCTCAGCCGCTCGGCGGCAAGGCGCAGTTCGGTGGCCAGCGCTTCGGCGAGATGGAGGTGTGGGCCCTCGAGGCCTACGGCGCCGCTTACGCGCTCCAGGAGTTGCTGACCGTGAAGTCGGACGACATGAAGGGTCGCGAGCGCGCCTACGAGGCGATCGTCAAGGGTCAGAACCTGCCCGAGCCGGGGATCCCGGAGTCGTTCAAGGTGCTGATCAAGGAGATGCAGTCGCTGTGTCTCAACGTCGTGGTGCGCGACAAGGTCGGCGCCCACGTGGACCTGGCCGACACCGACGAGGACTTCTTCTCGGTCACCCGCGAGCTGGGAATCGACATCAGTCGGCCCGAGCGCGGCAGTGACGAGGAGGACGCCCGTCGTGCCGCCGAAAGGAAGTTGTCATGAGCCCCCTGGACGTCAACCAGTTCAACGAGATCAGCATCGGCCTGGCCACCGCGCAGAACATCCGCAGTTGGTCCTCGGGCGAGGTGAAGAAGCCCGAGACCATCAACTACCGCACGCTGCGCCCCGAGAAGGACGGGCTCTTCTGCGAGAAGATCTTCGGACCGCAGAAGGCGTGGGAGTGCGCGTGCGGCAAGTACAAGCGGGTGCGCTTCAAGGGCATCGTCTGCGAGCGCTGTGGCGTCGAGGTCACCAGCGACAAGGTGCGCCGTGAGCGCATGGGCCACATCGCCTTGTCGGCGCCGGTGGTGCACATCTGGTACCTGCGCGGGACGCGGTCGTGGCTGGCCTACCTGCTCATGGGCACGGCGCCCAAGGAGGAGTTGAAGGCCAAGCAGCTCGAGAAGGTGATCTACTTCGCCGCCCACATGGTGACCCACGTGGACGAGGAGCGGCGTCACGAGGAGTTGGCCGATCTGCGCCACGGCCTGGCCGAGGAGCTGGTGGAGATCGCCGATCGCGAGGCCAAGGCGCTCGACAACAAGCTGAAGGACCTGGAGGCTCGCGCCGAGAAGCTCGAGTCCGAGGGAGGGCGCGAGGCGGATCTGCGCGCGCTGCAGCGCGGCACCGAGAAGGAGCTCGAGGGAGTTCGCCAGCGCTTCGCCGAGGAGCGGGACCTGGCCCAGCGTGCCTTCGACACCTTCGAGGGACTCCACTCGCGCCAGATCATCGAGGACGAGGTGCTGTACCGCGAGATGGAGTTCCGCTACGGCGAGTACTTCGAGGGCGGCATGGGCGCCGACGCGATCATCGGCCTGATCGACCGCATGGACCTGGACGAGGAAGAGCGCATGATGCGCGAGATGATCGACGCGAAGGACGGCCGCAAGCCGCTCAGCGCGCAGCGTCACGCCAAGTTCCTGAAGCGCCTGTCCATCGTGCAGTCCTTCAACCGCCGCGACGACCAGGGACGGCGCCTCAACGATCCGCGCGCGATGATCCTCGAGGCCGTGCCGGTGATCCCACCGGACCTGCGTCCGATGGTGCAGCTGGACGGCGGGCGCTTCGCCACCAGCGACCTCAACGACCTGTACCGGCGCGTGATCAACCGCAATAACCGTCTCAAGCGACTCCTCGACCTCGGCGCACCTGACATCATCGTGAACAACGAGAAGCGGATGCTCCAGGAGGCCGTGGACGCGCTGTTCGACAACGGACGCCGCGGCCGCCCGGTGGCGGGCCAGAGCGGCCGTCCGCTGAAGAGTCTGTCGGACATGCTCAAGGGCAAGCAGGGGCGTTTCCGCCAGAACCTGCTCGGCAAGCGAGTGGACTACTCCGGCCGTTCGGTGATCGTGGTGGGCCCCCAACTCAAGCTGCACCAGTGCGGCCTGCCCAAGATGATGGCGCTGGAGCTCTTCAAGCCCTTCGTCATGAAGCGGCTGATCGAGACGCAGATGGCCCAGAACATCAAGAGCGCCAAGCGCATGGTCGAGCGCCGCAAGACGGCGGTCTGGGACGTGCTCGAGGAGGTCATCCGCGAGCACCCGGTCCTGCTCAACCGCGCTCCGACGCTGCACCGTCTGGGGATCCAGGCCTTCGAGCCGATCCTGGTGGACGGCAAGGCGATCCAGATCCACCCGCTGGTGTGCCGAGCCTTCAACGCCGACTTCGACGGCGACCAGATGGCCGTGCACGTGCCGCTGTCGGCCGAGGCCCAGGCCGAGGCGCGGATCTTGATGCTCTCGACCAACAACATCTTCACGCCGGCCACCGGTCGACCCATCACCGAGCCGTCCCAGGACATGGTCTTCGGCGCGTACTACCTGACCCTGCCGGCCGAGGAGTCGGTCGTGCACCCGCGGGTGACGCGCCACGTCTTCGAGATCGAGTCGGCGCTGGGCGACGGATCGCTGGGCGTGCGCACTCCGATCGAGTTGCGCCCCCTGGCCGGCTCGACGCTCGACGACCGCCTGGCTGCGGCCGGCGTCGAGGTGAGCGGCGCTGGCCGGCGCCTGGTGACCACGCCCGGACGCGTCCTGTTCAACGAGGCGCTGCCGCGGGGGTTTCGCTACGTGAACGAGCTGATCGGTAAGAACGCCAAGCCGATCGGGACGATCGTCGAGGAGATCTCGGGCGGCTACACCCGCCAGGAGGTCGCCGAGTCGCTGGACGCGATCAAGGCACTGGGCTTCCGCTTCGCCACGCAGTCCGGTTTGACCATCTCCATCGACGACGTCGTCACGACGTCGGAGAAGGCGGCGATCCTCAACAAGTACGAGGAGCAGGCGGCTCGGGTCGAGACCAACTACCGCCGGGGCGTCATCGTGGACGACGAGCGCCGCCAGCAGGAGATCGAGATCTGGACCAACGCCAACAAGGAGGTCGGTGACGCGACCGACCGGGCGATGAACGCCATCGCCGACAACCCGATCCGCATGATGGTGGACTCGGGCGCGCGAGGCAACAGCCAGCAGATCCGCCAGATCGCCGCGATGAAGGGCCTCGTGTCCAACCCGCGCGGTGAGATGATCCCGCGCCCGATCAAGTCGTCGTTCCGTGAGGGCCTCTCGGTGCTGGAGTACTTCATCTCCACCCACGGCACTCGCAAGGGCCTGGGGGACACGGCGCTGCGCACCGCGGACTCGGGGTACCTGACCCGGCGCCTGGTCGACGTGGCCCAGGAGCTGATCGTGAAGGAGTACGACTGCGCCACGACGCGCGGCATGTGGATCGAGCACGTGGCGCCCGACACGCACGCCCAGCGCGCTCACCTGGAGACCAAGCTCTGGGGACGCGTGCTCGCCGAGGCCGTGACCCTCAGCGACGGCACGGTCCTGGAGAGCGGCGCCATGCTGCTCATGGATGACGTGATCGCCCTGCGCGACGACCCGGCGGTGACGCGCGTGCGCGTGCGCACCACGCTGACCTGCGACGCCGTCCAGGGGGTCTGCGCCAACTGCTACGGCCTCTCGCTGGCCACCCACCAACTGGTGGAGCTCGGTGAGGCCGTGGGCGTCATCGCCGCCCAGTCCATCGGGGAGCCCGGCACGCAGCTGACGATGCGGACCTTCCACTCCGGTGGTGTGACCGAGAGCGACATCACCCACGGCCTGCCGCGCGTGGTGGAGCTGTTCGAGGCCCGCACCCCCAAGGGTGCGGCCAAGGTCGCCGAGCACGCGGGAGTCGTGCGCGTGGAGCTGGTGGGACGTGAGCGCAAGGTCCAGATCGTCGGCAACGACGGCGAGCTCCAGGAGGAGTCGATCTCCATCGCCCGCCACCTGCTGGTCGAGGACGGGCAGGAGGTCGAGGTCGGGACGCCGCTGCACGACGGTCCGCTCGACCCCAAGCTCATGATGAAGTTCCGCGGGACGCGCGAGACTCAGCAGTACCTGGTCGAAGAGGTCCAGAACGTCTACCGCGACCAGGGCGTGTCGATCCACGACAAGCACATCGAGTTGATCGTGCGCCAGATGACCCGTCGCGTGCAGGTCGTCGACGCCGGCGACTCGCCCTGGCTGCCCGGGGCGATGGTCGACGTCAAGGTGTTCAACGACACCAACGACGAGATCGAGGCCGGGGGCCGCGAGGCGGCTGACGGGCGGGCCCAGCTCATGGGGATCACCAAGGCGTCGCTGGCCACGGACTCGTGGCTGTCGGCGGCGTCCTTCCAGGAGACCACGCGGGTGCTGACCGAGGCCGCGATCGAGGGCAAGCGCGACCACCTGGTGGGCCTGAAGGAGAACATCATCATCGGGAAGCTGATCCCGGCGGGATCGGGGCTCAGCTACTACGACGAGAGCGCGCTGCGCCTCGAGATGCCCGACGCGGAGCTGCTGCCGGACTGGGCCCAGGTGTCCGACGAGGACCTGGACTTGGCGAGCCTGCTCGGCGAGTTGAGCGGCGACGACTCCTTCAGCGCCGACTTGACGGCGTTCCAGAACATCGGCGCCAGCTACGACGAGTCGGCCCTGGCCGAGGACGAGGCCGCTCATCCCGAGGACGACCTGGGCGACCAGGCGCTGTAGCGATCCGGGGCCGCGTCGGCTCACCGCGGCGGGCTTGCCGTGGCGGGCCGACGTGCCCTAGAATAGATAGTCCGTGCGCCGGAAGTCGCGGCGCCTAACGAAGTTCACCGAGAAGAGGTTTCGCGTGCCCACCATTGCCCAGTTGGTCCGAAAGGGCCGACAGGAGAAGATCGCCAAGACCAAGACGCCGGCTCTGAAGGGGGCCCCGCAGCGTCGCGGCGTGTGCACCCGCGTGCACACGGTCACGCCCAAGAAGCCGAACTCGGCGCTGCGCAAGGTGGCGCGCGTGCGCTTGACCTCGGGCGTCGAGGTGACCGCGTACATCCCCGGCGTGGGCCACAACCTCCAAGAGCACTCGATCGTCCTGGTGCGTGGCGGGCGCGTCAAGGACCTGCCGGGCGTGCGCTACAAGATCATTCGCGGGGCCCTGGACACCTCGGGCGTCCGCGATCGCAAGCAGGCCCGTAGTCGCTACGGCGCCAAGAGGGAGAGCTGATGCCGCGCAAGGGACCCGCCGAACGCCGTGAACTGGTGCCGGACCCGATCTACAAGTCGGTGCTGGTGACCCAGGTCACGAACAAGATCCTCGAGCGCGGCAAGCGCACCATCGCCGAGCGAATCGTCTACGGCGCCCTCGAGCAGGTGGAGCAGAAGACCGGGGCCGACCCCGTGGCCGCGCTGAAGCGCGCCCTGGAGAACGTGCGCCCCGAGCTCGAGGTGCGTAGCCGCCGCGTCGGAGGCACCACCTACCAGGTCCCCGTCGAGGTCCGTCCGCGGCGCTCGACCACGCTGGCGATCCGCTGGCTGACCGACTTCGCCCAGAAGCGCCGCGAGAAGACCATGGCCGAGCGCCTGGCCAACGAGATCATCGACGCCAGCAACGGCGTGGGGGCCTCGGTGAAGCGCCGCGACGACATGGCCAAGATGGCCGAATCCAACAAGGCCTTCGCGCACTACCGCTGGTAAGCAGAGAAAGCACCGTACGACACGACATGACAGCACGCGAGTACCCTCTGGACAAGGTCCGCAACATCGGGATCATGGCGCACATCGACGCCGGAAAGACCACGACCACTGAGCGGATCCTGTACTACACGGGAAAGAACTACAAGATCGGCGAGGTCCACGAGGGCGCGGCGACCATGGACTGGATGGTCCAGGAGCAGGAGCGCGGGATCACCATCACGTCCGCGGCGACCACCTGCTACTGGAAGGGCCACCGGATCAACATCATCGACACCCCCGGCCACGTGGACTTCACGGTCGAGGTCGAGCGCTCGCTGCGCGTGCTCGACGGCGCGGTGGCGGTGTTCGACGCCGTCGCCGGGGTCGAGCCCCAGACCGAGACGGTCTGGCGCCAGGCGAACAAGTACCACGTGCCGCGCCTGTGCTTCGTCAACAAGATGGACCGGATCGGAGCGGACTTCTTTCGCTGCGTGGACATGATTCGCGACCGTCTGGACTGCGTGCCGGCGGTGGTGCAGCTGCCCATCGGCGCCGAGTCGGGCTACCAGGGCGTCATCGACCTGACCTCGATGACGGCGCTCGTGTGGCACGACGACGACAAGGGCGAGAACTTCGACGAGGTGGCGATTCCCGAGGCCTACCGCGAGCAGGCCGACCTGTACCACACCGCGCTGATCAACGTGCTCACCACCTTCGACGACGAGCTGATGGAGAAGGTGCTGGGTGACGAGACCGTCACCCGCGACGACCTGCGCCGCGCACTGCGCGTGGGGACCCTGGAGAACCACTGCGTGCCGATCCTCAACGGCACCGCCTTCAAGAACAAGGGCGTCCAGCCGATGCTTGACGCGGTGGTGGACTTCCTGCCCTCCCCGGTCGACCTGCCCCCCACCCAGGGAACCAAGCCGGGCAAGGACGAGGTCCTCGAGCGCAAGCCCTCCGACGACGAGCCGTTCTCGGCACTGGCCTTCAAGATCATGACGGACCCCTACGTCGGCAAGTTGACGTACCTGCGCGTCTACTCGGGGACCCTGGAGAAGGGCGACACCGTGGTCAACACGACCAAGGGGATGAAGAAGGAGCGCCTCGGCCGCCTGCTCCTGATGCACGCCAACAACCGTGAGGACCTCGACACCATCCGCACCGGCGACATCGTCGCCGCGGTGGGCCTCAAGCAGGTCACCACGGGCGACACGCTGAGCGCGGTGGACAACCCCATCCAGCTCGAGACGCTGACCTTCCCCGAGCCGGTGATCCACGTGGCCGTCGAGCCCAAGACCAAGGCCGACCAGGAGAAGTTGGGCAAGGCGCTCTACGCGCTGTCCGAGGAGGACCCGACCTTCCGCGTGCGCACCGACGAGGAGACGGGCCAGACCGTGATCTCGGGGATGGGCGAGCTGCACCTCGAGGTTCTGGTGGACCGGATGCTGCGCGAGTTCTCCGTGGACGCCAACGTGGGCAAGCCCCAGGTGGCGTACCGCGAGACGGTGCGCAAGAAGGTGGAGAAGGTCGAGGAGAAGTACGTCCGTCAGACCGGCGGCAAGGGCCAGTACGGCCACGTAGTGATCACCCTGGAGCCGACCGGCCCCGGCGGCGGCTACGAGTTCGTCGACGAGATCACCGGCGGCGTCATTCCCAAGGAGTACATCCAGCCGGTCAACCAGGGCATCACCGAAGCCCTCACCGCCGGCGTCCTCGCGGGGTACCCGACCGTGGACGTGCGCGTGCGCCTGACCTTCGGGAGCTACCACGACGTGGACTCCTCGGAGATGGCGTTCAAGATCGCCGGATCGATCGCGGTGAAGAAGGCCGCCCGCCTGGCGAACCCGGTGCTGCTCGAGCCCATCATGGCGGTCGAGGTGGTCACCCCGGACGACTACATGGGTGACGTCATCGGCGACCTGTCGAGCCGCCGCGGGCGGGTCGAGGGCATGGAGCAGAGGGGCAATAGCCAGGCAATTCGGGCTCTGGTGCCACTGGCCGACATGTTCGGCTACGCTACTGACCTGCGTTCTCGCACTCAAGGGCGCGCGACGTACACCATGCAGTTCCATTCCTACGCGGAGGTTCCCGACGCGATCGCCAAGGAGATCGTCGCGAAGGCCACCGGCGCGTAGGGGCTGGGCAACCAGCAACACCAAGGTCCAAACCGTCGTCGGGGAGGGCCGAAACCAACACGACGGCCCCGCAAGGAGCCGCCACGAGAGAGAAAGTTAGTCCCCGACAATGGCAAAGCAAAAGTTCGAGCGCACCAAGCCGCACGTGAACATCGGCACGATGGGTCACATCGACCACGGCAAGACCACCCTGACCGCCGCCATCACCAAGGTCCTGTCCGAGCGCGTGCCCGGCACCTCCTTCACGCCCTTCGACCAGATCGACAAGGCCCCCGAGGAGCGCCAGCGCGGCATCACCATCTCGATCGCCCACGTGGAGTACGAGACCGCGAACCGCCACTACGCCCACGTGGACATGCCCGGCCACGCCGACTACGTGAAGAACATGATCACCGGCGCCGCCCAGGTGGACGGCGCGATCCTGGTCGTCTCGGCGACCGACGGCCCGATGCCCCAGACGCGCGAGCACGTGCTGCTGGCGCGCCAGGTGGGCGTTCCCTACATCGTGGTCGCCCTCAACAAGGCGGACATGGTCGACGACGAGGAGCTGCTCGAGCTGGTCGAGATGGAGGTTCGCGACCTGCTGAACAGTTACGGCTTCCCCGGCGACGACACCCCGATCGTGCGCGTCTCGGCGCTGAAGGCCCTGGAGGGCGACGCCGCCTGGGGCGACAAGATCATGGAGCTGATGGACGCCGTCGACAGCTACATCCCCGAGCCCGAGCGGCCCACGGACAAGCCGTTCCTGATGTCCATCGAGGACGTGATGTCGATCACCGGCCGCGGCACCGTGGTGACCGGCAAGGTCGAGCAGGGCGTCATCAAGGTCGGCGACGAGGTCGAGATCGTGGGCCTTCGTCCCACCACCAAGACCGTGGTCACGGGAATCGAGATGTTCCGCAAGCTCCTGGACGAGGGGCGCGCGGGCGACAACCTCGGCGCTCTGCTGCGCGGGACCAAGAAGGAGGACGTGGAGCGCGGTCAGGTGCTGTGCAAGCCCGGATCGATCACGCCCCACACCAACTTCGAGGCCGCGGTCTACGTGCTGACCAAGGAGGAGGGGGGCCGCCACAAGCCGTTCTTCGCGAACTACCGCCCCCAGTTCTACTTCCGCACCACCGACGTGACCGGCACGATCGAGCTGCCGGCGGGCACCGAGATGGTGATGCCCGGCGACAACACCGAGATGACCGTGACCCTGGGCAAGCCGATCGCGATGGAGGAGGGCCTCACCTTCTCGATTCGCGAGGGCGGGCGCACCGTGGGCTCCGGCCGCGTCACCAAGATCCTGAAGTAGGGGCCGTGGCTGACAATCGCCAGATGATCCGCATTCGCCTGAAGGCCTTCGATCACGGCATCCTGGACCAGTCCACGGCCAAGATCGTCCAGACGGTGGAGCGGACCAACGCGCGGGTCCAGGGACCCGTGCCGTTGCCGACCGAGAAGCATCGCTACACGGTGGTGCGCGGTCCCCACAAGCACAAGGACAGCCGCGAGCACTTCGAGATGCGAGTGCACAAGCGGCTGCTCGACATCGTGGACCACACCTCCAAGACGGTCGACTCGCTCCAGCGACTCGACCTCCCGGCGGGCGTGGACATCGAGATCAAGATCCGCCAGGGGTAGCCCGCCTTTGCGCGGGACCACCCCGGTGGTGTACGGTTAGTAGCCCTGTCGTTCGCGGCGGGGTCACGACTTCGGTCGTGACGCACAAGTGACGTGCCCAGTTGCCTCAGGTGAGGGACGCTGGGCCGAACCAGTCGAGCGCTCCGTTCGGGTCTTACGGCCCGACGGAGCGTCTGTGTGTCGGAATCCGACGCACAGAACGTTATAGAGAGAGGCAGACGTGGCGACCAAAGCGATCGTCGGTGAGAAGGTGGGCATGACCCAGGTCTGGGACGACCAGAACCGGGCCATTCCCGTCACGGTGGTGCGCGTCAGCCCCGTGCGCGTCGTGCAGGTGAAGACCCCCGAGAAGGAGGGCTACAGCGCGGTGCAGGTGACCTGGGGCACGCGCCGAGCCTCGACGCTCACCAAGCCGGAGAGCGGCCACTACGAGAAGGCTGGCGTCGCCCCGGGCGTCAAGCTGGTGGAGCTGCGCCTCGACGACGTGGCCGGCTACGTGGTCGGCCAGGAGATCCTGGCCGACAGCTTCGCGGCGGGTGAGCGCATCGACGCGACCGCGATCGCCAAGGGCAAGGGATTTACCGGCGGTATGAAGCGTCACAACTTCTCGGGCCAGGGGGCCGCGCACGGCAACCACAAGCACCACCGCGCCCCGGGCTCCATTGGCGCCTGCGCCACGCCCGGACGGGTGTTCAAGGGGACGCGGATGGCCGGCCGCTACGGCGGCGGGCAGGTCACGACCACCAACCTCCAGGTGGTGAGCGTGGACGTGCCGCGCAACCTGGTCCTGGTCAAGGGAGCGGTTCCCGGCCCGCGCGGCGGTGTGGTGGTGCTGCGCACCTCGGTGAAGAACCCGATGAAGGCGGGAGGTGCCCGATGAGCGAGGTCTACACGCTGCGCGGTCCGGTGAAGAAGGACCGTCCCACGCCCGCGACGCGCACCGTCGAGCGCCGCGCGCTGGACGGCACCGTCCTGGGTGAGGTGGCCCTGGCGCCGTCGATCTTCGGGATCGAGCCGCACGTGGCCGTGATGCACCAGGTCGTGACGGCCCAGCTGGCCGCGCGCCGCGCCGGCACACAGTCGACCAAGACGCGCGCCGAGGTGCGCGGCGGCGGCAAGAAGCCCTTCCGCCAGAAGGGGACCGGCGGCGCCCGCCAGGGCACCATCCGCGCCCCGCAGTACCCCGGCGGCGGCATCGCGCTCGGGCCCAAGCCTCGCCACTACGACCAGCGCACGCCCAAGAAGATGATTCGCCTGGCGCTGCGCTCGGCGCTGTCGGACCGCGCGGCCCTGGGCCGCGTGGCACTGGTGGACTCCTTCGCGGCCTGGGAGACCCCGCGGACCAAGTCCGCGCTGGCCGCCCTCGGGGCGCTGGGGCTGGAGGGCAAGGTGCTGGTGGTGCTGTCGCGCGACGACCAGGTGGCCGTGCGCTCTTTCGCCAACCTGGCCGGGGTGCGCACGATCGACGCCGGCGAGCTCAACGCCTACGACGTCCTCGACGCCGAGTGGGTCCTGTTCAGCGACGCCACGCTGCCCGTGGTCAAGGAGGACGAGTAATGCGCGACGCGATGAGCATCCTGATCCGCCCCGTGGTGTCGGAGAAGACCTACGCCCTGATGGACGCGGGCACCTACGTCTTCGTGGTCGACCCTCGCGCGACCAAGGTCGACGTGCGCAACGCCGTCGAGCAGGCCTTCAACGTGAAGGTGGTCAACGTCAACACGCTGAACCGCAAGGGCAAGTCGACGCGCAACGCCCGCACCGGCGTCGTGGGCTCGCGACCCGGAACCAAGCGCGCCATCGTCACCCTGCGTCAGGGTGACTCGATCAATCTGTTCGAGAGCTGAGGACGGTCATGGCCCTTCGTCACCGCAAACCCACGAGTCCCGGTCGCCGCTTCCAGACGGTGTCGGACTTCGCCGACATCACCAAGAGCACGCCGGAGAAGTCGCTGCTCGAGCCCAAGAGTGGCACCGGCGGCCGCAACAACTACGGGCGCAAGACGTCGCGCCACCGCGGTGGCGGTCACAAGCAGCAGTATCGCGTGGTGGACTTTCGCCGCACGAAGGACGGCGTGCCGGCACGCGTCGCCGCGATCGAGTACGACCCCAACCGGACCTGTCGCATCGCCCTGCTGCACTACCGCGACGGCGAGAAGCGCTACATCCTGGCGCCCCACGGACTACGGGTGGGCGACACCGTCGAGTCCGGCCCCAAGGCCGACATCCGCACGGGCAACGCGCTGCCGATGCGCTTCATCCCGACGGGTTCGACGGTGCACAACGTCGAGTTGCGTCCCGGCGGGGGCGGCAAGATGGCGCGCAGCGCCGGCATGAGCGTGCAGCTGGTGGCCAAGGACGGTGGCTTCGCGACGCTGCGCCTGCCCTCGACGGAGATGCGCCGCGTGCCGATCGACTGCCGGGCGACGCTCGGGACCGTGGGCAACTCGGAGCACGAGCTGATCAAGGTCGGCAAGGCCGGGCGCAGCCGCTGGGCCGGCGTGCGCCCCCAGACTCGCGGTGTGGCCATGAACCCGGTGGACCACCCGCTGGGCGGTGGCGAGGGCAAGACCTCCGGTGGGCGCCACCCGGTGTCGCCGTGGGGCCAGCCCGAGGGCCGCACGCGTCTGCCCAAGACGTCCGACGCCCTCATCATTCGACGCCGCCGCGGGCGCGGCTCACGGAGGTAGGTAGACCATGTCACGCAGTCTGAAGAAGGGCCCGTTCATCGACGCCCACCTGTTGAAGAAGGTGGACGCCCTGAACGCGGCCAACGAGAAGCGGGTCATCAAGACCTGGAGCCGTCGCTCGACGGTCATCCCCGACATGGTGGGCCACACCTTCGCGGTGCACGACGGGCGTCGCCACGTGCCGGTGTTCGTGAACGAGTCGATGGTGGGCCACAAGCTCGGCGAGTTCGCCCCGACGCGGACCTTCAAGTTCCACGCGGGCCAGGAGAAGGCGGGTAGGCGCTGATGACCGGTCCCAAGACCAACGAGCGGCCCGGCACCCGGGCGGTGCTGCGCGGCTACCACATGTCGGCGAGCAAGGCGCGAGTCGTGCTCGACCTCATCCGTGGCGAGGACGTGAACAGCGCACGCGAGATCCTGGCGTTGACCACCCGCGAGGCCGCGGGGGTCATCGGCAAGGTGCTGGCGTCGGCCGTGGCCAACGCGGTGAACAACGACGGGCTCTCGGCCGACGAGCTGTACGTGTCGGCGGCCTACGCCGACGAGGGCGTGACGCTCAAGCGCTTCTCGCCGCGCGCACGGGGGCGGGCCGGCAAGATCCGCAAGCGCTCGTGCCACATCACGGTGGTCGTGTCGCGCCTCGATGACGAGCGCCTCGAGGTCGTGCGCGCCGCGCGCAGCGCCCAGGCGAGCGCCTCACGCGCGCGTCGGGTGTCGTCGTCGCGACGCCGGGCCGACCAGCAGGCCAGTCTGAACCAGCGCACCGCCCGTGCCGCGCAGGCTCAGGAGCAGGCCGACGAGATCGAGGAGACCGAGCTCGGCGAGGTGGTCGAGGACGCGAGCGTCGACGGCACCTTCACCCCGGCGCAGCCCGTCGACGTCGAGGAGTTCGTCGCCGAGGTCACCGAGGAGCCCGAGCACGGCGAACCGACGACAGGGGACGACACGGCGTCCACGCAGACCACCGAGGAGACGGACAAGTAATGGGTCAGAAGGTCAATCCCTACGGGTTTCGCCTCGGCATCACGACGGACTGGAAGTCGCGCTGGTTCCGCGAGCGCGGCTACAAGGAGCTGGTGATCGAGGACTGGAAGATCCGCGACTACCTGACGCGTCAGCTGGAGAGCGCCGCGGTGAGCCGCATCGAGATCGAGCGCAGCTCGGACCGCGTGCGCGTCGACATCCACACGGCTCGTCCGGGCATCGTCATCGGCCGTCGCGGGGCCGAGGCCGAGCGCCTCAAGAAGGAGCTCGAGCGCATCACCGGTCAGAAGAACCGGATCTCGCTCAACATCCAGGAGATCAAGCAGCCCGAGTTGGACGCCGCCCTGATCGCCCAGGGGATCTGTGACCAGCTCCTGCGTCGCGTGGCGTTCCGCCGGGCGATGAAGCGCGGGATCCAGACCGTGCAGAAGGCCGGCGCGCTGGGCGTGCGCATCCAGGCGTCGGGCCGGCTCGGCGGCGCGGAGATGTCGCGGCGCGAGTCGTACCGCGAGGGCCGCGTGCCCCTGCACACGTTGCGCGCGGACATCGACTACGGCTTTCGCGAAGCCCGCACGTCGACGGGGCGCATCGGCGTGAAGGTGTGGATCTACAAGGGCGACATCCTGCCCTACCAGCTGAACAACGCGGAGAAGATCGTGCGCGAGGCGGCGATGGCCGCGGGCGACGCGGTGCCCACCGCCCCCGGCGGTCCGGCCAAGGGCGTGGTGCGCGCGGGCGGCGGCCGCCGCCGCGTCGAGACGGCCCCCGCCGCGGCCCCCGCCTCCACCGAGGCGGTGGTGACGGCGGTCCTGGACGAGACCGAGTTCGAGGAGGCCGTGGCCGCGCAGGCCGAGATGGCGGCGACCGAGGTGCTGGCGGCCGACCTGCTCAACGTGGCCGACGAGGTGGAGCGCCAGTTGAGCGTCGAGGAGGAGATCGAGCGTCGCACGGCGAGCGATCACACCGACACGCCGCACTTTCGAAAGGACGTGGAGTAGTCATGTTGATGCCCCGCAAGGTACGCCACCGCAAGCAGCAGCGTGGCCGCATGCCCGGCATGGCCAAGGGCGGCACGGAGCTCGCCTTCGGCGACTTCGGCATCCAGGCCATGGAGCGCGGCTGGATCACGGCACGCCAGATTGAGGCGGCCCGAATCGCGATGACCCGCCACGTCCGGCGTGGCGGCAAGGTCTGGATCCGGGTCTTCCCCGACAAGCCGGTGACCCAGAAGCCGGCCGAGACCCGCATGGGGTCGGGCAAGGGCAACCCGGAGTTCTGGGTGGCCGTGGTCAAGCCCGGTCGCGTGATGTTCGAGCTGGGTGGCGTCGACGAGACGCTGGCGCGCGCCGCCATGGAGCGCGCCATCCAGAAGCTGCCGATCAAGGCGAAGTTCGTGGTGCGTCCCGGGACGCACGGGACACCGGAGGTGACGATCTGATGGCCAGGACCCGAGAGCGAGTGGCGGAGTTGCGCCTGCTCGGCGACCAGGAGCTGGTGGAGCGCCTGAGCGAGAGCCGCCGCGAGCTGTTCAACCTGCGTTTCCAGCTGGCCACCGGCCAGCTGGACAACTCGGCCCGGCTCGGGGAGGTGCGCCGCGACATCGCTCGCCAGGCCACGTTCCTGCGCCAGCGAGAGATTGCGGCCGCCGAGGCCGCCCAAGAAGGTGAGTCATGAGTGATGTCAGCAACGAGACGAGCCGCGAGAACCCGCGCAAGGTGCGCGAGGGAGTCGTGGTGTCGGACAAGATGGCCTCGACCCTGGTCGTGGCGGTCAACGAGCGGGTGAGCCACCCCCGCTACGGCAAGACCGTCCAGCGCACCAAGAAGCTCTACGTGCACGACGCCGACAACGAGGCGCGCGTGGGCGACCGTGTGCGCGTCGTCGAGACGCGTCCGCTGTCGAAGATGAAGCGCTGGCGCTTGACCGAGATCGTGGAGCGTGCGCGATGATCCAGCAGGAGTCCCGTCTCAAGGTGGCCGACAACAGCGGCGCCAAGGAAGTTCTCTGCATCCGCGTGCTGGGCGGCTCGCGCCGTCGCTACGCCTCGATCGGTGACGTGTTCATCGCCACCGTCAAGGACGCGATCCCCGGCGCCGCCGTGAAGAAGGGCGACGTGGTGCGTTGCGTGGTCGTGCGCACGGCCAAGGAGAAGCGGCGCCCCGACGGGTCGTACATCAAGTTCGACGAGAACGCCGCCGTCCTGATCAACGACCAGCTCCAGCCGCGCGGGACGCGCATCTTCGGCCCCGTGGGCCGCGAGCTGCGCGACAAGAAGTTCATGCGCATTATTTCGCTGGCGCCGGAGGTGCTGTGATGAAGATCCGTAAGGGTGACGAGGTGCTGGTGATCGCCGGCAAGTTCCGCGGCGAGCGCTCGCGGGTCGAGGAGGCGCTGCCCCAGCGCGACATGGTGGTGCTCGACGGGCTCAACATCGCCAAGCGTCACACCAAGCTGGCCGGCGCCAACATGCAGGCGGGCATCATCGACAAGGTGATGCCGATGCACGTCTCGAATGTCAGCCTCTGGTGCGGAGGCCACAAGGGCCCGGCCAAGGTGGGCTACCGACTGGTGGACGGCACCAAGGTGCGCGTGTGCCGCAAGTGTGGGGAGGCGCTGTGAGCGTGCGTCCGCGTCTGAAGGTCCGCTACGACGAGGAGATCCGCGAGGCGCTGCGCGTCGAGCTGGGCCTCGAGAACATCATGCAGGTGCCGCGCCTGGAGAAGGTCGTCCTGAACTCGGGCGTGGGCCGGGCCACCCAGCAGGCCTCGCTGCTCGAGGGGGCCCAGCGTGACCTCGAGATGATCACCGGCCAGAAGCCCGTGGTGACGCGGGCCACGCAGTCGATCGCGAGCTTCAAGCTGCGCGAGGGCCAGCCCATCGGCGTCAAGGTGACGCTGCGCGGCACCCGCGCGTGGGAGTTCCTCGACCGCCTGATCAGTCTGGCCATCCCGCGCATCCGCGACTTCCGGGGTCTGTCGCCCAAGTCCTTCGACGGTCACGGCAACTACACCTTCGGCGTCAACGACCAGTTGATCTTCCCCGAGATCGACTACGACAAGATCGACGCGCCGCGAGGGTTCGACATCACGATCGTGACCACGGCGACCAACGACGAGCAGGGCCGCGCGTTCCTTCGCGCGTACGGCTTCCCCTTCAAGCAGGAGAATCGATAGTTATGGCGAAGAAAGCCCTTCGGATCAAGCAGCAGCGGACCCCCAAGTTCTCGACGCGCGCGTACACGCGCTGCGAGCGCTGCGGCCGGCCGCGTTCGGTGTACCGCAAGTTCGGCCTGTGCCGCATCTGCCTGCGCGAGATGGTGCACGCGGGCGAGGTACCGGGCGTGACCAAGGCGAGTTGGTAGGAGAGCCGCGATGACCATGACCGACCCCATCGCCGACATGCTGACGCGCATCCGCAACGCCAACGCCGCCGCGTTCGACAACGTCTCGATGCCCAGCTCGAAGCTCAAGGAGAACCTGGCTCGTCTGCTCGAGCGCGAGGGCTTCATCGCGGGCTTCCGCGTGACGGCGAACGCCGACAAGCCGGGTGCCACGCTGAAGATCGACCTCAAGTACGCCGAGGACCGACGCAAGTCGATCATCGGGATCAAGCGCGTGTCCAAGCCCGGGCTGCGTATCTACAAGAAGTCCGACCAGATGCCCAAGGTGCTGGGCGGCGTCGGCGTCGCCGTCGTGTCGACCAGCCGCGGGCTGATGACCGACCGCGAGGCCCGCAAGGCCCGTCTGGGCGGCGAGGTGCTCTGCTATGTCTGGTAACGCTGGGACGAGAAAGGAAGTGCGCTGATGTCGCGTATCGGTCGAAACCCGATCACGGTGCCCGCGGCCGTCACGGTGAGCGTGTCCGACAACGTGGTCACGGTCACGGGTCCCCAGGCCACCCTGAGCCGTCCGCTGCCCGAGGGCATCACGCTCTCCCAGGAGGGCGACGTGCTGAGCGTGGAGCGCGCCAGCGACGAGACGCGCCACCGCGCGCTGCACGGCCTGACGCGGACCCTGGTCGCCAACATGGTGACCGGCGTGACCAGCGGCTGGACCAAGGAGTTGGAGATCATCGGCGTGGGGTACCGCGCCGCGACCTCCGCCCCCGCGGTGCTCGACCTGGCGCTCGGGTTCTCGCACCCGGTGCAGTTCCGCGCCCCCGAGGGCGTGACCTTCGACGTCCCCACCCCCACGCGCGTCGTGGTCAAGGGCCCCGACAAGGAGGTCGTCGGCCAGGTGGCCGCGTCCATCCGCAAGCTCCGCAAGCCCGAGCCCTACAAGGGCAAGGGGGTGCGCTACCTCGGTGAGCGGGTGGCGCGCAAGGCAGGAAAGGCAGCGAAGTAAATGGCCCGCACCACTCGTGAACTGCGTCAACGACGTCACGCGCGCATCCGGCGTCGCCTGGCGGGCACCGCGGCGCGACCCCGCGTCGCGCTGAGCCGTTCCCACAAGCACATCTCCGCGCAGATCATCGACGACGACGCCGGGCGCACCCTGGCCGCCGCCTCGTCGGTGGAGCCGGCGCTGCGCTCCGTCTCCGGCGGCAACATCGCCGGAGCCAAGGCCGTCGCGGCCCTGCTCAGCGAGCGGGCTCGCGCCGCCGGCATCACCGCCGTGGTCTTCGACCGCGGTGGCTACGACTACCACGGCCGCGTCGCCGCCTTCGCCGACGAGCTGCGCGCCGGAGGACTGGAGTTCTAATGAGCGATCTCGAACAGTACGAGGAGCGCACGATCAAGGTCAACCGCGTGTCCAAGGTGGTGAAGGGCGGGCGACGCTTCTCCTTCACGGCGCTGATGGTCATCGGGGATGGCAAGGGCCGCGTCGGCCTGGGCTACGGCAAGGCCAAGGAGGCCGGCCTGGCGGTCCAGAAGGGGATCGAGGAGGCCCGCAAGAACCTCTTCGACGTGCCGCTGGCGGGATCGACGATCGTCTACCCCGTGATCGGGTCCTCGGGCGCCGGCCGGGTGCTCATGAAGCCCGCGGCGCCGGGCACCGGGGTCATCGCCGGCGGGGCCGCGCGGGCGATCCTGGAGATGGCCGGGGTGAAGGACATCATCGCCAAGTCGCTGGGCTCGTCCAACGGCATCAACGTCGCTCACGCCACCATCGAGGGGCTCAAGCAGCTGCGCCGTCCGGAGGAGATCGCCTCCTCGCGCGGCCACGCCATCGATCACGTCATCCCCTCGGGGACGCTGCGGGCGTACCGCGAGCGCCAGCGCGAGGGCGATCTCTTCAAGACGGAAGGGGTGTCATGAACCGCGTGAAGGTCACTCAGGTTCGTTCGTCGATCGGCACCAAGCCCAAGCACCGCGGAACCCTGCGCGCGCTGGGGCTGCGCGGGATCGGCCAGTCCAACGTGCTAGCCGACCGACCCGAGATACGCGGCATGATCGCCCGGGTGCCGCACCTGATCACCGTGGAAGAGGTGGCTGAATGAAACTGCACGAGCTGAAGGCGCCTCGCGGCGCCACGCACCGCAAGAAGGTCGTGGGCCGCGGCATCGCCGGCAAGGGCGGCAAGACCGCCGGTCGCGGCACCAAGGGCCAGAAGGCGCGCCGCCAGATCCCGGCGGGTTTCGAGGGCGGGCAGTTGCCGCTCATGCAGCGCATCCCGAAGCTGAAGGGGTTCACGAACCCGTTCCGCGTCGCGTACACCCCCGTGAACCTCGACGCCCTGGCGGCGCTCGGCGTCACCGACGTCACGCCCGAGGTGCTGGTCGACCGGGGCCTGGCGCGACGCCGCGACCTGGTCAAGGTCCTGGGCCGCGGCACGCTGGGCGTCGCGCTGCACGTGCAGGCCCACGCGTTCTCGGCCTCGGCGCGCGCCGCGATCGAGGCGGCGGGTGGCACCGTGCACGTGCTCGACAAGCCCTTCGCCGTGCGTCCGCCGGCGGCGGGCAACCAGCACCAGAACCGGTAGCCCCGTGCTGACGCGACTCGCCAACATCTTCCGGGTCCCGGACCTTCGCAACAAGGTCCTGTTCACCGTGGCGATCATCGGGCTGTACCAGCTGGGCGCCAACCTGCCGATCCCGGGGGTCAGCTGGTCCCAGGTGCAGCTGCTCCAGTCCAAGGCGGGGGCCAGCGGCGTGCTGGGCTTCCTCAACCTGTTCTCGGGCGGCGCGCTGACGCGCCTGGCCGTCTTCGGCCTGGGCGTCATGCCCTACATCACGAGCTCGATCGTCATCCAGCTGCTGACCACGGTCATCCCCAAGCTGACCGAGTGGCGCGACCAGGGCCCGGTGGGCGAGAAGAAGATCACCCAGACGACCCGCTACCTGACCATCGGCCTGGCGCTGCTGCAGTCGACCGGCCTGATCTACGCCTTCCACGGCCACGACCAGGCGCTGCTGGGCTTCAACATCGACCTGATCCCCAAGTTCACGATCTGGCTCGGCCTGTTCATGGTGCTGGTGATGACCGCGGGGACGGCCTTCGTGATGTGGTTGGCCGAGCTCATCACCCAGCGTGGCGTCGGCCAGGGCATGAGCCTGCTGATCTTCGCCAACGTCGTCGCCGGCATCCCCTCGGGCGGCGAGGCCGTCTACGCCGAGGGCGGCGTCTTCAAGTTCGTCATCATCCTGGTGGTGTCGATCGCCCTGCTGGTCCTGATCGTCTTCATGGACAACGGGCAGCGCCGCATCCCCGTGACCTTCGCGCGTCGGGTGGTGGGGCGCCGCGAGATGGGCGGCAACTCGACCTATATCCCGCTCAAGGTCAACCAGTCGGGCGTGATCCCCATCATCTTCGCCTCGTCGGTGCTCTACATCCCGGTGCTGCTCTCCAACGTGGTGCCGTGGGCGAGCTTCCAGAGCTTCGTGAACTCGTCGCTGCACCCGACCAGCTTCTTCTACATCCTCTCGGACTTCGTGCTGATCCTGGCCTTCACATTCTTCTACGTCTACATCGCCTTCGAGCCCCACCAGCAGGCCGAGCTGCTGCGCCAGCAGGGCGGCTTCGTGCCGGGCATCCGCCCGGGCCTGCCCACCGAGCGCTACTTCGCCAAGATGCTGAGCCGCATCACCACCGTCGGCGCGGTCTTCCTGGCGTCGGTCGCGGTGATCCCGAGCATCCTGATGGCGCTGTGGAACATCAACCGCTTCCCGTACTACGGCGTGACGCTGCTGATCGCGGTCGGCGTGGCCCTGGAGACCATGCGCCAGATCGACAGCCAGCTGATGATGCGCAACTACGAAGGCTTCCTGAAGAGGTAGCCGTGGCGCGACTCTTCCTGGTGGTGCTGGGCAAGCAGGGAGCGGGCAAGGGCACGCAGTGCGACCGGCTCGCGGCGCGCCACGGGGTGCCCCACGTGTCGACGGGGGACATCCTGCGCGCCGCGGTCCAGGCGGGCACGCCGCTCGGCCGCGACGTGGCGGCGGTGCTCGAGGCCGGCGCGCTGGTCTCCGACGATCTCGTGAACCGGCTGGTCGCCGAGCGCCTAGCGGCGCCCGACGCGGCGCGCGGCGCGCTGTTCGACGGGTACCCCCGCACCCTGGACCAGGCGCGCTCGCTGGACGCCCAGCTCGCTGACGACGGCGTGAAGCTCTGCGTGAACCTGGACATCCCCACCGCCCTGGTGAGCCAGCGGCTCTCCTCGCGGCGGGTCTGCGAGGGGTGCGGGGCCACCTACACCGCCACCGACCCCGACGCGCTGGCCGAGCTCTGCCACGCCTGCGGCGGGCGCGTGGTCCAGCGCGCCGACGACCGCCCCGAGGCCATCGCGGCGCGCCTGGCGGCCTACGAGCGCGACACGGCGCCCCTGCTCGACTACTACGCGGCCCGCGGGCTGCTGGTGCGCGTGGACGGCTCGGAAACCCCGGACGAGGTGACCGCCGCGCTCGAGGCGGCGCTCGCCGAGCGGGGCCTCGAGTGAGGCGCTCGCGCGAGGAGCTCGACAAGATGCGCCGGGCCGGCCGGGTC
The DNA here is from genome assembly GCA_049964855.1 of Acidimicrobiales bacterium. Lineage (GTDB taxonomy): Bacteria > Actinomycetota > Acidimicrobiia > Acidimicrobiales > RAAP-2 > RAAP-2. Next base: position 56,259 of record JBMFWX010000002.1, read on the forward strand.
GTCGCCGAGATGCACGAGGCCACCCGAGCCGCGATCCGCCCCGGGGTGACGACCGCCCGACTCAACGAGGTGGCCGCGCAGGTGCTCGAGCGGCGCGGCGCGCGCTCGAACTTCCTGCACTACCACGGCTTTCCGGCGGTGATCTGCACCAGCCCCAACGACATGATCGTGCACGGCATACCGGGCGATCGCGTGCTGGAGGAGGGCGACATCATCTCGGTCGACTGCGGGGCGATCGTCGAGGGCTACCACGGCGACGCCGCCTACACCGCCCCGGTGGGCGAGGTGAGCGACGAGGCGCGCCGCCTGATCGAGGTGACCGAGCGGTCGCTGTGGGCGGGTATCGACCACCTGGTGGTCGGCGAGCGCCTCCACGAGGTGGGCCGGGCGGTGCAGCGCGTGGCCGAGGCCGCCGGCTACTCGGTGGTGCGCGAGTACGTCGGGCACGCGATCGGCACCGCCATGCACGAGAGCCCCCAGGTGCCGAACTACTGGCCGGGGACGCCGGGTCCGACGCTGAAGACGGGCATGGTCTTCGCGGTCGAGCCGATGGTCAACGTCGGCGGCTACGACACCTACGTGCTCGACGACGGGTGGAGCGTCATGACCGCGGACGGGTCGCTCTCGGCCCACTTCGAGCACACGATCGCCGTGACCGACGACGGTCCCGAGGTCTTCACGCGGCTCTAGGGGACCGGATCGCGCCGCGGACCCCCTACTCGAGGTGGTGGCGCGCCGCCTGACGCTGGGCGAAGAGCGCGGCCTCGGTGCGCCGCTGGAAGCCGAGCTTGGCCAGCAGGTTCGAGACGTAGTTCTTCACGGTCTTCTCGGCGAGGAACATCACGCTGGCGATCTCGCGGTTGGACAGGCCCTCGCTCAGCAGCTCCAGGATCCGCCGCTCCTGGCCGCTCAGGCTCTCCAGGCGCACGTCCTCGCTGATCTGGCGGCGCAGGCGCTCGCGGGCTCGCTCGATCTGCTCGGTCGTGAGCAGGGTGTCGCCCTCGGCGACCCGGCGGATGGCGTCCACCAGCTCCTCGCCGTGCACGTTCTTCAGCACGTAGCCCCGCGCGCCGGCCAGCACCGCGGCGTTCATGGCCTCGTTGTCGGCGAAGGAGGTCAGAATGAGGCACGCCAGGCCGGGGTGGCGCTCGCGCAGCGTACGGCACAGGTCGACGCCGCTGCCGTCGGGCAGGCGCACGTCGAGCACCGCGACGTCCAGCGCGCTGGCGTCGACATCCTCGGCCTCGGCCAGCGATCCCGCCTCGGCGACGACGCGCAGGTCGTCGTTCATCTCCAGCAGGTCGCGCAGACCGCGCCGTACGATCTCGTGATCGTCGACCAGGAGGATGCGAATCACGTCAGTCCAGCCGGTACGCGGTCCACGTCACCAGTGTGCCACGCCCGGGGGCGGAGTCGATGCCGCACTCGCCGCCGAGCTCGCGGGCGCGCGAGGTGAGGTTGCGCAGGCCGCGGCCCACGCCGGTGGTCGCGGTGAAGCCCACGCCGTCGTCGCGCACGCTGAGCGTCACCCGGTCCTCGTCGACGCTGACGCGCACCCGCGCCTCGTTCGCGGCGGCGTGGCGCGCCACGTTGGAGAGCATCTCGCGCAGCGCCTGGACGACGTGGCTGCCCACGTGCTTGCCCACCTGGTGGTCCAGGCCCGGGGTCATCTCCAGCTCCACCTTGATGCCGAGGCGCGCCGCGACCTCGCCCGACAGGGTGGTCAGACGCTCCTCCAGGCTGGCGCCGTCGAAGTCGTCCTGGTCGATCTCGAAGATCGTGGTGCGGATCTCGTGGATCGTGGCGTCGAGTTCGTGGAGCGCGGCCTCCACGCGCGCGCGGGTGTCGTCGTCGAGGTCTCGCGAGACGGCCAGCTGCAGGGAGAGCCCCACGCCGAAGAGCCGCTGGATCACGGTGTCGTGCAGGTCGCGGGCCAGGCGCTCGCGCTCCTCGCTCAGAGTCAGCTCGCGCAGGTTGCGCCGCAGGCGGGCCTGGTCGATCACCAGCCCGGCCGCGCGGCCGAAGGCCTCGAGCAGGGCCTCGTCGTCGTCGTCGAAGGGTTGGCCGTCCCGACGGTCGGTGAGGTAGAGGTTGCCGTAGACGCGGCCGTCGCCGGTGGTGATCGGCACGCCGAGGAATCGCTCCATGACGGGGTGGTGGGGCGGGAAGCCGGAGGAGCCCTCGTGGTGGGCGAGGTCGTCCACTCGCACCGACGTGGCGGCGCGGATCGTCTCGCCGAGCACGCCGTGGCCGTGCGGCGCCCGGCCGATGGCGGCCCGCGTGGCGTCGTCCACGCCGTAGGTGAGGAAGCGCGACAGGGTCTGCCCGTCGCTGGCGACGATTCCCAGGGCGCCGTAGCGCGCCCCCACCAGCCCGCTGGCGGCCTCCACGATCGCGCGCAGCAGGTCGTTGAGGTGGGCCGGGGTCTCGATCATCAGCATCGCGTCGATCAGAGCGTGCAGCCGGGCCGGCTCGGTGATGCGGTGATACGTCACGCTGACTAGTTTTCCACACCCTGGCGGGGGCGCCGACGGGCTAGCCCACGCGCTCGCCGACGACCACCGACAGCGGCAGTGCGATCAGGGCCGCGCCGCCGGCCACCGCCGCGCGCAGGGGCGCGGAGGCCGCCTCGTCGAGTGCGGCGACGGCGGCGATGCCCGAGGCCATCACCGACCAGGTGGCGCCGTCGGCCTCGAGCCCGTCGATCTGCACCGAGAGCACGTCCCCGCGGCGCGCGGCGGCCAGGACCGCGTCCTCGGTGCTGGCCAGCACCAGTCGGTGGTCGCCGATCACGTCGATGCGCGCCGGCAGCGCCGCGGGCAGGCAGCGCACCGAGATCACCACGCGCGCGTAGGCGGCGTCGCGTAGCAGCGCCAGACAGGTCGCACGTCCCAGCGTCGTACGGGTCAGAGGATCCCCCGGTACATCCATCCGTCCAGCATGGCGGTGCCGCGACCGCTGGTCCTAGGGACTCCAGTCACAAATTGGCCCGTGGCGCCGCCGCCGGGGGAGCTGCGCCCGACGCGTGACTCTCGTTATCACTAAATTATGGGGGGTGTCCAGCCCCGAGCGCGTGAGCCTGCGCGACGCCGCCGAGCGCCTCGGCGTGCACTACATGACCGTCTACCACTACGTGCGCACGGGCCGCCTGGCCGCGCAGCGTCGCGGGGCCACGTGGTCGGTCGCGGTGGACGACCTCGAGGCCTTTCGCGTCCGGGCGCCGGGCGGCGGCGCTCGCCCGGCGGTGCCGCGGCCGTCGCGACTGGCCGATCGCCTGGTGGCGGGGGACGAGGGGGGCGCGTGGCGCGTCGTCGAGGACGCGATGGCCTCGGGTCGTGACCCGGCGGCGGTGCACACCGAGATCCTGGTGCCGGCCCTGCGCCAGATCGGCGACCGCTGGGCGCGCGGTGAGCTCTCGGTCGCCGACGAGCACCGCGCCAGCGTGATCGCGACCCGGCTCGTGGGCCGTCTCGGTCCGCGCTTCGCCCGGCGCGGACGCCACCGCGGCACGGTGGTGCTGGGGGCGGTCGCGGGAGAGCGCCACGCCCTGCCCGGCGCGATCCTGGCGGATCTCCTGCGCGGGCGGGGCTTCGAGGTGCTCGACCTCGGCGTCGACACGCCCGCCGGGTCCTTCGTCGAGACGGCGCGCGCGGCGGATCGCCTGATCGCGGTCCTGGTCGGCGCCACCAGCACGGGCCACGAGGTGTCTCTGCGCGAGGTGGTGGGACTCCTGCACGAGTCCGGGACCGGGGCGAGGGTGCTCGTCGGCGGGCGCGCGGTGCCCGACCTCGAGGCCGCGCGGCGTCTCGGTGCTGACGCCTGGAGCGGCGTCTGCGCCGCCGACGCCCTCGCGGCCGTGGAGCGCCTGGCGCGCGAGCCGGCGAGCGGCGCCTAGGCCCGAGCGTTGGCGCGCAGCGACGCGCGCCACTGGCCTCGCGCGAGGACCAGCTGGACGTCGCTCACGTGGCGCTCGAGGAAGGCGCCCTCGCAGTAGCACAGGTACATGTGCCAGAGCCGGCGGAACCGCTCACCGAGACCCAGGGCGGCCACGGCGTCGGCGTGAGCGGCGAGGTTGGCGCGCCAGCGCGCCAGGGTCTCGGCGTAGTGGCGGCCGATGTCCTCGAGGTCGACGACGCGCAGGTCGCTCGACGCGGTGGCCGATCGGATCATCGACTCGATCGAGGGCAGGAAGCCCCCGGGGAAGATCAGGGCTTTGATGAAGTCTTGGTGGGTGGTGGCGCGCTCGTAGCTGCGATCGTCGATGACGATGGCCTGCAGGGCCATCACGCCGTCGGGGCGCAGGAGGCGGGCGCAGGTCGAGAAGAAGGTGTCCTGCTGACGCCAGCCGATGGCCTCGATCATCTCGATCGACACCAGCTTGTCGAAGACGCCGTCCAGCTGGCGGTAGTCGTGGTGCAGGACTCGCACACGGTCCTCGAGGCCCGCGTCGTGGACGCGGCGTCGGGCGTACTCGTACTGGGCCTCGGAGATGGTCGTGGTCGTGACGCGCGCCCCGTAGCGCGCCGCCGCGTGCACCGCGAAGCCGCCCCACCCGGTGCCGATCTCGAGCAGGTGATCGTTGGCCCCGAGCCCGATCTTGCGGCAGAGCCGGTCCATCTTGGCCGTGGACGCGGCCGCGAGCGACAGGGAGGGGTCCTCGAAGACGGCGCAGGAGTACATCATGGTCTCGTCCAGCATGAGCGCGAAGAACTCGTTGGAGAGGTCGTAGTGGGCGCGCACGTTGGCGCGGTCGCGCGCGAGATCGCGCCGGTCCAGGTGTCGCCAGGGGGCCCCTACCGGGGCGAGGGCCCGTGCGCCGTGGTCCAGGCGCTGTCGCCAGGGGGCCATCGCCCGCGCCAGGATCTGGATCAGCGCCGTCAGGTCGTCGCAGTCCCACCACCCGTCGGCGTAGGACTCGGCGAGCCCCACGGAGCCCCGTCGCAAGACGGCGGCGAAGCATCGAGGGTCGTGCACGTCGACGCGCACCACGGGCGCGGTCTGGCCGAAGCGGCGCGTGCGGCCGCCCTCGGCCAGCAGCACCGTCCCAGACGGGAGCCGGCTCAGCAGCTGGTGGGCGACGCGTCGCGCGACGCTGCTCACGAGATGGACGCGGTCGAGCGGGGCGCGGTCGTGACGGGCGAGGTGGTCGCGCCCGGCGCGTGACGGGGGTGGAAGGGGGCGCCGCGGCGCCACAGCGTCAGGGCCTCGCGGTAGATCCCGGTCGAGACCGCGTAGGTTCGCAGGGGCCGGCGCCAGACGAGGCGGGCCAACTCGGCGTGCGTCGGCGCGCGACGCGTCAGGGCCAGGCCGGCGTCGAAGAGGCGGGTGGCGCCCTGGCGATTGACGAGGTGGACGGCGACGGCCTCCGCCGGGGTCGTCCAGCGCATCTCGTACTCCTGATCCATGCCGAGGAACGGCGACACGTGCATCGCCTTGGCGAAGCGGGCGTGGCGGTCGCGCCCGTCGATCACGTAGACGTGGCGCTCGTGCCAGGGCGTGCTCGTGACCTCCAGGACGACCGCCTCGACGTGCGTGACGTCCTCGTCGTAGCAGTAGTAGAGCGTCAGCGGGTTGAACAGCCAGCCCCAGGTGCGCAGCTGGCCGAGCATCGCGACTGGTCCGCGCGGGCGCGTGCCGAGCCGCTCGGCGACGACGTCGCGCACCGCGTCGTCCAGCGGCGTGGCCGGGTCGCCGAGGTAGTCGCGACGGCGAAAGAGCACGGGTCGCCACCGCGTCGCGGACCACAGGGGGTGGCGCGCCACGAGTTCGTCGACCTCGTCCAGGAAGAGGTGCACCATCGTGACGCGCCGGGTGAAGGCGTGGGCGACGTGGCCCGTCTCGGGCGCCGCGTGGCGCCGGTGGGTGACGACGCCCTCGTAGATCGCGCTCCTCACGACAGCGGCCCGATCGCGTTCGCCGCCACCAGGTTCGTCGAAGCCACGTTCGTCGAAGCCGTGTTCGCCGAAACCGTGTTCGCGTCGAGGGCGTCGCACACCACCATGGCGCTGCGCGCACCGTCCTCGTGGAAGCCGTAGCCCCAGTAGGCGCCGGCGAAGGAGAGGCCGTCGCGGCCGCTGATCTCGTGGTGGCGCCGCTGGGCCCTCATCGCCGCCGCGTCGAACACGGGGTGCCAGTAGGTGCGCGACCAGATCACCGTCTCGGGAGCGACCGCGTCCGGTGCGTTCAGAGTCAGGCACACCGGCGTGGAGGTGGCCAGTCCCTGCAGGCGGCTGAGGTCGTAGGTCAGCGTCGGGGCCGCGCCGCTGGTGGTGAGACGGCGGTGCCAGTTCCAGCTGGCCCGCGCGCGCTCGCGGCGCGCCAGGAGCGACGGGTCGGTGTGCAGTGTGGCCACGTTGGCACGGTAGCGAATCGCCGAGAGGATCTCGTTCTCGGCCGTCGTGGGCTCGCTCAGCAGTCGTAGGGCCTGATCGGAATGGGTGGCCAGTACGACGTGGTCGAAGTCCGCGACCTCGCCCTGGGCGGTGGTGAGTCGTACGCCCCCCGCGCGGCGGGCCACCGACGCGACGGCGACGCCCAGGCGCACGCGATCGCCGAGGGGGTCGAGCACGGCGCGCACGTAGCGCCGCGAGCCCCCGACGATTGTGCGCCACTCGGGGCGTCCCCCGAGTCCCAGCAGCCCGTGATTGTGGAAGAACCGGGCGAACGCGCGCGCCGGGAACTGCGTGAACACTGAGGGGTCGGCGGACCAGATGGCCGCGCCCATCGGGATCAGGTACCAGTCGCGGAACCCCGACGACCAGGAACCGCGCGCGAGGAACTCCTCGAGGGTGAGCTCCGGCTCGTCCGGACCCTCGAGGAGTGCCCGGGCCTCGCGGTTGAAACGCACCACGTCGCTCAGCATGCGCACGAAGGCCGGACGCGCGAGGTTACGGGGTTGGGCGAAGATGGAGGCCGGCGACGAGCCGCTCCACTCGATCCCGGCCCGGTCGTCCGAGACGGCGAAGCTCATGTCGCTGGGCCGTGACGGGACGCCGAGGTCGTCCAGGAGTCGCGAGAAGATCGGGTAGTTGCGTTCGTTGAAGACGATGAAGCCCGTGTCGACGGCGTGGACCGCCCCGTCCATCTCCACGTTCACGGTGTGGGCGTGCCCCCCCGGGCGCTCCTCGGCCTCAAAGACCGTGACGTCGTGGTGGGGGGCCAGTCGGTGGGCGCAGGTCAGCCCGGCGACCCCCGTCCCGATGATCGCGATGCGCATGGTGGTGCCTCCGGGTTGGGCTGGGCCGGCGGTCGTGCCGGCTCCGTCTATTTTAGTGCTAAAATTACCGAGCACTTCGAGGAGGCCTATGGCTCGCTTTCACACCACCATCGACTCCACCCGTAGCCCCGAGGCGGCCTTCGCGTACCTCGCGGACTTCGCCCACGCCGCGCAGTGGGACCCGGGCGTCGTCGAGGCGCGCCGCGTCGACGGGGGAGCGCTGGGGGCGGGCTCGCGCTTCGCGCTGGTGGCGTCCTTCGCGGGACGCCGCGTGCCCCTCGACTACGTGATCACCGAGGTCGACGCGCCGCGGCGGGTGGTGCTGCGCGCCGAGAACCGGCTCTTTCGCTCGGTCGACACGATCGCCGTCGCACCGCGGGAGAACGGTTCGCGCGTCACCTACGACGCGCGACTGACGCCCAAGGGGGCGCTGTGGCTCCTGGCCTGGCCGCTCGCGGTGACCTTCCACCGGGTTGGCGAGCGCGCTCGCCGGGGGCTGGCGCGGTCCCTGGGCTCGTGACGCGTCGCTCACGGCTGCTCGACGCGGCGCTCGAGGCGAGCGTCGTGGGCAGCTTCTCTCGCGTCGGCTACGACCTGCGTCGTCGGCTCGACCACTGGGAGCCGTTGACGCCGCGACCGGGCGCGACAGCCTTGGTCACCGGCGCGACGTCGGGGATCGGCCTCGCGGCGGCGATCGGGCTGGCTCGCCTGGGATTCGCGGTGCGCTTCGTGGGTCGCCGCGACGACCGCGCCCGCCGCGCCCGTGAGCGCATCGTGGCGGCCAGCGCCAACCCCGACGTGGACTACGTCCTCGCGGATCTGGCCGAGCTCGCGTCGGTGCGCGAGGCCGCCGCGTGGGTCAACTCGCACGTCGAGCGCCTGGACGTGCTGGTGCACAACGCCGGCGCCATCACGCCGACCCGCACGCTCTCCGGCGCGGGCGTCGAGGTGACCGTCGCCGCTCAGCTGCTGGGGCCCTTCCTGCTCACCCGTGAGCTCGATGGAGCCCTGTCCCGCGGCGAGCCCGGTCGGGTGGTGACGGTCTCCTCGGGGGGGCTCTACACCCAGCGCTTCGATCTCGAGGCCCTGGAGGGCGACCGGGGGGAGTACGACGGCGTCGCCCAGTACGCGCGGGTCAAGCGGGCTCAGGTGGTGCTCACTCGCGAGTGGGCTCGTCGGCTCGACCCCACTCGCGTGGTGGCCCACGCCATGCACCCCGGCTGGGTCGACACGCCGGGGATGCGCGAGGCCCTGCCGGGCTTCTCGCGGACGATGGGGCCGTGGCTGCGCACGCCCGACCAGGGGGCGGACACGGTCCTGTGGCTGGCCAGCGCGTCGGTGCCGGGGGCCACCAGTGGCGCCCTGTGGCACGATCGCCGGCGCCGCCACGAGCACGCCGTCCCCTGGACCCGCTCCCGCGACCCGCTGGGCGACCAGGCGAGGCTCTGGGAGTGGTGTCGCGCACGCGTCGCGTGAGCACGTCACGAGCCGGGTCGCGGGGGCCCGGTACCGCCCCGTCCGGCCTCGCGTAGACTAGGGGCTCGACCGGAGGAGACGAGTGACGCGGGTGTCGGCGTCGGCGAAGGGTCATTTTTGCGTTTCCGTGATTTTCCGGTAGACTAGTAAGCCGACCTCTCGACGCGTTCGTGAGGTCCCGCGTGCGGGAGCGTTGCCCCCGCACGTCCCGCGGTATGTAACAAGGAGAAGGAACCTGAGTAAGCCAAAGGAAGATGCGTTCACCGTCGAGGGAACCGTGGTGGAACCTCTGCCCAACGCCATGTTTCGTGTGGAGCTGGAGAACGGGTACACCGTGCTCGCGCACAGCTCGGGCAAGATGCGCATGCACCGCATTCGCATCCTGCCGGGGGACAAGGTGCAGGTCGAGATCACGCCCTACGACATGACCCGTGGCCGCATCACCTACCGCTACAAATAGCTCCGGTTCGAATCGAGAGAGACACGACATGAAGGTTCGCGCGAGCGTCAAGCCGATGTGCGAGAAGTGCAAAGTCATCAAGCGGGAGGGTCACGTGCGCGTGATCTGCGAGAACCCGCGCCACAAGCAGCGCCAGGGCTAGAGAGGACGAGTATGGCCCGTATTTCCGGAGTCGACATCCCGCGCGACAAGCGCACGGTGATCGCCTTGACCTACATCTTCGGCATCGGTCCGACGATCGCGAGTCAGATCTGCGCCGCGACCGGCGTGGACGAGTCCACGCGCGTCAAGGATCTCTCCGACGCCGAGGTCAACAAGCTGCGCACCTACATTGACCAGAACGTCACGGTCGAGGGTGACCTGCGCCGCGACGTGGCCCAGGACATCAAGCGCAAGATGGAGATCAACTGCCTGCAGGGGATTCGACACCGCAAGGGCCTGCCGGTGCACGGTCAGCGCACCCGGACCAACGCACGCACTCGCAAGGGGCCCAAGCGGACCGTCGCGGGCAAGAAGAAAGTGACCAAGTAGATGGCCAAGCCCACCCCGACCCGCAAGGTCCGGCGCAAGGAGCGCAAGAACGTCGCCTTCGGCGTTGCGCACATCAAGAGTTCGTTCAACAACACGATCGTGTCGATCACCGACCCCGAGGGCAACGTCCTGTCCTGGGCCTCGTCGGGCAACGTGGGCTTCAAGGGCTCACGCAAGTCCACGCCCTTCGCCGCGCAGCTGGCGGCGGAGAAGTGCGCCCGCGCGGCGATGGAGCACGGGGTGAAGAAGGTCGACGTGCTGGTGCGCGGACCGGGGTCGGGCCGCGAGACCGCGATCCGGTCGCTGGCCGCCGCCGGCATCGAGGTGGTCGCGATCAAGGACGTGACCCCGCTGCCGCACAACGGCTGCCGGCCCAAGAAGCGTCGTCGAGGCTAAGGAAGACCATGGCTCGTTACACAGGACCCGTGTGCCGGCTCTGCCGCCGCGAACGCACCAAGTTGTACCTGAAGGGGGAGCGCTGCTTCACCCTCAAGTGCCCCGTCTCGGAGAACTCCGATCGCCAGACCCGGGCCTTTCCGCCGGGCATGCACGGCCGCGACCGTCAGCGCCAGGGCTCGGAGTACCTCACCCAGCTGCGCGAGAAGCAGAAGGCGCGGCGCACCTACGGCCTGCTGGAGAAGCAGTTCCGCAACCTCTACGAGGAGGCCAGTCGGCGTCCCGGCATCACCGGCACGAACCTGCTGCAGTTCCTCGAGCTGCGCCTGGACAACGTCGCCTACCGGGCCGGCTGGGGCGCGTCGCGTGCCCAGGCCCGCCAGCTGGTGCGCCACGGCCACGTGAGCGTCAACGCCAAGCGGGTGACGATCCCCAGCTACCGCGTGCGCCCCGGCGACGTGGTGACGCTCAAGCCCGCGACGCGTGAGAACTTCAACGTGAAGCGCAACCTCGACACGCTGGACCGCTCGGTGCCCGGTTGGCTCGAGACCGGTGACGGCGGCTTCTCGGTCGCCGTGCGCGTCGTACCCCAACGAGAGCAGATCGACGAGTCGATCCGCGAGCAGCTCATCGTCGAGCTGTACTCCAAGTAACTGACCGCGACGTAAGGAGTCCGCATGCTGATCATCCAACGACCCACCGTTGAGGCCCTCGGTGAGGAGGTTGACCACCGCCAGTCCTTCGCGGTGGGCCCGCTCGACCCGGGATTCGGCCACACGCTGGGCAACTCGCTACGGCGCACGTTGCTGTCGTCGATTCCCGGGGCTGCGGCCACGCGAGTCAAGTTCGACGCGGTGCTGCACGAGTTCGACGTCATCGAGGGTGTGAAGGAAGACGTCCAGGACATCTGTCTCAACCTGAAGGACCTGCTCGTGCGGGTGTACAGCGACGAGCCGGTGGTGCTGCGCCTCGACAAGCGCGGTGAGGGCCCCGTGACGGCGGCCGATCTCTCGACCACCGCCGACGTCGAGGTCCTGAACCCTGACCTGCACCTGGCCTACCTGACGTCGCCCAAGGCCACGCTCAGTTTTGAGTTGACCGTGGAGCGCGGCAAGGGGTACGTCGGCGCCGAGGAGAACAAGGGGTCATCGACCATCGGCGTGATCCCCCTGGACGCGATCTTCTCGCCGGTGCGTCGGGTCAGCTTCGAGATCGACCCGGTGCGCGTCGAGCAGTCACGCGACTTCGACCGCCTGGTGATCGAGGTGGAGACCGACGGCTCGATCAGCCCGCGCGAGGCGCTGGCGTCGGCCGCCAACACCCTCGGGTCGCTGGTCGAGCTGATCGCCAGCTTCGACGAGGAGGCGCCCACCCTCGAGCTGGGCGACGTCGGCACGGCCCAGGCCGCGGCGAGCGAGCTGGACATCCGCATCGAGGAGCTGGGCCTGACCGAGCGCTCGCGCAACTGCCTCAAGCGCGCCGGCATCAACACGGTGGCGCAGCTGGTCAACGCCACCGAGCGCGATCTGACGTCGATCACCAACTTCGGGGCGACGTCGTTGAAGGACGTGACCGAACGGCTCGACGAGCGCGGACTGTCACTGCGAGTGGAGGACTGACATGCGCGGAACCCCGACGCGCGGTGCCCGCTTCGGCGGGGACAGCGCGCACCAGAAGGCGATGATGGGCAACCTCGTCGCGTCGCTGATCGCGGCGGAGTCGCTGGTCACCACCGAGGCCAAGGCCAAGGCGCTGCGACCGATCGTCGAGAAGGTCGTGACCGCCGCGAGGAACGCCCCCGAGGGCTCGGTGCACGCGCACCGTCGCGTGGTGGCGTTTATCCGCGACAAGGACATGGCGCACAAGCTCTTCGAGGAGATCGCGCCGCGCTACACGGAGCGTCCGGGCGGCTACACCCGCATCTTGAAGCTCGGTCCGCGTCAGGGCGACAACGCCCCGATGGCGCGCATTGAGTTCGTCTGAGCCAGCGACACGCGCCGCCACGCGCTGGCGCCTGGACCTGGCCTACGACGGCACGGGCCTGCACGGCTTCGCGCCGCAACCGGGCCGCGAGACGGTCGCGGGTCTCGTCGGCGCCGCACTGACGCGGCTGACGGGTGTGGGGTCGCCGATCATCGTGGCGGCCGGGCGCACCGACGCGGGGGTGCACGCCCTGGCCCAGGTGCTGCACGTGGACCTGCCGAGCGCCTGGGCGGCGCTGACCCGCATCCCCGCGCCCGAGCGCCTGGCGCGCTCGCTCAACTCCCAGCTCGCCGGACGGGTGCGGGTGGACGCGGCGCGCGTGGCGCCCGACGACTTCCACGCCCGCTTCTCGGCGCGCTGGCGCGCCTACCGCTACCTGGTGCTCGAGGAGGACGGGCCGGCGCTGGCCTTCACGAGCCACTGGAGCTGGTCGGTGCCGGGCCCGCTCGACCTGGCGGCGATGAACCGGATCGCCGCGGCCGCCGAGGGCGTGCACGACTTCCGGGCCTTCTGCCGGCGCCCGAGTGGCGCGCCCGACGAGCCGTTGATTCGTGAGGTGCTCGCCGCGCGCTGGGCGCGCCACGACGACGACCTCAAGCTCGGCGCACCGGGGGCGTCGGTGCTGCGCTTCGAGGTCGTGGCGCGCTCCTTCTGTCACACCATGGTGCGCTCGCTGGTCGGCGCGATGGTGGCGGTGGGCCGCGGCACCCAGGACGAGGGGTTCGTCACGGGCCGACTGCACGAGGCCAGTCGCGTGGGACTGGCCCGCCCCGCCCCGCCCGGCGGCCTGGCCCTGGTCGGCGTCGGCTACGACTCGCGCGATGGAGGTCCGGCCGGGGTCGGCGGGCCCGCCGCTCGGTAGGCTGCGCCAATGGCCCCTGACCACCTCGACGACCCGGAGCTCGACTCCCGCCACCGTCCCCAGGACGATCTCTTCGCCCACGTGAACCAGCGCTGGATCGACGCGACGCCGATCCCGTCGGATCGGGCCGCCTACGGCACCTTCTACCAGCTGGCCGACGAGGCCGAGCGGGCGTCGCGGGAACTGCTCGAGTCGTGCGCGTCGGCCGAGCCCGGGACCCTCGAGCGCCAGCTGGGCGACCTCTACGGCGCCTTCATGGACGAGGCGGCGATCGAGGCGCTCGGCGTCACGCCGGTGGCCCCGCGGCTGGCCGCGGTGGCCGCGCTGCGCTCGATGGCCGAGTGGGGCGCGCTGGTGGGATCCCTGTCCCGCGAGGGACTGGCGGGCGTCGTGTCGCTGTTCGTGGACACCGACCCCGGCGACCCCGAGCGATACCGCGTCTTCCTGGAGCAGGGGGGCCTCTCGCTGCCCGACGAGAGCTACTACCGCGAGGAGCGCTTCGCCGCCGTGCGCGGGGCCTTCGTGGACCACGTGGCGCGCGTGCTCGCCCTCGCGGGCCTGGACGACGCCACGGCTCGCGCGGCCCGCGTCGTGGCGCTCGAGGGGGAGATCGCGGCCGGTCACTGGGACGCGGTGGCCTCGCGCGACGTGGCGGCCACCTACAACCCGCGCGCGCTCGACGACGTGGTGGGCGACAACGCGGCGCTGCGCGCCTGGCGCGACGCGCTCGAGGTGCCCGCGGGCGCCCTCGACGAGGTCGTCGTGCGCCAGCCGAGTTTCGTGACCTCCCTGGGGGGCTTGCTGGAGGAGTCGCGCCTGGCGTCGTGGCGCGACTGGCTGGCCTGGCGGGTTCTGCTGAGCGACGCGCGCTACCTGTCGAGCGACGTCGCCGAGGCCCACTTCGACTTCTACGGTCGCACCCTGACCGGTGCCCCGAGCCAGCGCGAGCGCTGGAAGCGCGCGGTGGGCGTGGTGGAGTCGGCGATGGGCGACGCCCTCGGGCGCCTCTACGTGGCCCACCACTTCCCGCCCTCGGCCAAGGGCGAGGTGGAGGAGCTGGTCGCGAACCTGGTGGCCGCGTACCGCGAGGCCATCTCCGAGCTGACCTGGATGGGCGAGGCCACGCGCGAGCGGGCCCGGGCCAAGCTCGACGCCTTCACCCCCAAGGTCGGCTACCCCGCGCGCTGGCGCGACTACGGCGCGCTCCGGGTGCGCCGTGACGACCTGGTGGGCTCGGTGCACGCCGCCGAGGCCGTGGAGTTCGATCGCCAGATGGCCAAGATCGCTGCGCCGGTGGACCGCGACGAGTGGTTCATGACGCCCCAGACGGTGAACGCGTACTACAACCCCGGGATGAACGAGATCGTCTTCCCCGCGGCCATCCTCCAGCCGCCGTTTTTCGAGGCGGGCGGCGACGACGCGGCCAACTACGGGGCGATCGGGGCCGTGATCGGACACGAAATCGGCCACGGCTTCGACGACCAGGGATCGCGCTTCGACGGTGCGGGTCGCCTGGCCGACTGGTGGGAGCCGGCCGACCGCGCCGCGTTCGAGGAGCGCACGCGCCTCCTGATCGACCAGTACGACGCCCTGTCGCCGGCCGAGGCCCCCGACCAGCACGTCAACGGCGCGCTCACCATTGGCGAGAACATCGGCGACCTGGGGGGTCTGGGCATCGCCTGGCGGGCCTACCGGCTCTCGCGACGCGACGTCGAGGACTCCCCGAGCGACACCGCGGCGGCGGCGCGGCGCTTCTTCGTGGCCTGGGCGCGGGCCTGGCGCTTCGTCGCGCGACCCGAGGAGGTCGTGCGACGTCTGGCGATCGACCCCCATAGCCCCCCGGTCTTCCGCTGCAACCAGGTCGCGGCGAACCTCGACGTCTTCCACGAGGCGTTCGCCACGGCTCCCGGGGACGCCCTGTGGCTCGACGCCGAGCGACGCGTCACCATCTGGTAGCGTGGACCCGGCGAACTTGCCGTCGCCGTCCGGATTTTGTAGGCTGAAGAGTCCCCGGATCGCGCGGCGACCCGTCCCGAGATCGCTGAAGGAAGAGACTGTGCGCACCTACTCACCGAAGGTCAACGAGTTGACCCGTGCCTGGCACGTCATCGACGCCGAGGGCCTCGTGCTGGGTCGCCTGGCCACGGTGGCGGCGTCGCTGCTGCGCGGCAAGCACCGCGTGTACTTCGCGCCCCACGCCGACACCGGCGACTTCGTGATCATCGTCAACGCCGACAAGGTCGTGGTGACCGCCAACAAGGTCGGCCAGAACTTCGCCTACCGCCACTCCGGCTACCCGGGCGGGCTGCGCGCCACGTCGTGGCGCACCCTGATGGCCGAGGACCCGGCGACGCTGGTGCACGACGCGATCAAGGGCATGGTGCCCAAGAACCGGCTCGGCCGCGCGCAGATGGGCAAGCTGTTCGTCTACGCCGGACCCACCCACCCGCACGCGGCTCAGACGCCCGTCCCGTTCGACACCTCGGCGATCCGCCGCGGATAAGGAGCGACATGACCACGCCACTCACCCAGACCACTGGCCGACGCAAGGAGGCGGTGGCGCGCGTGCGCCTGCGCCCGGGCACCGGTTCGATCACCATCAACCAGCGAGCCTTCGACAACTACTTCACCTCGGCGACGCACCGCCAGATGGTGATGGAGCCGCTGCGGCTGCTGGACCTGCAGGAGACCTACGATATCGACGCGAGCATCGAGGGCGGCGGCGTGGCCGGACAGGCCGGCGCCCTGCGCCTGGGCATCTCGCGCTCGCTGCTCGAGCTCGACCCGGCCACGCGGGGCTCGTTGAAGAAGGCCGGCCTCCTGACGCGCGACGCGCGCAAGAAGGAGAGCAAGAAGTACGGCCTCAAGAAGGCGCGCAAGGCTCCCCAGTACTCGAAGCGGTAGTGAACGTGACCGTGCGCTTCGGCACGGACGGCATCCGCGGACGCGCCGAGGATGAGATCACGGTCGACCTCGCCTACCGGCTGGGCCGCGCCGTGGCCCAGGTCTTCGACCGGCCGGCGTTCGTAGGCCACGACACGCGCGAGAGCTCGCCCCCCCTGGCGGCGGCGGTGCTGACCGGGTTGGCCGACGGCGGCGCGATCGGGGTCAACCTCGGGGTCCTGCCGACCCCCGGCGTGGCGGTGGTGGCGCGCGCGCGGGGGGGAGTGGGCGTCGTGGTGTCGGCGTCGCACAACCCCTACTACGACAACGGGCTGAAGGTCCTCGGGCCGGGTGGGGCCAAGCTGGACCTCGCGACCGAGGCGGCGCTGGCCGACGCGCTGGCCCGCGTCGCGGGGCCGTCGAGCGCGTGGCGCGACGCGCCCGACGTCGATCCCACGGCCGAGGCGCTCTACGTGGCCCACCTGCGCGTCCTGGTGCCCGACGACCTCTCGTCGCTGCACCTGGTGGTGGACTGCGCCAACGGGGCCGCGAGCCACGTCGCGCACGAGCTGTTCGTCGCCACCGGCGCGCGCGTCACGATGCTGCACGATCGGCCCGACGGACGCAACATCAACGAGGGCTGCGGGTCCACCAACGTGCGCGACCTCGTGGCGGCGGTGCGGGCCTCGGGCGCCGACCTGGGCCTCGCCTTCGACGGCGACGCCGATCGGCTGGTGGCGGTGGACGCGGGCGGCACGGTGCGCGACGGCGACGACCTGATGGTGCTCTTCGCCCGTGACATGGCGACGCGCGGGGTGCTGCGCGGCGGGGTCGTGGTCACCACCATGAGCAACCTGGGCCTGCGCCGCGCCCTCGGCGCGGCGGGGGTGGAGGTCGTCGAGACCGACGTCGGGGACCGGCACGTGCTGCGCGAGATCGAGGAGCGGTCCTGGAACTTCGGCGGCGAGCAGTCGGGCCACCTGATCTTTACGGACTTGGCGCCGACCGGTGACGGTCTGCTGACGGGGCTGCTGCTGGCCGAGCTCGTGACGCGTCGCGGACCGCTCGAGGAGCAGGCGAGTGACGCCTGGACGCGCGTGCCCCAGACGCTGGTCAATGTGGCGCGCGAGGAGTACGAGGACGCGGCCGCGCGCCGCCTGTTCGACGAGGTGCGCGCGCGCTTCGCGGTGGGACCCGACGACTGGCGCCTGGTCGTGCGCCCGTCGGGCACCGAGCCGGTGGTGCGCGTGATGATCGAGGCACTCGAGGCGGGACTGGTCGAGGAGTTCGCCGCGGCGCTGCGCGAGCGCTTCGCCCCGGCCCCGGAGGCGGCGCGACCTCGCGAGTAGGCTGAGCCCATGTGCGGCATCATCGGGGTGGTCGGGGCACCCGACAGCCTGGACGTGCTGCTGGAGGGCCTGGAACGGCTCGAGTACCGCGGGTACGACTCGGCGGGCGTCGCGCTGGTGCGCCCGGGTGAGACCTGGCGCCGACGCGCCGCGGCGGGTGTCGAGTCCGTGGCCGCGCTGCGACTCGCCTGCGCCGACGCGCCGAGCGACGCCCGCACCGGGATCGGCCACACGCGCTGGGCCACCCACGGGGCGCCCGAGGCGGTCAACGCCCACCCGCACCTGGACTGCACCGGGCGCGTCGCGGTGATCCACAACGGCATCATCGAGAACCACGCGGTGGTTCGCGAGGAGCTGGAGGCGCGCGGCCACCGCTTCGCCTCGGTCACCGACTCCGAGGTGCTGGCCCACCTGGTCGAGGAGTCGCGCGCCGCGGGGCTCGACCTGCTCGACGCGGTGCGCGCGAGCCTCGCGGTGGTGCGCGGGGCCTTCGCGGTGGCCGTCGTCGACGCCGACGAGCCCGACGTCATCGTGGCCGCCCGGCGGGTCTCGCCGCTGATCGTGGGCACGGCGCCGGGGGTGAGCTACCTGGCCAGCGACGTGCCGGCGATCCTGGGGCGCGCGAAGGCCTTCTACGCGGTCAACGACGACGAGGTCGTGCGTCTGGGGCCCGAGGGTTTCCGGGCGGTCGACCTCGAGGGGTCGCCGATCCGGCTGCGCCAGTTGGCGATCGACTGGGACCGGGAGACCGCCGAAAAGGGTGGCCACGACGACTTCCTGTCCAAGGAGATCGCCGAGCAGCCCGAGGCGCTGCGCGCCACGTTGGCCGACCGACGCCGGCGCGACGGCGCCATCACCTTCGACGAGTTGCGCGTCGGCGATGACGAGCTGGTCGAGGTGCGTCGCGTCGTGCTGGTCGCCGCGGGGACCTCGCACCACGCCGCCCTCGTCGCCAAGTACGCGATCGAGCGCTGGGCGCGGCTCAGCGTGGAGGTGGACATCGCCAGCGAGTACCGCTACCGCGACCCGATCGTCGAGATCGGCACGCTGGTGATCGCGGTGTCCCAGAGCGGTGAGACGATCGACACGATTCAGGCGGCGCGCGAGGCCCGGCGCCGCGGGGCGCGCGTGGTCGCGGTGACCAACATCGTGGACTCGTCGCTGGCGCGCGAGGCCGACGCCGTGATCTACACGCGCGCGGGCTTGGAGGTCTCGGTGGCCTCCACCAAGGCCTTCGTCACCCAGGTGGCCGCGTTGGAGCTGCTGGCGCTGCGCCTGGCCCAACTGCGCGCGACCCTGCCAGCCCCCGACGTCGAGGCGCTGTTCCTCGGGTTGCGCGCGGTGGCCGACCAGGTGGCCGCGACCCTGGCGCGCCACGACGCGGTGCGCGACGTCGCCGCGACGCTGGCGGGAGCGCGCGACTTCTTCTTCCTGGGGCGCCACGTCGGCTTTCCCACCGCTCTCGAGGGGGCCCTCAAGCTCAAGGAGCTCACCTACCGCCACGCCGAGGGCTACCCCGCCGGCGAGCTCAAGCACGGTCCCCTGGCGCTGATCGAGCCGGGTGTGGTGGTGGTCGCCGTGACCACCGACCCGGCACTGCACGCCAAGATGCTCTCCAACCTGGCCGAGGTGAAGGCGCGCGGCGCGACCGTGGTGGCGGTGGCCACCGACGACGACGACTCCGTCGAGGCGGTCGCGGACTTCGTGCTGCGCGTGCCCGCGACCGAGCCGCTCTTCACCCCGATGGTGGACATCGTGGTGCTCCAGCTCTTCGCCTACGACACCGCCCGGCTGCTCGGGCGCAACGTGGATCGCCCGCGCAACCTGGCCAAGACCGTGACCGTGGAGTAGCGGTGGGCGTCGTGGGGGTGGGGGTCGACGTCGTGGACGTGGAGCGCTTCACGGCGGTGCTGGCGCGTCGCGCCCGCTTCGCCCAGCGGGTCTTCACCCCCGGCGAGCGCGCCGACGCCCGCGACGCGCCCGAGCGCCTGGCCGCGCGCTTCGCGGCCAAGGAGGCGACGATGAAGTGCCTCGGCGTGGGCCTCGGCGCGGTGGGCCTGCACGACGTCGAGGTGCGACGCGAGCCCAGCGGCGCCCCCCGCCTGGTCCTGCACGGCGAGGCCGCCGCGCTGGCGCGTGCGCGCGGCGTGCACTCGTGGCACGTGTCGCTCACCCACACCGCGATCACCGCCGCCGCGGTGGTGGTCGCCAGCACCGAGGCGTCGCCGTGAGCGCGGGAGTGCACCGCCCGGCGTGGGCCGAGATCTCGCGCGGCGCGATCGCCCACAACGCCGCCGCCCTCACGGCGGTGCTCGGAGCGACGCAGCTCTGCGCCGTGGTGAAGGCCAACGGCTACGGCCACGGCGCGCCTCTGGCGGCGCACGCCGCGCTGGCCGGCGGCGCGACCTCGCTGGCGGTGGCGATCGTCGACGAGGGGATCGAGCTGCGCGCGGCCGGCGTGTCGGCGCCGATCCTGCTGCTGGCCGAGATCCCCGCGGACGCGATCCCCGACGCGCTTCGCCACTCGCTGACGCTCACCGTGGGCTCGCGCGAGGGCGCCCGCGCCGCGGCCGCGGCCGCGCGCGCCCGGGGCGGTCGGCACCGGGTCCACGTGAAGCTGGACACCGGCATGGGGCGCATGGGCGTGCCGGCCGGCGAGCTCGACGCGGTGATCGACGTCCTCGCCGCCGAGGAGCACCTCGACCTCGAGGGCCTCTACACACACCTGTCGGTGGCCGACTCGCTCGACGAGGACGACCGGGCCTTCACCCGACGTCAGATCGCCCGCTTCGACGAGGCCGTGGCGGGGCTGGCCGCGCGCGGCGCGGGTCCGCGGGTGCTGCACGTGGCCAACAGCGCCGGGGCCCTGGGATATCCCGCCTCACGCCGGTCCCTGGCCCGCGTCGGCCTGGCGCTCTACGGCTACCTGCCGTCGCCCCACCTGGGCCGCGCGCTCGACGACCTCGACCGGTCCCTGCGTCCGGCGCTGACGCTGCGCGCGCGGGTGGTGGCGACGCGGCGCCTGGAGGCGGGGGAGCGGCCCAGCTACGGGCGCCGACGCGAGCTGACCCGTCCGGCCACCGTGGTCACCGTGCCCTTCGGCTACGCCGACGGCTACGCCCGTCGGCTCTTCGAGGCGGGCGCGTCGGTGCTGCTGCGCGGCCGGCGCTTCCCGCTGGCCGGGGTGGTCACGATGGACCAGATCGTGGTCGACGTCGGCGACGAGGCGGTGGCGCCGGGCGAGGAGGTGGTCCTACTGGGCGCCCAGGGCGAGGAGTCGATCGACGCCGAGGAGTGGGCGCGCCGGGCCGGGACGATCACCTGGGAGATCCTGTGCGCCATTGGGGCGCGTGTGCCGCGCGTCTTCGTGGACTGACCCGTGGCGGGACTCTCGCGCGGGGGGGAGCGGCGAGTGCCCGACGGGCTGGTCGACTGCGTGCGCTGTCGGCTCCACGTCGCGCGCACGCGTGTCGTGGTGGGCGTGGGTCCGGCCCGGGCTCGCCTGGTGGTGGTGGGTGAGGCGCCCGGCCGCGAGGAGGACGAGGGCGGTGAGCCGTTCGTCGGACGCAGCGGCCGACTGCTCATGGCCCTGCTGGGCGAGATCGGAGTGGCGCGCGAGGACTGTTTCATCACCAACGCCGTGAAGTGTCGACCCCCCCACAACCGGACGCCGCGCGCCGACGAGGTCGCCGCCTGTCTTGGGTGGTTGGACCAGCAGCTGGCCGGGGACGGGGCACCGGTCCTGGCGGTGGGCGCCGTCGCGGCCCGGGCGGTCTTCGGTGAGCGGGGATCCCTGGCGTCGCTCCACGGTCGGCTGCGCGACCTTGACGGTCGCGCGGGTCTCGTCACCTACCACCCGGCCGCGGCGCTGCGCGGGGGCCCTAACGTGGTGCGGATGATGCGCGAGGACCTGGCCGTGTTGGCGACCGTGGTGGCGCCGTGAGCTGGTCGTGTCGCTGCGCGACGGCGGCCGACACGGCCGCGGCGGGCGAGGACTTCGCCGCGGCCCTCGTGCCCGGTGACGTCGTGCTGCTCACCGGGCCGCTGGGCGCCGGCAAGACGACCTTCGTCCAGGGCGTGGCGCGCGGGCTCGGCGTGACCGAGCGCGTTACCAGCCCCACCTTCACCATGGTGCGGCCTCACGCCTGCCACGCCGGGGCGATCACCACCCTGTGGCACGCTGATCTCTATCGGGTGGAATCCCTCGACGAGGTCTGGGACCTGGCCCTGGGCGAGTTGGTCGAGGAGTCGGGGGTGGCGCTGGTCGAGTGGGGCGAACTCGCGACGTCGGCTCTCGGACGCGACGCCTGGACGGTGCAGGTCGCGGTGCACGACGACGAGGCGCGGGTGCTCGAGGCGGCGGGGGCGCGCGCCGACCGTGAGGCTCCGGGCCGGTGGGCCCCGTGAACGTACTGGTGATCGAGACGGCCACGCGCGCCTGCGCGGTGGCCCTGGCGGTGGGGGGCGCCGACCCGGTGACGGTGCTGCTCGACGAGGACCGGCGCCACACCGAGGTCCTGGTCGAGGGGATTGCCACGCTGCTCACGACGGCGGGGCTGCGCGTGCGCGACCTCGACCGCGTGGCC
>JBMFWX010000003.1:0-37389 GCA_049964855.1 Acidimicrobiales bacterium
GGGCGACGGGCGCCCACGAAGAGCGAGCGACCGTGGAGCGGCCCCAGGTCGGCGAAGAGGGCGCGCAGCGACACGGTGGCGCCACCCGCCACCGTCGCGGTGGCGGTGGCGGCCGACGAACCCGGCGTGGCCAGGGCGCGCAGCGACACCGCCACCGGGCGCGCGCTGACGTTGGTGACCGTCGCCGTCGCGAACCCCCGCCCCGAGAAGTCGCTCACCAGGAACTCGCGGCGCGGGCCGGTCGGCGCGGAGAGCGACAGACCCGCCGCGCTGCCGGTCGCCAGGGCGGCCACCACCGGCTGTGAGGAGCGCACGCGAAGGCTCGCGAAGCCCGCCGCGGGGATCGCCGGATTGGGCGTGATCGTGACCAGTCCGGTGGCCCGCGCGGCGACGGTCACCGTGCGCGGGACCACGTGGAAAGACCCCAGCGAGACCGCCACCGTCACGTCGGCCGGTTGCGAGGAGGGATTGGTCAGACGGATCTCGGCGCGCGCGGCGGCGGCGGTGGTCACCTGGGGGAACCAGGCGACGGTGCTCGGTGCCGCGGATCCGGTCATGAACGAGGTCACCGCCCCCGAGCGCTGCACCCCGAGGACCGCGACGGCGCCGCGTACCACGCTCACCCCCACGCCCACGTTGTCGGTATTGACGATCTGCGCGCCGAGGTTGATCTCGACCTGGTCGTGCGCGCCGACGGCGAATCCCTGGAAGGGCGCCGGCGCCGCGTACCCGGTCGAGGTGTAGGTGGTCACGTCGATCACGGCCGGGGTCGCCGTGGGGTTGAAGAAGCTGAGCACGGCGCTCGATCCCACCTTGGTGTCAAAGCCCGACGCGTACCAGCTGGTCACCCCGCCCGAGACGCACGGGGCCAGCGCGCTGGCGTTAGCGCCCACCTCCTCGGCGACGACCCCGCCGCCGTCGACCACCGCCTCGACGCCGTAGCTGTGCCCCGCCAACCAGGACGAGGGTGAGACGCGCGCCGTCGACGTGGGCGCGACCGTCAACCGGCGCGTGACCCGTTGACCGGCGTCGCTCACCACGCTCACGCTGAGCGTCCGCGCGTGCGGCTGGGTGTTGAGGAAGGACACCACCCCCGCGGCGCCGCCCCCCGCACCGCTCAGGCCGGTGCAGTAGAGGGCGGTCGACTCGGCGTCGCCGGCCACGCTGAGCGCGTTGGGCAGCGACGACGGGTTCGACGAGTGCGCCATCGCGCTCGCCACCGCGGTCGCCGCCAGGACCAGCGCCAGAACCGCCGCCAGTGCGACGGGTCGCTCACGCGCCATCGGAGGCTCCTCTCGCGTGGCGGCCCGGGCGGCCCCGGCGGCGCGCGAACCACGACACCCGGTACAGTCCGGTGAACGCCAGCCCCGCCAGCGCCCAGAGCACCAGCGTCACCAGCGCGAGCAGGCCGTTCCAGGGCAAGTGGTCGAGCGTCACCCGCGCCGTGATCGTCGAGCCCGGCGGCTGGTGGTACGTGGCGACCTGGAACGTCGGCGCCCACCCGTCGCTCAGCGTGCGCGGCGTGGCCGCGCCATTGACGTCGAGCGTGAAGTCGCTCGCCGGCGCCAGCCCCGCCACGACCGACGCGCCCGACGTCACCGGAAGAAGTCCGAAGAGCTCGCCGCGCAGGGGCGCCCAGCCCGCGCCCGGCGACGGCGCTCGCGCCACGACGCCGTGGAAGAGCGGGTCCCCGTAGACCGCCACCGAGCGCGTCTGCAGCTCCAGGGAGAGGTCCGTCTGACGCGAGAGCGCCGTGACCAGCGCGCCGGGAGCGGGGCGCAGGGGCGCGGACTGCACGCCCGTGAGCTCGGGCGCCGCGCTGTTCATCACGACGATCGTGGCCACGCCCGCCTCGGCCAGCAACGCCCCGAGGTGCACCGTGCGCCCCTGCATCGCCAGGGAGACGTCGTTGAGCAGAACCCCCGACGTCCGCGCGTCGGGGGTCGCGAAGAGGTTGGCGCCGCCGGGCAGCCCGTTGAGCGAGGTCGCGACCTCGAGCCCCGGCGCCACCGACCACCCAGCCAGGGGCACCACCGAGGGGTCGCCCAGCCACAGCACCCGATAGCCCCCCGCGTCCGACGGGGCCAGGGCGCTCATCGACTGGGCCACGCTGGTGGTGGGCAGGTCGAATCGGCCGCTGCCGACGCTGGCCAGCAGCGGCCAGAGGCCCACGACGGTCACGACCACCAGGACCCCGGCGCCCAGCTGTCGCCAGCCGAAGCTGACGTCGCGCAGGTCCACCTCGACCGCACTCAGTCCCAGACCGACCAGTCCGGCGAGCATCACCGCGTACAGCGCCAGCAGAACGTCCAGGTCCGGCGCGAAGGACCCCATCCAGTGCCGGGCGGCCAGCTCGGCCACGACCAGGTCGATCACGGCGATGGTGGCCAGGCGCGAGGCGATCACCCGGCGCGGGCCGCGCGCGAGCAGCAGACCGATCGCCGCGGCCGCCGGGAGCAGCCAGCCGAGCCACGACCCGCCAAAGCCCCCGTCGACGCCGCGCAGCAGCTGGCCGAAGCCCGGCGTCGACCAGGGCCCCCGAGCCAGGCCGAAGACGTCGAGCGCTCGGCGGCCCGCGATGACGACGTCCACGCTCAGCGGCGCGAGCAGGATCACCACTCCGACGACCAGTCGCACCAGGGTGCGCCCCGGACGCGCTCGCGGGCGGTCGCCGTGGTCGAAGAGCCGAGCGACGACGACCCCCACCACGACCAGCACGACCGCGACCAACGTGGCGGGCGCCATCGCGCAAAGCAGCGCGACGAGCATCATCGCCACCAGGCGCTGGCCCGACGCGGTACCGCGCCAGCCCCGCGCGCCGAAGGCCACCGGCGCGGCGTAGGGCGTCGCGGGGTAGCCGGTCACGCCGAGCAGCTCGAACACGCGACGCACCGCGAAGGGCAGCCCGGCGACGGCGACCAGCACGTCGACGCGACCCTGGCTGATCATGGTGAGCCCGACCGGCAGCGCCAGGTAGGCCAGCGCCGCCACCAGCCGCGCCCGGTTGGACACGCGGGCGCCGAGCAGGCGCGCCACGCCCCACGCCCCCACCGGCGCGGCGCCGATGAGCATCAGTCGTGGCAGGACGCCCATGCGCCCCAGGACGAAGGTGCCCGCCACCGCGAGGACCCCGTAGCCGGGCGAGCCCGGTGAGCCGCTGCCCAGTCCGCTCGAGGACCAGGTGGCGAAGAGGTGGCGCCACGTCGTCCACCACGAGTCCAGGGGAGCGAGACGACCGATCAGGGGCAGCGGCATGGCGACGAGGTTGCGCGAGCCGATCGCCCACAGCGCCACGGCCAGCACCACCACCGCCGCCTGCGAACGGAACGTGGTCAGCACCCGCGACGGCCGGCGACGCTCCTCCATCCGCGGATTCTCGGGGATCTCGTCGAACTCCTCGAGCTCGGCGAACGCCGCCGCGAAGCCCACGCCGGCCTCGGCGTCGTCGAGATCGCTCGGCGCGGGTGGCGGTAGGATCCCGCGGGCGCGGTCGAGACCGTCGCGCGCCAGCGTGACGAGGAAGCGCCGCAGCCGGGTGGCCCCGCCCTCCTGGAGCCGGCGCAGCTGCGCGTCGGTCAGGACCCGCGTCGCCTCGCGCTGGCGGCGCCGGTGGCGCAGGTGAGCCCGGTGCCGCGCCACCCAGCGCCACGACCCGACGATGGCCCCGGCGCGATCGGTGTCGCGCCCCGCCACCGCCACGATGAGCTCCATGACCTCCATCACGGCCAGCATCGTGAGGGTGAGCGCGACCGTGCGCCGGTGGCCGCCGGTGGCCACGACCATCAACCGGTGACGTCGCTGGAGGTCCTGACGGCTCGCTCGCCCGACTCCGATCGCGGTGACCGGCCGCTCCCCGCGCGCCAGGGACTCGCGGTGCGCGACCACCGCCGCGGGGGCCACGACGATGCGCGCGCCGGCCAGTTGCGCGCGCCAGCACAGGTCCAGATCCTCGCCGAGGGCGACGATGAGCGGATCGAACCCCTCCAACGTCGCGAACAGGTCGCTGCGCACCAGGGTCACGCCCCCGGGGGCGACGAAGACGTCGCGCTCGAGGTCCTGCTGGCCGTCGTCGATCTCCCCGGGCTCGAGGCGCTCCTGAACGACCCCGAAGCGGTCACAGGTCTGACCGACGTGCACCAGCACCAGTCGATCCTCGTAGGAGACCACCTTGGGCGTGACGACGCCGGCGTTGGTGCGAAACGCCGACTCGACGAGGCGCTGCACCGCGTCCGGGGCGAGGCGCACGTCGTCGTGGCAGAAGAGGAGGAACGCGGCCCCCTCGACCATGAGCGACGCCTCGTTGCACGCGGCGGCGAAGCCCCGGTTCTCGGCCAGCACCCGCACGAAGGCGGCGGGCGCCACCGAGGCCACCCGGTCCACGACGTGCGCGTGGTCCCCGTTGGCCACCACCAGCACGCTCAACTCGCCGTAGTCCTGCGCCGCGAGTGACGCCAGCGTCGCCTCCAGGCCCGGGCCGGGGGCGGTGGTCACTACGACGGCCACGACGGCCGGGGCACGGGTCTCCATCAGTCCACCAAGGCTAGTAGCCCCGCCACGGGTCGACGGACCGACGCCGTCACGACGGGCCTTCGCGCAGTGAGGCGACCACGTCGTCCAACGACTGCGACAGCGAGATCACCGGCTCCCAGCCCGTGAGCTCACGGAGCTTGGTCGCGTCGCCGCGCAGGACGGGCAGCTCCACCGGGCGCACGAGCGCCTCGTCGCGCACGAGGCGCGCCCCGGGGAGGATCCGGCGAGCCAGCTCGCGGGCCAGCTCGGCGATCGACACGTCACGGCCCGACGCGACGTGGTACGTCTCCCCGCTCACGGCGTGTCGCGCCAGCAGACGGTAGGCGCGCACGACGTCGCGCACGTCGGTGAAGTCCCGGCGCGCGCTCAGCTCCCCCACGGCCACCTCGCCGCGCCCGGACTCGCGCGCCGCGAGCAGCCGGCGCGCGAGCGCCGCCACGACGAACGACGGCGCCTGGCCCGGCCCGAGGTGGTTGAACGGTCGCACGATCACGACCCGCTGTCCGGCGCTCGCGGCCTCGCGCGTGACCTGTTCCGCCTCGAGCTTGGACGCGGCGTACGGGTTGGCCGGCGCGGGGGGGTGCGACTCGTCCAGGGGCAGGTCTCGCTCGTCCACGACGCCGTACACGTCGGCCGACGAGACGACCACGACCAGCGGGTCGCCGGACTCGCGCGCCACCGCCAGCACGTGGCGCGTGCCCTCCACGTTCACCCGGGTGTAGGCCTGCGGGTCGCGCCACGACTCGCCGACGTGCGAGAGCGCGGCGAGGTGGTAGACGACGGCCGGGGCGACGTCGCGCAGGCGCACGTCCAGGGCGTCGCGGTCGGTGACGTCGGTCTCGCGATCCAGCGCCACGACCTCCTCGCCGCTCGCCCGCAGGTGCGCCACGAGGTGGCGACCGACGAAGCCCTCGGATCCCGTGACGACGACCCTCATCGCGCCGCCGCCATCGCGTAGGCCCGCCGGTGCTGGGCCAGTGAGGCATCCCACGTGAAGAGCTCCGCGCGACGGCGCGCGACGAGGCCCACGGCCGTGCGCTCGGCCGCGCCCAGGGCCAGCGCGGCGGCCAGCGCGGCGGCCAGCGCGGCGGCGTCGCCCACCGGCACCAGCGTGACCGCGTCGCCCCCGACCTCGGCCATGACGGTGTCGGCGCTGGTCACGACGGCGGCACCGCACGCCAGCGCCTCCAGCACCGGCAGCCCGAAGCCCTCGGCGCGCGACGGGTAGGCCACGACGCGGGCCCGACGCAGCAGCACGGGCACCAGGTCGTCGTCGACGAAGCCGAGGCGTCGGATGCGCGCCGCGCCCGGGTGGCGGGCCACCCGGGCCTCGAACGCGTCGCCCCACCCGCGCTGGCCCGCGATCCAGAGCTCCACCTCGCGGTCCTCGTGCGCGAGCACGGCGAAGGCGTCCAGCAGCACGTCGAGTCCCTTGCGCGGCTCGAGGGTGCCGACGAAGGCCACGTAGGGCACACCCGTGGGCCAGCCCGCGCGACGCATCCGCTCGTCGTCGTCGGGGCCCTGGGGGTCGAAGCGCGTCAGGTCCACGCCGTGGGGCGCGACGACGACCGGTGCGTGCTCGGCCAGGACCTCGTCGAGCACGCGCGCCGTGTACGCGCTCACGCTCACCAGCACCGCGGCGTGGCGCGCCGCGTAGGCGATCGCGCGACGGAAGTAGTGCACCTTGGCCCGCTGATGCCACTCGGGATTGGTGAAGAACGTGAGATCGTGGATGGTGACCACGCAGGGCGTGGTGCCGGTGCGCGGCATCGTGTAGTGCGGGCCGTGCCACACGTCGGCGCCGCGCGCCGCGACGCCGCGCCCCGCGGCCAGCGCCTCGTAGGCCAGGCGCGCCGG
Source organism: Acidimicrobiales bacterium (assembly GCA_049964855.1). Classification (GTDB taxonomy): domain Bacteria; phylum Actinomycetota; class Acidimicrobiia; order Acidimicrobiales; family RAAP-2; genus RAAP-2. The sequence continues at coordinate 6,388 of JBMFWX010000003.1, forward strand.
TCGCGCGGTCGGGACCGGGGCGAGCACCCGCGACGCCGGGGACCAGGCGCGCCACCGAGCGGCGTCACCACGGCGCGCCACCAGCGTGATCTCGTCACCCCCCGCCGGCAGGCGCCGCGCGAGCTCCACCACGTAGCGCCCGGCCCCCGCGGGGTGCTCGGGCACCGCCGAGACGTCCAGCGCGACCCTCACGACCACCCCGCCAGGTGGTCGAGGGCGCAGTTGCGCCAGGTGAGCTCGGCGACCGACGCCCGACGCCGCGCGCGCGCCGCGTCATCGTCGGGGAGTGCCAGGGCCCGGACCAGTCCCTCGGCGATCGCCTCGACGTCGTGGGGGTCGACGACCACGACCTCGTCGCGCCCGCTCACGCTCGGCGTCGGGATGCTGGCCACCACGCGGGTGCCCACGTGCAGCGCCTCCACCGGGGGCAGTCCCCACCCTTCGGCCAGGGGCACGTAGGCGCACACGACGGCGTCGCGGTACAGGCCGAGCAGCAGCGACCGCGCCACCGGGCCCAGCACGACGGCGTCGTCGCTGTCGACGTCGCCCCACCCCGGTGGACCCACCAGCACCAGGGAACCGAGCTCATCGGCCCGGGCGCGCGCGAGCCGGTGGGCCGCCACCAGCCGATCCAGGTTCTTGCGGGGCTCGCGCGTGCCGACGTACAGGGTGTAGGGACCGTCGACCCCCGCCTCGACCAGCGCGGCGCGCACCTGCTCCGCGGGCGCCGGCGCGACCGCGTCGTCGACGCCCAGGCGCACGGGGTGCAGGCGGGCCTCGTCGATGCCCTCCGCGGCCAGGCGCGCCGCCAGACCCGGCGACGAGGTGAGCACGACCAGGTCGCGGCGCCGGCGGATGAGGGCCAGGCGTCGCTCGTGGAAGCGGACCCCGGCGGGCGTGGACGACGTGGCCTCGTCGCGCCACAGCAGGTCGTGCAGCGCGACCGAGTGCCGCGACCCGCGCGCGCCGCCGGCGAAGGGGCCCGCCATCGACGTCGCGTGCACGACGGCGGCGTCGCGCGGCACGCCGAGCGGCCAGTACGGCCACAGCCGTACCAGGAGCCGCGACGACACGGGCGCCCGAGACAGGTCCATCGACAGCGCCGCCAGCGCCGCCGGCACCTCACCGCGCGGCGCCACCCCCACCAGCCCCTGACCCCGCTCGAGCTCGCGCAGGCCCCGCACCAGTCCGGCGGCGTAGGTCGCGATCCCCCCCGGCTGGGGCCGGTAGAACTGGTCCACGCTCAGCGCGACGCGCCCGCTCACGCGGCTCCCTCGGCGACCTCGCGGTAGAGCGCGAGATACGAGCGCGCGGCGCTGGCCGGGGCGAAGTCCCGGGCGCGCGCGTAGCCCGCCGCGATCAGGATCGCCCGACGAGCTTCGCTGTCCCACACCTGGGCCACCGCGTCCACCAGCTCGTCGTCGCCGTCGACCAGGACGGCCGCGCCCTCGAGCAGCTCACGCGTGCTCGGCGTCGCGCGCGCGACGGTCGGCACGCCCGCGGCCAGGGCGGCCAGGGCGAAGGACGGGAACCGGGCGCCGTCGGAGAGGTGCACGACGACGCGCGCGACACCGAGCGCGTCGCGCGCGTCGCGTCGGGGGCGCACGGTGAGCGCGAGGTCCAGCGCGCGCACGCGCTGGCCGACGGACTCGCTCGCGATGACCAGCACGCGGGCTCCGCGCGCGGTCGCCAGCGCCGAGAGCCCGTCGATCACGGCGAGGAGGTTCGCGGCCGCCCCGGTCACGTTCACCACCAGATCCCGCCCGTCCTCGGTCCGCGCGACCACCGGGACCGCGGGGGGCACGACCACGACGCGGGCGCGGCCCACGCCGAGCACGTCGCGCACCTCGTGGCTCGCGGCTCGGCTCGAGGCGACGAGCGTCGCCCCGCGCGAGGCCGCGCGGCGCAGTTGCACGACCCGCTGGTGAACCCGCGACTCGCTGCGCAGCGGCCGCAGGTCGTCCACCGAGACGACGACGGGCACCGTGCGCGGCGGCGGGATCATCACGCCGGCCACGTGCACCACGTCAACCGGTGGGAGCAGCCGCTCGAGCGACGGACCGCGCCCGTAGCGCCACAGGGGCGCCCACAGCCGACGTCCGGCCAGGGGCGCCTCGTCCGATCCCCGAAGCCGGCTCGTGGTGCGAAAGCGCACCATCGCACACTCGTTCGTCGCCGCCAGCGCGTCGGCCAGGTCGGTCATCGAGTTGCCCAGCGACTCCAGCGAACCATCCAGGTCGAGGCCGACGGTGAACGTCACGCCAGTGCCCGCTGGCGCATCTCGCTGATCCAGTCGGGCCAGAGATCCACGGCCCACCGACCGAAAGGCTCGGTGCTGGTGGCGACCACGCCGATCTGCTCGTGCGCGTTGAGCAGGATCAGCGCCCCGCTCTGGCCGAAGTGGCCGAAGCTGTCCGCCGGCCAGTCACCCATCCAGTGGCGCTTCGTGCCGCGAACCTCGGGACCCAGCCCCCACGGGCACGGCGAGAACCGGCCGAACCCCGGGACGATCCCGTCCAGGTCATCCCGGTACGGGGTGCGCAGGCGATCGCGCGTGGCCACCCCGACCAGGTCGGGACGCAGCCAGGCCGCGGCCAGGGTGGCGAGGTCGCTCGTCGAGCCCATCACGCCCGCGGCGGGTCGGCCCTCCAGCCGGCTGTCGCGCATCCCCAGTGGACCCAGGACCCGCCGATCGAGCCACGACGCGGGATCGCCCTCGCCCACCACGACGCGCACCAGGTAGTCCACCGCGTAGTTCGAGTAGACCCGCTTGGTCTCGGGCGCCACGACGGGATCGCCCTCCTCGAGTCCCAGCCCGCTGGCGTGCGACAGCAGTGCGGCGATCGTGACGCCGTGCGGGCCGACGACCTCGTCGGGACGGTGACGACCCTCCTCGAACTCGACCCCCATGGCCAGGGAGACCACCATCTTGGACACCGACGCCCACGCGCGGAGTTCGTCCACCGCGCCGTCGCGCGCCGCGACCTCCACTCGACCCTCGCGCAGGCGCACGACGATCGCCGCGGCGCGGCCGGGCCAACGCTCCACCAACGAACCCTCGCCCACCCTCCGATGTTACTCATCGCCCCTCGACGCTCCAGGGGACCGGCGGCGTGCGCCGTCGCGCCGTCACGTAGGGTTAGGGCGTGATCACCGTTCTCAGTGGCGGCGTGGGCGCCGCGCGTCTGCTCGCCGCCCTCGTGTCGGTCACCGATCCCGCCGAGCTCGAGGCCGTGGTGAACGTCGGCGACGACTTCGTGCTGCACGGTCTTACGATCTGCCCGGACCTCGACACGATCGCCTACACGCTGGCCGGCCGAGTCAACGAGGAGACCGGGTGGGGACGTCGCGGCGAGACCTGGCGCACGATGACCGCACTGGGCGAGCTCGGGGGAGAGACCTGGTTCGCGCTGGGGGACCAGGACCTCGCCACCCACCTCTACCGCACTCAGCGCCTGGGCGAGGGAGCCACCAAGAGCGAGGTGACGCGCGAGATCGCCGCGCGACTGGCCGTGCCGGTCAGCCTGCGTCCGGTCACCGACGACCCCCTCGCGACCATCGTCGACACCGAGCTCGGGGCGCTCGACTTCCAGGACTACTTCGTGCGCCGCCGACACGACGTCGCCGTCACCGGGGTGCGGTTCCGCGGGTCGCACGCCGCCCGCCCAGCGTCCGGTGTCCTGGCGGCGCTGCGCGACGCGACGCGGATCGTCATCGCGCCGTCCAACCCGTTCCTCTCCATCGAGCCGATCCTGGCCGTGCCCGGCGTGCGCGAAATCGTGAGCGCGCGGCGCGCCGACGTCGTCGCCGTCTCGCCCCTGGTCGGCGACCGCGCGCTGAAGGGGCCCGCGGCCCGTCTCCTGGACGATCTCGGGTTCGCCGTATCGTGCGAGGGCGTCGCCGACGTCTATCGCGAGCTCGTCGGCACCCTGGTGATCGACGTGAGCGACGCGAGTGCGGCCGCGGCGATCAGGGATCGAGGAATGGACGTGCGGGTGACCACCACCGTGATGGCGAACCCCGATCACGCTCGAGCGCTGGCCCGCACGGTGCTGGCGTGAGAGAGTTGCGCCTTCGCGCCCTCTCCGGGGTGGGCGAGGTCGCCGCCGGCGACGACCTCGCGACCCTGCTCCTCGACGCCCTCACCGCCAACGGCCTCAGCCTCGAGCACCACGACCTCGTGGTGGTGACCAGCAAGGTCGTGTCCAAGTCCGAGGGTCGAGTCGTGCCCTTCGACGGCTCGGCCGAGGCCAAGGACGAGCTGATCGCGCGCGAGTCCGTGCGCGTCCTGCGACGCCGCGGGACGCTGCGCATCACCGAGACGCCCCACGGCTTCATCAACGCCAACGCCGGCATCGACGTCTCCAACACCCGACCCGGGACGGCGGTGCTGCTGCCCCGCGACCCCGACCGCTCGGCTCGTCGGCTGCGCGCGGCCCTGGCACGGCGCACGGGTGTCGACGTCGCCGTGGTCGTGACCGACACCTTCGGGCGCACGTGGCGTCACGGCGTGACCGACGTCGCGCTGGGCTCGGCCGGCCTCACGCCCGTCCTGGACCTGCGCGGGACGCCCGATGCGCTCGGCCGCGTGCTCGAGGCCACCGAGGTCGCCATCGTCGATGAGATCGCCGGCGCCGCGAACCTCGTCCTGGCCAAGGCGGCCCACACGCCCTTCGCCCTCGTGCGCGGGCTCGACGACGCCTTCTTCGGCGCGGGCTCGGTGCGCGACGACGTCGTGCGCGCAGCGCCCGACGACCTCTTTCGCTGACTGGACCGTCGCGTCGAGCGAAGGTCTAGACGCCACCGAGGCGCACGTCGCCCGCCAACACCGATCCTGGGGCCACGTGCTGGTTCGCACCCACCACGCACAACTCGCCCAGCGTGCTGTAGCCCCCCACCACCGCCCCCGGACCGAGGATCGTGGAGCGCACCACCGCGCCCTGTTCCACCACGGCACCCGGCAACATGACGACGTCGATCAGGATCGCCCCGGCGCCCACGTAACAGTCGCGATCGACGACCGCGCGCTCCAGAGCGACGTCGGGCTCCACGGCCGCCCGCGGGTGCACCCACGAGTCCGTGGGCTCCGTGGCGAGGGGTGGACCAACGCGGCCCACCAACAGGTCGGCGTTCACCCGCAGGTAGCTGCGCGGCGTGCCGGCGTCGATCCAGTACGCGACGTCGGCCAGGGCGAAGAGACGGCCCGCCTCGGCGAGCGCGGGGAAGACGGTGCGCTCCACGCTCACGCGCACGTCGGGCGCGATGCGATCGAGGACCGCCGGCTCCATCACGTAGGTGCCGGCGTTGATCAGGTTGGTCGGCGCCTCGTCGCGCGGCGGCTTTTCCACGAAGGCCAGGACCCGACCATCACCGTCGGTGGGCACCACGCCGTAGTGCGACGGGTCGTTGACCGGGTGCAGCGCGAGCGTGGCCAAGGCGCCGTGCTCACGGTGGAAGGCCACCAGTCGCGACACATCCAGGTTCGACACCACGTCACCGTTGACCACGAGGAACGTCTCGTCGATCGACGCCGCGCACGCCGCGAAGCGAATGGCGCCGGCGGTGTCGAGCGGCTCGGGCTCCACGGCGTACGTGACGCGCACGCCGGCGATCACGTTGTCGGGGTAGGCCTGAATGAACTGGTCGGGCAGGTACCCGAGCGCGAGCACGGCGTCGGTCACGCCGAAGCCGTGCAGGCGCGCGAGTACCCGTTCGATCATCGCCACCCCGACCAGGGGCAGCATCTGCTTGGGCGTCTCGTAGGTGAGCGGGCGCATTCGAGTGCCCAGCCCGCCCACGAGGATGACGGAGCGCACGCTCAGCCCTTCGGCACCGTCGTGGTCGTGGACGCCGCGGGCGTGGTGGTCGTGGTCGTCGCGGGCGTGGTGGTCGTGGTCGTCGCGCCCTTCAGCGTCGTAGTGGGGCTGGGCAGGGTCGTCGTGGTCGTCACCGTACTCGCCTGTCCGGCCTTCACCATCGCCACGACGCTGGCCTGGGACGGTGGACGCGGGACGACGCCCGTCGGCTCGAAGGCCATGGTCACGCGCATGTACTGCACGAACTTGATCGACGACGGGTTCGTCGTGATCGTCGGCCTCTTCTGGCCGAAGGTACTCCAGTAGGCGAAGACGATGTGGCCCGTGCGACCCGCGTCGGGGGTTCGCGCGGGGCAGGCCTGTCCGTCGTGGTAGGTCGTGGCCGAGTCGGGCGCGCCGTTCCTGGTCGGGATGGCCAGCTCCGTCGAGCTGGCGATCAGCCCCGGGTACTCGGCCGCGAACTGGCCCACGGTGGCGTTGTTGCCCGCGTCGGCGGCCGACACCGGGCTCACGCGGATGACGTTGGGCTCTTGGATGGTGAAGCCGCCCCGGTTGGTGGGGTCGGGAGACAGGTCGGGCAGCGTCGTGCCGCAGGCCTGCACCGACAGCGCGGCGAACCACGTCGTGCCCACGGCCGGGGGTGTGCTGGCCACCGCAGGAGCCGGGTGCTGGTAGTCGTAGCGGGCCCACACCGTGGCCAGCAGCCCGAGCACCACGATGAGGATCAGCGCCCCGTAGTAGTTGGACGGCCGCGACCGCTTGTAGGTCTTGCCGCCTCCCGACGCGCCGACCCGACTGACCCACTTACCCGTTGCGCTTTTAGCCACGGGGGCCACGCTACTAAAGAATGATGCCAGGCCCGTGGCGAACAGGGCCGTGTCGTAGGGGCGGAGGGACTCGAACCCTCACTGGAGGCGGTTTAAGCGCCCTGCCTCTGCCAATTGGGCTACGCCCCCGCACGACGACGACGCCACGCTAACGCACCCGCCGGGCTACCTCGTTCGCCAACACGGCCTCACTAGGCTTGATCCATGAACCGCGTGCGTGGTCGGGGCACGTCTCGATCGATTCTCCTGATGGCGATGGTCACGGTTCTGTCCCTGCTCAGCCCACGCGCGGCCCAGGGCGCCACCATCGCCCAGACGCGCGCGGCGATCGCCGCCCTCTCGGCCCGCCTCGCCCAGCAGCAGCGCACCAGCGAGACGACGGCCAACGCCTACGACCTCGCCATCTCGCGGCTCCAGCACGACCGGGCGACCATCCTGACGCTCGACGCGCGCGAGGCCGACGCGCGCGGCGCGATCGCCGTCACCTCGCGCAAGTTGACGGTGGCGGTCGTGCGCGCCTACGTGCTCGACGCGGCGGACGCGCAGACTCTGCCCCTCTTCGACCAGAACGTCACGCTCAGCGACGCGCGCAAGGTCTTCGAGGAGCGCGTCTTCGGCAACCTCGCGGCCCTGCGATCGCGTTACCACCTCCAGAAGGACGCGCTCGACCGGACCCTGGCCGCGGTGGCTCGCGAGCGCTCGCGCGCCCAGCACCAGAGCGACACGATGCGGGCCCTGCTGGCCCAGAACGCACGCAACGAGCAGGCCACCCAGGCCACGCTGACCGTGGTGACCCAGTCGCTGCGCGGCGAGATCATCGCCTACGAGATTCGCGCCGGCGCGGCCGCGGCGCGGGCGCGCGACACGGCCGGCGAGGAGACCGCGGTGGCCGCCGCCTCCTCGGTGGGCGGCCAGAGCGCGGCCAACGAGGTCCTGGCCGCGATCCAGGCCGCGACCCCACCCGCTCAGGTGAACTACAGCGGCTCACCGGCCGGCTCGGCCCAGGGCATGGCCGCCCTGCGCGCCGCCGAGTCCCAGATCGGCGTGCCCTACGTATGGGGCGGGGAGTCGCCCGGCCACGGCTTCGACTGCTCGGGCCTGGTCCAGTGGGCCTGGGCCCAGGCGGGCTTCACGATCCCGCGCACCACCGAGGAGCAGTGGCCCGCGCTGCGCCACGTCTCGCTGCACGACCTGCAGCCCGGCGACCTGCTGTACTACTACAACCTCGACGGCGACAACCTCGTCGACCACGTCGTGATGTACGCCGGCAGCGGCCCGTGGGGCACCAACACGATCATCGCCGCCGCCCACACGGGCACCACGGTGAGCTTCGCCCCCATCTTCACCTTCGGCCTCGTCGGCGCGGCGCGGCCCTAGTCCCGTGCTCGCCACCACCCTGGTCATCCCCGCCTACAACGAGGCCGAGCGGCTGGGCGACGGGTACCGGCGCCTGGCGCCGGTGCTCGAGGCACTCGGCCCCGACCAGGTCGAGGTGATCCTCGTCGACGACGGGTCGCGCGACGCCACCCTCGAGGTGGCCCGCGAGGTCCTCGCGCACCTGCCCCACCGCCTGGTCGTCTCCCAGCCCACCAACCGGGGCAAGGGCGCGGCCGTGCGTCTGGGTCTGGGTCTGGCCAGTGGATCGCGCGTCGCGGTCCTCGACGCCGACATGGCCATCGACCCCGAGTGCCTCCCCGACATCCTCCACCAGCTCGACGGCGCCGACCTGGCGCCGGGGTCGCGAGCGGTGAACGGCGTCGTGCGCTACGACTCGCGGCTGCGCACGCTGAGCGGCGCGGTCTTCAACCGGCTGGTGCGCCACTACACCCGCACCACGGTGCGCGACTCCCAGTGCGGCGCCAAGGGCCTGCGGCTCGGTCCCGCCCGGGTCCTGGCCGCGCTGGCGCGCGTCGACGGCTTCGCCTACGACGTCGAGTTCCTCTACCTGGCCCGACAGCTGGGCCTCTCGAGCGAGCCAGTGCCGGTGACCTGGCGCGACGTGCGCGGCTCGTCGGTGCGCGTCGGGCGGGACTCGCTCGCGATGGTGCGCGACCTGCGCGATCTGCGCCGCGCCACCTACGCGAATCCCGCCGTCGTGCTGGACGCGCACGTCGCGCTCGGCGACGTCGAGGACGCCGCGCGCGACACCCGCGCGCTGGGTCCGGTGCTCGCGCGCGGCGCCGACGACGCCGTCGTGGTGCTGACCCGCGACGACGCCCTCGCCGCCGTCACCGTGGCCCAGCGCCTCGGGGGACGCGTGGCCACCGTCGGGGTGGACGACCTGCGCGGGCGCACCTTCGACGCGCTACTGCTCACGCGGTAGCAACCACGTCCCCACCAGCTCGGGCGCCCGGTCGCGCCACTCCTCGGCGGTGATCGCGAAGCGCGCGTGGTCCTCCCACGCCCCGTCGATCTCGAGGTACCGCTCCGCGACGCCCTCGAAGCGCAGGCCCAACTTCTCGACGACCCGACGTGAGGGCCCGTTGCGGGGAATGATGTTGATCTCGACGCGGTGCAGGCGCAGCGAGTCGAACGCGTACTGCAGGGTGATCACCACGGCCTCGGGCATGAGACCGCGCCCGGCCACCGCCTCGTCGATCCAGTAGCCGATGAACGCCGACTGCAGCGGCCCGCGCTGGATCGACGACAGGGTGATCTCCCCGACGAAGCGTCCCTGGTAGAAGATGCCGAAGCCGAAGCCGGTGCCCATCTGGCGTTCGCGCTCGCGGATGGCGCAGCGGCTCGCGAAGCTGCGCCGGTCCTCCGCCAGGTGCGACGCGTGCACCGAGCGAGGCTCCCACTTCACCAGCCAGTCGTGGCAACGCGTGCGCACCTCGAGCCACGCGTCGTAGTCACCCTCGTCGAGGGTGCGCAGCGTGACGCGGTGGCCGTGGAGCGTCAGTGGCGCGTGCAGGGGCCCCCGGCTCACCACGCGTCGTTCTCCATGCTCCCATCGTGACAGGTGGGCCGCACCGCGCGCACCTTACGCGCCGCGCAGGGACGCGGCCACACCGTCGAGGATGTCGCTCTCCGAGCTCAGGACCTCGCTCACGCCGAGGCGCGCCATCACCGCAGCCAGCACGAACAGCCCCGCGGGCAGGACGTCCTCGCGCCCGACGACCATGCCCGGGTGGGTCAGGCGCGCGGCCGGCGTCTCGCTCGCCAGGCGATCGCGCCAGCGCAGGACGGTCGCCAGCGCGAGGCGGCGGTGGTGCACCACCGACCGGTCGTAGCGAGTCAGGCCCGCGTCGAGCTGCGCCAGGGTCGCCACCGTTCCGGCGAGCCCCACCAGCCGGGTGCGACCCACCAGGCGTGCGAGGGCCGGCGCCGTACGAAAGGCCCGGTCGAGTTCGCCCCCGATCATCCGGCGCGCGGCGGCGACGGCGTCGACGTCGGCCGGACCCGCGCCGAGGGCGCGCTCGGTGACGCGCACGCAGCCCAGCTGCAGCGAGGCGCTCACCAGCCCGCCGTCGATCGAGGCCGCCAGCTCCGTGCTCCCCCCGCCCACGTCGACGATCGTCGTCGGGCGCGGGTCCGGCTCGAGGTCCGACGTCGCCCCGGCGTAGGAGTAGGCCGCCTCCTCGCGACCCGACAGGATGCGCGCGGCCACGCCGGTACGCCGCGCCGCCTCGTCCACGAACTCGCGCCCATTGCTCGCGTCGCGCACGGCCGACGTCGCCACCAGCAGGCCGCGCGTCACGCCCTCCTCATCCATGATCGCCCGGTACTCGTCCAGCACCGCGTAGGTCCTCGCCAGGGCCGGCGCGGCGAGCGCCCCGGCGCCGTCCACGCCCTCGCCCAGACGAGTAATGCGCATCTCGCGCCGACGGGCGCGGCCGTCGGCGTCCACGACCAACAGTCGCGTGGAGTTGCTCCCACAGTCCAGCGCGGCGACACTCTCAGCCATGAGCGCCCTCGCGCACCAGGTCGTCCACCGCCGCACCGGACGCGGCGAGGTCGGCGGCCACGCGTCGGCCCACCGGGTCCGCCGCCCCCACCAGGTAGTTGGCCAGGTGGGCGTGGAGGCACTTGACCCCCCGGCGCGTGCCGGCGACGCCGCCGCGCGGCGCGACCAGATCGCCACGCACCACGGCCTGGTCGCGGCGGCGGGCGTACTCCTCGTGCGCGCGCGTCAGCTCCTCCTCGTCCACCTCCTCCTCGAAGCGGTGGACGCCGCCCTCGCTCTCCAGGCGGCTGACCGCCGCGTGCAGCGCCGGATCGACCAGCCAGTAGAGGGTGGGCATCGGCGTCCCGTCGCGCAGGTGCGGCTCGTTCTCGATCACGGCGGGCCGTCCATCGCGGCGGCGCACCACGACCGCGAAGCGACCAGCGAGCGGACGCCCCAGCATCGCACTCACGGCAGCCACGTCCTCGGCGGACGCGTCGGGGAGGCTCAACGCCAGAACTCGAGCGTGCGGATCAGGCGGCCGACGAAGCGCGACCACCCGCTCGACGACGACGGGGTCGCCGGCGCCGCGGTGCTGAGGGAGGACGGGGCGACCAGCGGCTGGAGACCCGGGTCGCCGCCGTGGCCCGGGTTCGCCCCGCTCCCCGATCCCGGCAGCACCTGGATCAGGCTCTGGCCCGGCTCGACCAACTGGTAGTCCTGGCGCGCGAGACGCGCCGCGGTCACCGGCGAGGAGACGGCCGACGCGCGGGCGCGCAGCGCCTGCTCCTGCTGGGAGACGGCCGCGATCTGGGCCGAGGTAGCGTCGAGCTGGCGCTGCTGGCTCCACAGGGTGGCGAGCGGGAACCACATGACCAGGATGGCCAGGGCCGTCACCGCGGCCAGCGGCACCATCCAGGCCGGATGCCGGTTCACCGAGACGTTACGAGTAGTTGACACCAATCGCCCCCGACAGTGACGAAGCTCCAAGGAAACGCGCCTGATCCCCGAGCTGCTCCTCGAGTCTCACCAGTTGATTGTACTTCGCCACCCGCTCGCTGCGCGCCGGGGCGCCCGACTTGATCTGACCGGCGTTCGTGGCCACGGCCAGGTCGGCGATCGTCACGTCCTCGGTCTCGCCCGAGCGGTGCGACACCACGCAGTGGTAGCGGTTCGCCGTCGCCAGCGCCACGGCGTCGAGGGTCTCGGTGAGCGTCCCGATCTGGTTCAGCTTGACCAGTAGCGCGTTGCCCACACCGAGGTCGATGCCCCGCTGGAGGAGCCGCGGATTGGTCACGAAGATGTCATCGCCCACCAGCTGGATCTGCGCGCCGAGACGCTGGGTCAGCGACTGCCACCCGTCCCAGTCCTCCTCGGCCATGCCGTCCTCGAGTGACACAATGGGGTAGCGCGACGCCAGATCGGCCCAGTAGTCCACCATCTCGGCGCTCGAGAGCACCCGGCCCTCGCCGTCGAGGTGGTAGGCCCCGTCACGCCACAGCTCCGAGGTCGCCGGGTCCAGCGCGATGGCCACGTCACGACCCGGCTCGCGCCCGGTCGCCTCGATCGCCTCGACCAGCAGCTCGACCGCCGCCTCGTTGTTCGCCAGGTCCGGCGCGAAGCCCCCCTCGTCGCCCACGGCCGTCGCCAGGCCCCGTGACGCCAGCAGCCCCTTCAGGGCGTGGTAGGTCTCCGCGCCCCAGCGCAGGGCCTCGGCGAAGGACGCCGCGCCGATGGGCATCACCATGAACTCCTGGAAGTCGATCGAGTTGCGCGCGTGCACGCCACCGTTGACCACATTGAACATCGGCACGGGCAGCACGTGGGCGTTCACCCCGCCGAGGTACTGGAAGAGCGGCAGGTCCCGCTCCATCGCGGCGGCCTTGGCGGTGGCCAGCGAGACGGCCAGGATGGCGTTGGCGCCGAGACGGCTCTTGTTGTCGGTGCCGTCCAGATCGATCAGGGCCGCGTCGACCTCGCGCTGGTTGGTCGCGTCGTACCCCTCGAGGGCGCCGTCGATCTCCTCGTTGACGAAGCCCACGGCGCGGCTGACGCCGAGCCCAGACCACGCGCCGGCGCCGTCGCGCAGCTCGACCGCCTCGTGGATGCCCGTCGAGGCTCCCGAGGGCGACGCCGCCCGGCCGAACGCCCCGGACTCCAGGTGGACCTCCGCCTCGACCGTGGGGTTGCCCCTCGAATCCAGTATCTGTCGGCCCCGGACCAGTTCGATCGCACTCATGACGCCTCCTCGCGACGCCTCCACGCTAGCCCTGTGTCGTGGACGCGCCGTTCGCCTCGTGCTCGCGCACGGCGTGCGCGAGCTCGCGCGCCCGCGCGCGCAGCGCACCCTCCAGGTCCACCCCCGACTCGTGCGCGAGACGCGCCACGGCACCGACGAGATCGCCCCACGCGGCGTCGGCGCGCGGGATCGCCTCGCCGGCCAGCGCGTCGAGGGCGACGCGCGCCGAGTCGTGCGCCGACGCCGCGTCGCTCACGAGTCCCGATCGCGCGGCCGCCCCCAGCACCTGGTCGTAGAGCGCCAGTGCGGGCAGCTGCCAGGTCACGCCGTCGACGGCGCTCGCGCGCCCCTTCTCCGCGCTCTTGAGCACCTCCCAGCGACGCGCGACGTCGTCGGCGTCCACCACGTCGACGTCCCCGAAGACGTGAGGGTGCCGCACGATCAGCTTGGCGCGCAGACCGTCGATGATCGACGTCAGGTCAAAGGCGTCCTCCTCGTCGCCCAGCTCGGCGTGCAGCACCACCTGGAACAGCACGTCGCCGAGCTCCTCGGCCACGTGGGCGCGCGCCGCGCCCGACGCGTCGCCCGCCAGGGCGTCGAGCGCCTCGATCGCCTCGTAGGCCTCCTCCAGCAGGTGGCGGGTCAGCGACTCGTGCGTCTGCTCGCGGTCCCAGGGGCACTCGCGGCGAAGCCGACGCGTGATCGCCACTAGTTCCTCCAGGGACTCGCCCGGCCCGCGCACCTCGTCGATCCACAGCGAGGTGAGGTGGTCGGCCGCGAAGGTGGCCAGACGTCGAGCCGCCAGGGTGGTGACGACCTCGTCGTCCAGACCCAGGTGATGCAGCACGGTGACCGGCGTGTCGAGGTCGAGGCGGTCGGCGAAGGCCGCCAGCACTTCGGGGGCGTACGTCTGCAGCACCAGCAGCGGGCCCGGTCCGCGTACCCGCTCACCCGGCGCCAGAGCGTCGATCACGCGCAGCTGGGCGGCCATCGGGTCGACGCCGCGCGCCGCGCAGGCTACGTCGATCACCGACACCGCCGGCTCGACCACGACCGACAGATCGGTGCGCTCGCGCAGCAGCGCCACCGTGCGCTCGGCCACCAGCGCCGAGCCCGGGACGGCGTAGACCACCTCCCCGCCGCGCGCCCGTCGGGCGAGGCCGGCGAGGTCCTCGACGATGGCGCCGTAGAGCTCGTCGAAGGAGTCGGCCCGCTCGTACAGGACGTCGTAGCTCTCGACGTCGGGGAACGCCTCGGCCGCCGGGTGGCGCCGGGTGCGCAGGCGCGCCACCGGCGCCTCACGCAGCGTCCGGCGCGCGCGCACGGTCATCAGATCCACCCCGGCCGGGCCGAGACCGACGACCCGTACGACGGGCGTCACTTATAGACGGCGGGCGTCGTTCCGGCCAGTATCGTCGGCGCGCTCACGTCCGCGGTCGACGGGGTCGCGGGCGGGAACACCATCGGCCCGCTCGCCGACAGCCCCCAGCGACCGACGGCGGGATCGATCGCCACCGACGCCCGGTACAAGATGGTGTCCTTCACCGTGTTGGCCGACGCGGCGTTCAGGTTGCGCAGGTCGGCCAGCACCACACCGGCAGCCTTCGAGAAGGTGGTGGGCGTGCGCTTGGTCGGCGCGACGTAGAGCGCGTAGGTGGCACCGCTCAGCGTCACGTACTGCGGGGTACGCGGGAAGGTGTTGAGGGGGGTGGTTCCGACGTCGGCGCGCACGCTGGCGTAGGACGAGGACGTCGGCGCGTAGCACCCGTAGGCCCCTCCGCGCGTGCGTGACGAGTCCACCGAGAACTGGCGTGCCAGCGCGGCGACGCTCGCTCCCCCGGCCTGCGCCGTGGCGAAGGCCGCCGTACGCGACGGGATCACCACGGCGACGCTCACGCAGAGCGTGTCGTAGTTCGAGCGGTGCGCGTCGAAGTACGTCCTCATCGACGCCACGGTGAGCGGTATCGTCGTGTTGAGCCGACTGACCAGGTACAGCGACGCGGCCTGCGCGTCGATCTCGGCGTGACGCATCTCCGCGGGCATGGCGGCCAGCGCCTGGGCGGACGTTCCCGGGCAGGTGAGCTGGTTCGTCAGTGCGGCCTGGGTCAGCTCGGCTTCGAGCGACGACCTCGCCACGGCGAGCTGAGAGGCGGTCGGGCGGTAGTGGAAGTGACTCTGGACGTAGCTCGTGATCGCGAGGCCCTCGAGGCGCAGGTTGGCCCACGCGGCCGCGCCGGACGCTCCCAACGAGTCACCCCCCGCGCCGGGCGCGTAGGTGGCGCTCGACAGCCCGCTCAGGTAGCACTGCAGAGTGGGCGTGGACGCGATCGCCGACAGCTCCGCGCGCAGGGTGCTGCCCGACACCTGGGCTCCATCGGCGCTCACCCCCGACGACAGCGAACTAGCCCCGTAGACGCCCGCGCCTACGAGCGCGACGACGAGAAGGACGATGAGACGGCGCACGACGCCATGCTACCGGGCGCTCGACGCCGCCTCGACCTCGCCCGGCGGGGCCGGGACCACGGGCGCGAGTTCGTCGAGCAGGGCCGTGATCGCCACGGCGCGGACGTCGGACTCCGCCAGCTCGGCGCGAAACTCCTTGGTGGCGTCGTCGTAGGCCCGGGCGCCGAAGCGCCGCCGCACGCGGGTCTGGGCCGACACCGCCAGGTCCAGCGGCCCCAGGCGCAGCACGGGACGCGAGCGGACCCCGACCTTGGCCGGCGCCACCGCCACCGAGGTGACGCCGCGCGCGAGACAGGCGAGGCGCAGCGCCGCGAGGTCGAGCAGCGCCCGGGCGGCGGGGGGAACCGGTCCGTAGCGATCGCGCCACTCGTCGGCGAGGTCGTCGAGCTGCTCGACCGTGCTCAGCGCCGCGAGGCGGCGGTAGGCCTCCAGGCGGGCGTCGTCGGCCGGCACGTACGAGGTGGGCAGGTGCGCGTCGCCCGGCAGGTCGATCGACACCGTGGCCACCGGCGCGGGGGTCAGCCCCTTGGCGTCGGCGACGGCCTCGGCCACGAGTTGCACGTAGAGGTCGTAGCCCACCGCGGCCACCGGCCCGGACTGGTCGTGGCCGAGCAGGTTGCCGGCGCCGCGTATCTCGAGGTCGCGCATGGCGATCTTGAAGCCGCTGCCGAGCGACGTGTTGTCCCCGATCGTGCGCAGGCGCTCGAACGCGGTCTCCGAGAGGACCTGGTCCGCGCGGTAGAAGAGGTAGGCGTAGGCCCGCTGGCTCGCGCGGCCCACCCGTCCGCGCAACTGGTGGAGCTGTCCCAGCCCGAGTCGCTCGGCCCGATCGACGATCAGGGTGTTGACGCTCGGCAGGTCGATCCCCGACTCCACGATGGTGGTGCAGACCAGGACGTCGAAGCGCCGCTCCCAGAAGTCCACCATCACGCGCTCCAGCGTCCCCTCGTCCATCTGGCCGTGGGCGACCGCGATGCGCGCGTCGGGGACCAGCTCGCCGAGGCGCCGAGCCACCTGATCGATGTCGGCCACCCGATTGTGCACGAAGAACACCTGCCCCTCGCGCAGGATCTCGCGCCGCACGGCCTCGACGACGGCGGCCTCGTCGTAGGGACCCACGTGGGTCAGGATCGGCCGGCGGTCGGCCGGCGGCGTCGTGATCATCGACAGGTCGCGGATCCCCGCGAAGGCCATCTCGAGGGTGCGCGGGATCGGGCTCGCGCTGAGCGTCAGCACGTCCACGCCGACCGAACGCGCCTTGATCGCCTCCTTGTGCTGCACGCCGAAGCGCTGCTCCTCGTCCACGACGAGCAGCCCGAGGTCGCGGAACGCGACCTGCTCGCTCAGGAGCCGGTGCGTGCCCACCACCACGTCCACGCTCCCGTCGCGCAGGCCGCGCACGGTGGCCGCGGCCTCGGCGTCCTCGACGAAGCGGCTGAGCAGCGCCACCCGCACCGGGAAGCCGGCGAAGCGCTCGCGCAGCGTCGCGAAGTGCTGACTGGCCAACAGCGTCGTGGGCACCAGCAGGGCCGCCTGCTTGTTGTCCTGGACCGCCTTGAAGATGGCTCGCACCGCGATCTCGGTCTTGCCGAAGCCAACGTCGGCGCACACCAGGCGATCCATCGGCCGCTCGAGCTCCATGTCGGCCTTGACGTCGTCGATCGCCTGCGCCTGATCCGTCGTGAGCGGGTACGCGAAGAGATCCTCCATCTCGCGCTGCCACGCGCTGTCGGGGCTGAAGGCGTGGCCGGGGGCGACCAGGCGGCTGCGGTACAGGTCGACCAGTTCCTGGGCCACTAGGAAGGCGGCGGCGCGCGCCTTGGCGCGCGTGCGCTGCCACTCGGCTCCGCCCATCCGCGACAGGGCCGGGGCGTCGCCGCCCGAGTAGGGCGTCAGGGCGTCGATCTGGTCGACGGGCCAGTAGCTGCGCCCGTCCCTGAACTCCAACACCAGGTAGTCGCGCGCGGCGCCGTTCATGGTGCGCGTCGTCGTGCCCGAGAATCGCGCGACGCCGTGCTGACGGTGCACGACGTAGCTGCCCACGGCGAGATCGTCGAAGAACCCGTCGACGCCGCGCGAGCGGGTGCGGACCTCGCGATGCACCTGACGGCGGCCGGTCAGGTCGCCCTCGGCCCACACCGTCACGTCGGGGTCCTCCATCGTGAAGCCGGCGGGCAGCTCGCTGGCCAGCACGCTGAGTCGCGTCGTGAGCACCTGGGAGGGATCCGTCGTCACCTCGAGCCCCTCAGCGCGCAGGTGCTCGGCCATGCGGCCCACGCTCGAGGCGCTGTGGGTGAGCACCACGCCGCGGCGCTCTCGTGACCACTCGCGCACCAGCGTCGCGATGCGCGACGCGTCACCCTGGACGACGGGCGGCGCGCCGACGGCGCGGTGTCCGTCGTCCAGGGCGAAGGGGCTCGCCTCCCAGGTCCACGTGGCGCGCGCGGACAGGCTCGTGGCGTCGACGTGCAGGAGGGGCACCGACGCCGTCGCGCGCCAGGTGTCGGCCACCACGTCGGTCAGTTCGCGCTCCTCGCCCAGCAGCTCCTCGCTGCGCTGGGCCACGCGCGTCGGGTCGACGACCACCAGGTCGACCTCGCCGGGTGCGATCTCGCCCAGCTCGTCGAGGAGGGCGCGCGCGGGCGACACGAGGGGCATCCACCCCTCCATCCCGTCGAAGAGCTCGCCCGCCGCGACGCGCTCGAGGGCGGGGGCGCTCCACGGCTCGGCGAGGGCGACCTCACGCGCCCGAGCCCGCGTCACGGCGTCGGGCCGCCACTCGCGCGCCGGAGCGATCACGGCCTCCTCCAGGTCGCGGATCGAGCGCTGCGTCGCCACGTCGAAGACGGTCACCCGCTCCAGCTCCTCGCCGAAGAAGTCCAGGCGCACCGGCTCGTCGGCGTTCGCCGGCCACAGGTCGACGATCCCGCCGCGCACCGCGAACTCCGCGCGGTGCTCGACCAGGACCTCGCGGTGGTACCCGGTGGCGACCAGCGCGCCCAGCAGCTCCTCGCGGTCGTACTCGTGGCGGGCGATCAGTCTCAGCGGGGCGCTCGCGGCCTCCGGGGGGAGGATCTGGGACAGCGCGCGCACCGAGGTCACCACCACGCGCGGACGGGGTCCGTGCACGAAGCGCCAGCGCAGCACCGACCGGGTCGCCATCGCGAACGCGTCGGGGCTCACCCGCTCGAGGGGGTGGGTGTCCCAGCCGGGCCAGAGCGCCACGTCCTCGTCGCCCAGCCACGCGCGCAGCCCCTCGCGCAGGTGGTCCGCCTCGGCGGTGGTCGCCGTCACCACGACGGTGGCGGGGCGCACCAGCGACTCGGCGGCGATCACGAGCGGCGTGGTGGCGGCGCTGGGCACGAGCACGCCCTCGCGGCGCCGCGCGCGCACCTCGGGCGCCACCCGCTCGAGGACGCGGCCCAGCCCGCGCGCCTCAGTCACGGTTCGCGTTGACCCGACGCTGCGCGTCGTCAAAGCCCTCCTCGATGACCATCTCCAGGGCGTCGGCGGCGCGCGCGACGTCGGCGGCGAGCGCGTCGCGCCGTGCGCCGGTCTGGCGCGCCAGCACGTACTGGGCGCCCCGGTCCTTGTGAACGGGCTTGCCCACCCCGATGCGCAGGCGCGCGAACTCCCGCGACCCCAGGGCGTCGGCGATCGAGCGCAGCCCGTTGTGGCCGGCCAGACCACCGCCCACCTTCAGCTGCAGGCGGCCGGGCTCGAGATCCAACTCGTCGTGGACCACGAGCAGGGCGCTCAGGTCCGCCAACGACGTGCGGCGCACCAGGGGGGCGACCGCCGCCCCCGACTCGTTCATGAAGGTAGAAGGGATGGCCAGAGTCACGGGACCCCGGTCCGTCGCGATCGTCGCGGTGGCCGCCCGCTGGCGGCGCTCTCGCGAGAGCGTCACGCCCCGTCGTGCGCAGAGCTCGCGCACCGCGGCGCCGCCCACGTTGTGGCGGGTGTCGTCGTACTCGGGTCCGGGATTCGCCAGGCCCACGATCACCAGGACGCTGGCGCTGCCGCGCCGCTCACCACCGGCGCGCCGCGGCGCCACGGCGGGCTACGCCGGATTCTCGGCGCCGCCGGCCTTCGCGGCTCGCCCGGCGTGCGTCGTCACCACGGTCAGCGTGGGGTCGCCCTCGGCCACCACACCCTCGGGCAGGACCAGGTCGCCGAGGCGGATCGACAGCCCGGCCTTCAACTCGGAGATGTCCACGTCCAGGTGGGTCGGGATCCGGTCGGGACGGGTGCGCACCTCGAGCACGAAGAGCTGCTGGTCGATCTCCCAGTCCGCGTGGCGCACCTCGACCGCGTCACCCACGAGGTGCAGGGGCACCTCGGCCACCACCGCCTTGTCCGGGTCGATCACCTGGAAGTCGATGTGCGAGACTGTGCCGCGCACCGGGTGACGCTGAATCTCGCGCGCCATCACGAGGTACTGGGTCCCCCCCGCCTCCAACGTGATCAGGGAGTTGAGCCCCTGGTCGCCCGAGACCGCGGTGCGGAACTCCTTCGCGTCGACCGCGACCGAGAGCGCGGACACGCCCGCCCCGTAGACGACGGCCGGAATCGACCCGCCACCGCGCAGGCGCCGCGACGCCGGGGACCCGAGGACGCGGGTGGTGGACGCGCTCAACACAGCCTGCGACATGGACACTCCTCTGACGAACAACCGGCCCCGCGTCGGGGCGGACGTACTAGTCTACCGGACGCGGACCCCTCCATCCAACCGGTCAGAGCAGACGGTCAGCGCAACCGGTCAGAGCAGGTTCTCCCCCCCGAAGATCTCGGACACCGAGGAGTCCTCGAAGATCGCCGAGATCGCGGTGGCGACGATGGTCGCCACCGACAGGACCTCCAGCTTCTCGAAGCGCCGCTCCGGGGGCAGGGGGAGGGTGTCGGTCACCACGACCCGGCTGACCGGCGCGTTGAACAAGCGATCGACGGCGGGGGGCGAGAAGATGGCGTGCGTGGCCATCACCCAGATCTCCTCGGCGCCGTGGGCCTTGAGCAGGTCGCAGGCGGCGACGATGGTCCCCGCGGTGTCGATCATGTCGTCGATGAGCACGCAGTGCCGACCGCGGACCTCACCGACGATGTGGCGAGCCTCGGCGATGTTGGAGGTGCCCCGCGGGCGAGTCTTGTGCACCAGCGCCAGGTCGCACCCGAGGTGCTGGGCGTAGCGCTCGGCCACCTTCACCCGCCCCGCGTCGGGCGCCACCACGACCAACTCGTGGGGGTTGGCGTTGGCCTTGAGGTAGTCCTCGAGGACGGGGGCGGCAACCAGGTGGTCGACCGGGATGTCGAAAAAGCCCTGGATCTGACCGGAGTGGAAGTCCACCGACAGCACCCGGCTGACCCCGGCGGTCTGGAGCATGTCGGCGATCAGCTTGGCGGTGATCGGCTCGCGACCCGCCGACTTGCGGTCCTGGCGCGCGTAACCGTAGTTGGGGATCACCGCGGTGATGCTCTTGGCCGACGCCCGCTTCGCGGCGTCGATCATGATCAGCTGCTCCATCACCGCGTCGTTCACCGGCGAGGAGTGGGTCTGGACGATGAAGACGTGGGCGCCGCGGATCGACTCGTCGAAGCGACAGTGGATCTCGCCGTTCGCGAACTCGCGCACGTTGGCCTCGGTGAGCTCGACCCCTAGTTTGTCGGCGATGTCGTGCGCGAGCGCCGGGTGGCATCGACCCGTCACGATCACGAGACGACGCTTCGCGAGTGACTCCACCGCGCCAGCGTACTGCCTCGTCGGCGCCTACCCCAGACGATGCTCGAACGCCCCCACCACCTGGGACGCGGCGACGACGGCGCCCGGCTCCAGAACCGCGTAGGGGCCAACGCGAGCCCCCGCGCCGACGCGCGCGTCCGTGGCCACCACGTTGGAAACTCGGGCGTTCTCCCCCACCACCACGTTGCGCAGGTGCGCGTCGGGCCCCACGGTGGCGCCGCGTCCCACCACGCAGCGCCCCCGCAGCATGGTCCCGGGCAACAGCGACACGTCCGGAGCGAGCTCGACGTCCGCGTCGACGTAGGTGTGCGCGGGATCCCACATCGTGACCCCGCGCGCCATCCACCGCTCGTTGATGCGCCGGCGCAACTCGACCTCGGCCGCCGCCAGCTGGCGCCGGTCGTTGACGCCACTCGCCTCGTGCGCATCATCGAGCACGACGACACGGGTGACGTGGCCCGCGTCGTGGAGAACCTCGACCAGGTCGCTGAGGTAGTACTGGTGCTGTGCGTTGCGCCGGCCGACCCGGCGCAGTGCTGGTCCCAGCACGTCCGTACGCACCACCATCATCGACGTGTTCACCTCATCGATCGCGCGCTCGTCCGCGCTGGCGTCGCGCTCCTCGACGATTCGCACCGGCGCCCCGTCGCGGTTGCGCACCACGCGCCCGTACCCGGAGGGATCCGCGACCCGTGCGCTCAGCAGCGTCAGCGCGGCGTTCGCGTCACGGTGACGCGACACGAGGTCGCGCACCGTCGCGGCGCGCACCAGTGGTGCGTCACCCGGCACGATCACGACGTCGCCGTCGCCCGGGGAACGGTCCCCGAGCACGGCCAGGGCGACACCCACCGCGTGTCCGGTGCCCAACTGCTCCTCCTGGTGCGCGAAGAGCAGACGCGAGCGCCCCGCGTGCTCGCTGATCTCCTTCTCCACCCAGGTCGCCTCGTGGCCCACCACGACCACCGTCACCGTGGGCTCCACCTCGACCAGGGCGTCGAGCACGTAGCGCACCATCGCCCGCCCGCACAGCCGGTGCAGCGGCTTGGGGCGCGAGGAGTGCATGCGCGTCCCCTCGCCCGCGGCGAGCACGATAGCGAACACGGGTCGATCCACCCGTCCATCATGGCCGCTCGTCTCCTACGATGCACTACGTGAGCCGAGTCCCCTACGACGAGTTCGCCTACTTCCAAGAGAACCTCGACGAGTGGGGACTGACGGTGCCGATCCCCGTGGTGCGCCGGTTCTTCGTGGCCGTCGACGGCCTACGCCAGATCAGTGGGCTGCGCTGGGGCGAGGCCGCCCCCGAGCTGACGCTGCTGCACGGAGGAGCGCAGAACGCGCACACCTTCGACACCGTGGCGCTGGCGCTCCAGCGCCCCCTGCTCGCGATCGACCTTCCGGGCCACGGCCACTCCGACCCCGGTCCCTACGGCGGTGCGGCCGTCGCCAGCCACGCGCACGACGTCGCGCGCGCCCTGGACGCGCTGATCCCGGGCGCTCACCCCCTCGTCGGCATGTCCCTCGGCGGCCTCACCGCGCTGCTGGTCGCGCACGACCGTCCCGACCTCGTGAGCTCGCTGGTGCTCATCGACATCACGCCCGGCGTCAACACCGAGAAGTCCCGGGCCATCACCGACTTCGTCAACGGGCCGGCGACCTTCGCCGACTTCGAGTCGCTGCTCGCGCGCACGGTCGCCCACAACCCCACCCGGCGCGTCTCGTCGTTGCGTCGGGGCATCCTGCACAACGCGCTGCAGCGCGACGACGGCACGTGGGTGTGGCGCCACCAGCAGCACGCCCCCAGCGAGTTGGTTCCCCCCGACGTGGGCGACCTGTGGGTGGCTCTGGGCGAGTTGGCGATGCCCGTGACGCTCCTGCGCGCCACGGGGCCGGGCTCGGTCGTCGACGACGAGGACGAGCGGGAGTTCCGACGGCGCCTCCCCCACGCGACCGTCGTGCACGTGGCCCACTCGGGACACTCCATCCAGGGCGACGCCCCCCTCGAGCTGGCGCGGCTCCTCCAGCAGTACTGCGTGTGAGCCGGCCACCCGTCGCGACGCTGGCTGGCGGGGGAGGGCTCGAACCTCCAACCTTCGGATCCAAAGTCCGCTGTTCTGCCGATTGAACTACCCGCCACCGCTGGCACTGACCTACGATCTTCCCTGATTCTTAGAGAACCGGTGTAGACACTTAATACCAAGACGTCACACTAGAGCCTGATCCGTCCGCCGAAGGAAGTCTTCGCAGTGTCCACCATCCCCGCCACGAAGCCCTACATCGCGATCGTCGACGACGATGGCGCGATCCGTACGGCGCTCGGTCGGGCCCTGCGGATGGAGAACTACGACGTCGACCTGTTCGACGACGGCTTGAGCGCCCTGCGGGCCGTGCAACTGCGGGCCCCCGACGCGATCGTGCTCGACCTGCAGCTGCCCGACATCGACGGCCTCGAGGTGTGTCGGCGGATCCGTCGAGCGGGCGACACTACGCCCATCTTGATGCTGACCGCTCGCGACGCGGTGAACGACCGCGTGGCCGGGCTCGACGTGGGGGCGGACGACTACCTGGTCAAGCCGTTCGACCTGGCCGAGCTCCTGGCTCGCCTGCGCGCCCTGCTGCGTCGCCACGGGACCACCGAGGGCGAGGAGACCGTCCTGCGATTCGACGACCTCACGCTTAACCCGGCCACCCGCGAGGTGCACCGGGGGGCGCGGCCGATCACGCTCACCAAGATCGAGTTCGACCTGCTGGAGCTCTTCCTCCAGCACCCCCGACAGGTCCTCACCCGTGACCAGATCCTCGATCTGGTGTGGGGCTACAATTTCGACTCCGGGACGAACTCACTGGCGGTCTACATCGGGTACCTTCGGCGCAAACTGGAAGAAGACGGCGAGCCTCGCCTCATTCAGACCATCCGCGGTGTCGGGTACGCCCTTCGCGCCTCGTGACCTTCCGCGCGCGGGTCATCGGCGCGACGGTCGGGGTGGCCGCCCTCGCGGTGGTCCTGGCGTGTCTCGCCTCCTTCATCACCGCCCGTAGCGCCCTGCTGCGTTCCGTGGACGAGTCCCTGGTCCAGGCGTCGCTCTCCCCCCTCGGCCACCAGATCGGTGATGACTCGCAGTTCACCGGCTCCTACTTCGAGCTCGTCCTGGCCGACGGCAAGACGATTCCCGCCTCGCGAGTCCCGATCGACGGCGCCATCCTGCAGGTCGCGCGGGGCAAGGCGGGCCAAACGCTGCGCACGGTCGAGTTCGGCGGACAGTGGTACCGCGAGCTGATCGTGCCGTTGCCCATCGACTCCGTGGTGGGCTGCTCGACCGGCCTGTGCCAGATCAAGACCACGTCGGCGCAGCTGTTCATCGTCAACATCACGGGTCAGACCCAGCAGCTGCGCAACCTGGTGCGCACACTGCTCATCGTGGCCGGCGGCGGTCTGCTACTGGCCCTGGTGCTCGGCCTGGTCATCGCCCGGGCGGCGCTGCGGCCCCTCGAGGCCGTCACCAACGAGATCGAGTCGGTGGCGGACACGAACGACATGACCTACCGCGTGGCCGAGGGCGGGCCCGACGAGCTCGGGCGCCTGCGACGGGTCTTCAACCGACTCTTGAACACGGTCCAGAGCAGCCAGACCCTCCAGCGTCAACTCGTGCTCGACGCCAGTCACGAGCTGCGTACCCCCCTGACCTCGCTGCGCACCAACGCGCAGGTCCTGGCGCGCGCGAACCAGCTCGAGCCCGACGACCTACGCCAGTTGACCGACGACATGGTGGCCCAGGTCGACGAGCTGGCGGCCCTCGTCACCGACCTGGGCGAGCTCTCGCGGGGCGAGCGCAGCGAGGGTGAGCCGGTGTCGCTGCGCCTCGACGAGTGCGTGGACGAGTGCGTGGACACGGCGCGCACGCACGCACGCATCAAGAACATCACGATCGAGGCCCACGTCGAGCCGGCCACGATCGTCGCGCGCCGCGATCGCCTGGTGCGCGCCATCTCCAACCTGCTCACCAACGCCGTGAAGTTCACGCCCGAGGGCGGGCGCGTGGTCGTCACCTCCGACGACCACCACGTCGTCGTCGCCGACAGCGGCCCCGGGATCGACGATGCGGAGCGACCGTACGTGTTCGATCGGTTCTGGCGGTCGGCCACGGCGCGATCACTGCCCGGATCGGGGCTGGGACTGTCGATCGTCGCCCAGGTCGTGACGGAGATCGGCGGCACCGTCGAGATCGATCGTGACCCCGAACTCGGCGGGGCCCGCTTCACGATCGAGCTGCCCGACGAGACCCACTAGCCGCGAGCCGGCGCGGCGGGCCCGCGGCGTCTGGCCCGCCGGCGCCATCGGTCGACGCGATCGCGATCCCGGCGCCGTGCTCGGGCCACCCGCCTCGAGCGGCTCCGCGACGCTGACGTACCGCTCGACCCACGCCACGCCGAGTGAGAGGTCGGTGATCAGCGAGGCCGCCGGGCCCGCCCCGGCATCCGGCCGGCCCCGGAGCCCGGCCGCTACGACTCCGGGCGTCTACGACCACGCGAGACCAGCGCGGGGGTGGTGAACGGAGGGGCCGTGTTGTCGAACTTCTTACCCGACTCCCCCTCGGGCCTTAGCGCTGCCTGGCACACTGGACGCCACGTCTGCCTATGACCCCACGCCACCGCACCCCCCAGCTCCGTGACCAACGCTTCAGCCGCGTGCGTCGACTCACCCGGACCGTCGTGGTCTCGTCGGGCGTCGCGTCCGGCCTGTTCGTCGGCTACGCGGCCAACACCGCTCGACCCCTGACGGTGACCCCCTCACCGGCCGCGACCACCCCGAGCGTCGCCGGCGCGACCACCACGACCGCGCCAGGCCCGGCGTCGAGCCCCGTGCCGACGCCGGCCCCCGTGACGACGACCACCACCTGCTACACGACGCCCTCGGGCACGGTGACCTGCCTGTGAGCGTGACGTTCCACGTGTGGGGACTCTCGGGCACGCTGGCGGTGGAGCACGAGCGCGACGCCGCCTTCGCCGAGGAGCGGCTCTGGTGGTGGATCGACGCGCTCGACGCCGCGTGCAACCGCTTCCGCTCGGACTCCGAGATCACGCGCCTCAACGCCAGCGCCGGGAGTCCGGTGCTGGTCAGCGCGACGCTGGAGCTCGTCGTGGACGCCGCACTGCGCGCCAGTGAGGTCACCGACGGCCTGTGCGATCCGACGGTGCTCGGCGCCCTGCTCGACCTCGGCTACGACCGCGACTACGACGAGGTCGCCCGACGCGACGACTGGCCCGCCGTGCCCGCCCGTCCCGCCCCGGGGCGCCACGCCGTGACGCTCAACCGCGAGGACCACACGGTGACCCTGGCGGCGGAGTGCGGCCTCGACGTGGGAGCGAGCGCCAAGGCACTGCTCGTGGACCGGGTCTGCGAGGAGCTGGCGCCGCGGGGCGGGGCCCTCGTCGAGGTCGGCGGCGACGTCGCACTGCGAGGACGGGGGCCCGACGGCCCGTGGGTCGTCGGCGTCGCCGACCGGCTCGCGCTGCACGGCGCGGAACCGCGCGTCACGATGGGCGACGGCGGCCTGGCCACGTCCTCGACGACGACACGCACCTGGCGAGCTGGCGGCGTGCGGGTCAACCACATCGTCGACCCGCGCCGTGGCACGTGCGCGCGCGGTCCCTACGCGACCGCCACCGTCGCGGCGCCGAGCTGCCTGATGGCCAACGCCATGGCCACCGCGTCCCTGCTCTGGGGCGAGGAGGCGAGCTACCGGCTCGCCCAGGCCGGTTACGCCGCCCGTCTGGTGCGCCACGACGGCACCGTCGAGTACGTCGGCGGCTGGCCCGACGACGCGGAGAGCCTCTCGTGCTCGCCCTGACCACCCCCTACCTGTGGTACACGACGCGCGCCACCGGTCTCGTCACGCTGGTTCTCTTCACGATGGTCGTGTCGCTGGGCGCGCTGGTGGCCAACCGGGCCGGCGGCACCGTCGTCGGACGTTTCGAGATCAACGAACTCCATCGCTCCCTGTCCGTCGTGGCCGTGCTCTTTCTGGCGATCCACGTGGTCACCACCGTCCTGGACAGTTTCGTGTCCACCGGGCCGGCGTCGGTGCTCATCCCGCTCACCTCGTCGTACAAGCGGGTGCCGATCGCGCTGGGCACGGTGGCCGTCGACCTCGTGCTGGCCGTCTGGCTCTCCAGCCTGGCCAAGGCGCGTCTGGCCAACGCCACGTGGCGCTTCCTCCACTGGTTCTCCTGGTTGGCCTTCGCCACCTCCCTAGTGCACGCCGTCACGGCCGGCACCGACTCGCGGCGCGGAGTCGGCCTCGTCGTGGTGGTCGTCTGCGCCGGGATCGGTGCCGGGGCCGGCGTGTGGCGCGTGCTGGCTCGCCCGCCGCGCGCGGCCGGTCGCACGGCCCTCTCGCCGCTGTCGGGAGGTCCCTCATCGGCCCCGGCGGGTGGCCCCGGCGAGCGCACCGCCGAGGCGGCCCGCTCGAGTTCGCGGTCCCCGGAGCGGCGATGACGGACGGGACGACCCTGCCCCGAGTCCTGTCCGGGACCTCGGGCCGACCCCGGACCTGGGAGCAGCACCTCGCCTTCTTTGAACCGCCCTCCGCCGCCGCCAGTCTGGCCGACCAGCTGGACCAGGCGGGCCTGCTGGGTCGCGGAGGGGGTGCCTTCGCGACCGTGCGCAAGGTGCGACACCTGCGTGACCTACGCGGCCGGCACAAGTTCGTCGTGGTCAACGCGATGGAGGGCGAGCCCGCGTCGCACAAGGACCTCACCCTGGCGTCGACCAACCCCCACCTGATCCTCGACGGCGCCCAGTACCTGGCTCACGCGATCGGCGCCACCCGCATCGCCGTGTGCGCGGCGCGCGACAACCCGCGCGTGATCAACCACCTCCAGCGCGCCATCCACGAGCGCGAGCGTTCCGGGGCCGCGAGAGTCGCCTTCGAGCTGCAGACGCCGCCGTGGCGCTACGTCGCGGGCGAGGAGTCCGCCCTGGTCCACTGGCTCGACGACCACGAGGCGCTGCCCCAGTATCGACCCGATCGGCCGCACGTCGCGCGCATCGGCCAGGCGCCCGTGCTGGTCGACAACGCCGAGACCTGCGCCCACGTCGCGCTGATCCACCGTTACGGCGGTGCCTGGTTCCGTGCGCTCGGCACCGAGCGCAGCCCCGGCTCGACCCTGGTCTCGGTATCGGGCGCGGTCGCCCGCGCCGTGGTGCTGGAGGTGGCCCTCGGCACGACGCTGCGCGAGATCCTCGACGCCGCCCGCGCCGTCCCACGCCCGCGGGCCGTACTGCTCGGTGGCTACGGCGGCAGTTGGCTCGACGGCTCGCTGCTGGACGTCCCCTACACCCACGAGGACCTCGAGCCCCTGGGCGCGAGCATCGGGGCCGGCGTGATCGTCGTGCTGGGCGACGACGCGTGCGGTGTCGTTGAGACCCAGCGCGTCGTGCGCTGGATGGCCAACGAGAGCGCTCGCCAGTGCGGTCCGTGCGCCTTCGGCCTGCCCGCACTGGCCGACGACCTGCGCCACCTCGCCCGGGCGTCGCGCGACGCCGGCCCCGCGCGCGATCGTCTGGTCGAGCGGTGCCGGGTCATTGAGGGTCGCGGCGCCTGTCGCCACCCCGACGGGGTGGTACGCCTGGTGCGCTCCGCGCTGCGTGTCTTCGCCGCGGACGTCCAGGACCACGCTCACGGCGCCGCGTGCCCGGGTGCGCGGGCGGGCTCGTCCTACGTGCGCGTCCCCGCCCTCGAGCGCGAAGAGGACCTGGTGTGGGAGTGAGACGGCGCCCCGACACCTTCACGATGCGCGTGAACCCGATCCTCTGTGACGGCTTCGGGCACTGCGCGGAGCTGGCCCCCGACCTGGTCCGCCTAGACGAGTGGGGCTACCCGATCATCGTCGACGGACCGATCCCGCTCCCGGCGCCCGCCGCCCTCGACTCGGCCCGCTACGCGGTGCGCGGGTGCCCTCGCCGGGCGCTGCGCCTCGAGTACCACCGCTCCACGCGCGCCGAGTCGCCGGGCCAACGCCGTATCGACTAGTGTTCTACGGGCCATGGGATCTCTCATCAAGAAGCGCCGTAAGCGCATGCGCAAGAAGAAGCACAAGAAGATGCTGAAGCGAACGCGCTTCCAGCGTCGCGCCGCCGGCAAGTAGGTCGCCCTACGAGGGCGTCGTGGACGTCACGAGGATCCGCAGAGGACCAACGGGGCTGATCAGGGAGGTCGGCGGAGTAACCCCGACGCGCCCCTCGATGAACAGCGTCGAGCCCGACCCCGCCAGGTGGACGGTAACGCCCCACTCGGCGCGCAGCCACGCGCGAACCACCGCGAGACGCGGCTCGACGCGCCCCGCGGGCTCCTCGAGGTGGTTGGCGCCCCGCGGTGACCACCCCTCGGCGCGCATCTCGTCGTAGGCCGCGTAGCACGAGCGGGTGTCGACCCCGAACGGGGCCAGGACCAGGGTGATGTCGCGTCGCTCGAAGGCCAGCGGCGTCACCCACTCGCCCACGCCCTCCACGAGGGCCCGTCCGCCCACCTGGCAGAAGGGCACGTCCGAGCCCAGGCTGAGTGCCCGCTCGGCGCTCAGCCCGCCCGCCCAGCGCAGGATGGCGGCGGCGTCGGCGCTCCCCCCGCCGAGCCCTCCCCCAACGGGTATCGCCTTGCGCACCGTCACCCCGGCCCGGCGATCCACCAGGCGCAACGCCCGCGCCACCAGGTTGGTCTCGTCGTCGGGCACCTCACCCGTCGCGTCGAGCACGCGCAGATAGCTCGCCTTCTCGTCCACGTCCAGCGCGTCCGCGAGCTCGACCGTGACCATCTCACTGCGCAACTCGTGAAGGCCGTCCGCTCGCCGGCCGGTCACCTCGAGGTACCGGGTGACCTTGGCCGGCGCCCGAAGGGTGATCACCGCTGAGCCGCCAGACGCGCAAACTCCTCGATCGTCAGCTCCTCGGGCCGGCGCGTTCCCGCGACGTCGGCCCGAACGAAGACGTCGGGATCCGCCCAGTCGGCCAACGAGCGGCGCAGCATCTTGCGGCGCTGCGCGAAGGCGGTGCGAATGACCTCGAACAACTCGGCCTCGCCCACTTCGGCCGGGTCCACGCGCACGCCGTCGCGGCGCACGATGGACACCAGCACCGACTCGACGTTCGGGCGCGGGAGGAAGACCGACGCCGGCACGCGTCCCAGGACCTCGGCGTCCGCGAAGTACTGCACGCGCAACGACACCGCCCCGTAGGCCTCGTCACCGGCGTGGGCCGCCAGTCGCTCACCCGCCTCGCGCTGGACCATCACCACGAAGCGCTCGAGGAGAGGTTCGGCCTCGAGCAGGTGAACGATCAGCGGGGTCGCGATGTTGTAGGGGAGGTTGGCCACCACCACCGCGGGTCGCCCGCCGACGATGTCCGGGTAGGCCGCGCGCATCGCGTCCACGTGGTGCACCACGACGCCGAGGGGCTCGACCGTCTCGCGAAGCGGCGCCAGCAGGTAGCGATCGACCTCGATCGCGTGGACCTCGGCACCCGTCTCGACGAGCGCGAGCGTCAGCGACCCGAGGCCCGCGCCGATCTCCACCACGACGTCGCCGCGTCCCACCCCAGCCGCCCGGGCGATCCGTCGCACGGTGTTCGGGTCCACCACGAAGTTCTGACCCAGCGCGCGCGAGGGGTGCAACTCGTAGCGGTCCAGCAGTTCGCGTACCGTGCGCGGCGTGTGCGTCACCAGGAGACTCGAACGCGCACCACGCCCCGCCACAGGGGCGCCAGCGCGCGGAACTGCTGCTCCGACAGGTCGACCACCCGCCCCGGGGCCACCTCCTGGCGATCGGTGACGACGCAGTGAAGAGTGACGCCGCTGGCCAGATCGCGCACGGTGATCACCGTACCCATCGGCAGGTAGGACGTCGCGCACTGACCCGGAATGTAGGCGTACCACGTCGCCACACCCACCCGCGAGGGCAGCGGCGTCACGGGCGCCGGACTCGTCACGGCCGCCGCGGTGGTGGTGGCGCGTCGCGCGGGCGCCGTGGTCGTGGTCAGGACC
>JBMFWX010000003.1:37489-77187 GCA_049964855.1 Acidimicrobiales bacterium
CCGGTCCCGATTGATGAGGTCGGGCACGCGCACGGCGGCGTGAGAGGTCGAGGCCGCCGCGGTGGTGGTGGCGCGTCGCGCGGGCGCCGTGGTCGTGGTCAGGACCAGGCTGGCGTGCCAGGGCACGACCGTGCCCGGGCGGGGGCTCTGACCCGTCACCCGAGTCCAGGTGCCGGTGGCCGAGCCAGGACCGCGGGTCGTGAAGTAGAGGTTGTCGCGGCGCATCAGCGCGTAGACCTGCGCCCGGTCCCGATTGATGAGGTCGGGCACGCGCACGGCGGCGTGAGAGGTCGAGGCCCCGGCGAGCGGGGACGCTCCAAGAACCAGTGAGGCTCCGGCGAGAGCACCCACGGTTGCCAGACACGCCGAGCGTGCACACGCTCGTCGGATTGATGTCCTCAGATCTCCACCCTCCACCAGGACAACGGACCGTGGCGTGACGATCCGCCCCACAACGCTAGGCACCAGGGGGGGTGAAGGCAACTAGACCATATAAAAAATACATCTTACCTGATCATGAAGCACGCCTCGTCGGGCAAAGGGGGGAGCCCGAAGAGCCGTGCGGTGTTCGCGGACGTCGCCCGGCGCACGAGCTCCACGTCCTCACCGCGCAGCTCGGCGACGAACTCGCCGACGACGCGAACCCACGCCGGCTCGTTCGGACGTCCCCGATGCGGAACCGGGGCGAGGAAGGGGCTGTCGGTCTCCACGTGGAGGCGCTCGAGGGGAACGGCGAGCACCGCGTCGCGCAGCGACTGAGCGTTCTTGAAGGTGACCACGCCCGCCACCGAGATGTCACACCCCAGAGCGAGGCACCCGGCGGCGTCGTCGGGCGTCCCGGTGAAGCAGTGGATCACCGTGCGCGGCGGGACCCCCTCGTGGCCCAAGATCTCGAAGAGGTCGTCGAACGCGTCGCGCGCGTGAATGACCAGCGCCAGGTCCAACTCGTGCGCCAGCGCGATCTGCGCCGCGAAGGCGCGGCGCTGGGCGTCGCGCGGCGCGTGCTCGTAGAAGTAGTCGAGACCGGTCTCACCGATCGCCACCAGGCGCGGGTGACGGGCGCGGGCCAGGCGGACGATGGCGTCGACGTCCGAGAGGGCCTCGTGGGGATGCAGTCCCACGACCGCGTAGACCTCGACCGGGCTGTCGATCTCGGTGAGCGCGAGCGCCCCGCGCGAGTTGCTCTCGTCGGTGCCGATCACCACCACGCGCGCCACGCCCGCGGCGGCGGCTCGCTCGAGCGACGCGCGCGCGCTGGTCTCGCCGTCGCGCAAGAACTCGTCCTGCAGGTGGCAGTGGGCGTCGGTCCAGAAGCTCACGTCACGCCTTGCGCGGGAAGAGGGGCTCGCCCTTCTCGACGGGGTGACCCGGTGGGTAGAGGCCCCAGTGTCCGCTCACCTCGATGGTCTCGTCCTCCGGCTGGCCGTCCAGGCCCAGCCGCCGCCAGATCTCGCCGCACACGCCCGGCATCGCCGGGCTGGCCATCACGCTCACGAGGCGGATCGCCTCGAGGGCGTCGCCCATCACGCCATCGAGCGCCGCGCCCGGCTCCATCTTCCACGGTGCCGTCGCCTCCAAGTAGGCGTTGGTGGCGCCGATCAGGCGCCACGTCGCCTCGAGGGCGGCGTGGGGGGCGAAGCGCTCCCACGCGTCTCGCGCGTCGCGCAGGGCCTCCTGCGCCGGGGCGCGCAATGGCGAGTCGAGCGTCGGCGCGGGCCCGAGCCCCCCGCACTTCGTGGCCACCACGCTCGCCACGCGGGCCACCAGGTTGCCCAGGTTGTTGGCCAGATCGGTGTTGTAGCGCTGCGTGATGCCCTCGTGGGAGAACTCGCCGTCGTTGCCCAGCACCGTGTCACGTAGCAGGTAGTAGCGCAGGGCGTCCACCCCAAACTCGTCGGTGAGGACGGTCGGCGCGATGTCCGTGAGCCGCACCGCACCGTCGGCGGCCATCGTCTTGGAGAGCTTCTGTCCCCCAATGAGGAGCCAGCCGTGCACGTGCACGTGCGCGGGCGGCTCGAGACCCGCCGCCATGCACATCGCCGGCCACCACACCCCGTGGAAGCGGATGATCTCCTTGCCGATGAGGTGGTGGGACACCGGCCACCACGTCGCGACCTCGTCGTGCTCGTTGCCGTAGCCCAACGCGGTGAGGTAGTTGATCAGTGCGTCGTACCACACGTAGAAGACGTGACGGTCGTCCCACGGGACCGGCACGCCCCACGAGATCGACGTGCGGGTGATCGAGATGTCGTGCAGGCCGCCCTTGATGAAGGCGTAGGCCTCGTTGCGCTTGGTCTCGGGGGTCACGAAGTCGGGGTGGTCGGCGTAGTACGCGAGCAGCCGGTCCTCGAAGGCGCTCAGGCGGAAGAACCAGTTCTCCTCCTCCATCTCGGTCAGCACCCGCCCGTGCACCGGGCAGCGCCCCTCGTCGCTCGACTCGAGCGTGTAGTAATCCTCGCAGCTCACGCAGTACAGGCCGCGGTACACGTCCTTGTACATGTACCCGTTGTCGTAGATGGCGGTGAGGAACTTCTGTACGCTGCGGTAGTGCCGCGGCTCGGTCGTGCGGATGAAGTCGTCGTACTGGATCGACAGGGCGTCCCAGGTCTCGCGAAATCGCGCCGACGTCTGGTCGGTCCACTGCTGGGGCGAGACGCCGTGGCGCGCCGCGGCGTCGGCGACCTTCTGGCCGTGCTCGTCGGTGCCCGTGAGGAACTTGGTCTCGTCGCCGCAGAGCCGATGCCATCGGGCCATCGCGTCCGCGTTCACGGTCGTGTAGGCGTGACCGACGTGCGGCACGTCGTTCACGTAGTAGATGGGGGTAGTGATGTAGAAACGACCCATTGCACAAGGGTAGTGACTCACCATTCCCCGACCCGCCGCTCGAGCGCAATCCGGTACACCCGGCGGTGCGCGACGCCGAGGCGCGTCGCGACGCTCGACACCGCGTCGCGCACGCTCGTCCCCGCGTCGATCAGCTCACCCAGGGCCGCGCGCACCACGTCCTCGTCGACGTCGACTGCGGTGGTCGCCCCCGCCAGGACCACCACCACCTCACCGATCACCTCGCGGCGCGCGAGCGCCTGGTGGACCTCGGCCACGGTCCCGCGCAGGACCTCCTCGTGAACCTTGGTCAGCTCGCGCACGACGCAGACCGCGCGATCGGGCCACCGTCGCGCCATCTGCTCCAGGGTGGCGACCAGACGCACCGGCGACTCGTAGAACACGACCGTGCGGGTCTCGCGGTCCCATTGCTCCAGGCGCGCGAGCCGCTCGCCGGCCCGACGCGGCACGAAGCCCTCCATCACGAAACGCTCGGTCGCCAGGCCGCTGATGGACAGGGCCGCGACGACCGCCGAGGGCCCGGGGGCCGTGCTCACGCGCAGGCCGGCCGCGGCGACCGCCGCCACGACGCGCTCCCCCGGATCGCTGATGCCGGGGGTCCCGGCGTCGCTGACGAGCGCGACGGTCTGGCCGGCGCGCACTCGCGCCACGACCTCCTCGCACTGCGCGGCCTCGTTGTGCTGGTGCAGGGAGCGAAGGCGCGTCCGAGGATGCAGACCGTGCGCGGCGAAGAGCGTGCGCGAGCGCCGCGTGTCCTCGCAGAACACCACATCGGCCTCGCCGAGTATCGCCAGCGCCCGGCTCGACAGGTCGCCGAGGTTCCCCAACGGCGTGGCGACCACCACCAGCGAGCCCTCCCGGCCCGACGCGTCCGGTCCCAACTGGCTCTCGGCGTCTTCCACCCACTAACATTGTCACCTATGTCAAAGCGGACGGTAAAGCGCAAGCTGCGGGCCAAGAAGAAGGCCAACCACGGCAAGAAGCCGAACTGCGGGCGCGGCTAGGCCGTCGTCCGAGGATCGAGACCAGATCTCGATCCGCCCGCGAGTCGGGTCGCGAGACATGTCTTCCTCGATCCGGTGTCGGCCGGAGACCGGCGTGACGGCGCCTCGCGCCCGTCGAGCGCCGCGCACGGCCTAGGGCTGACGACGCCAGGCGAGCCCGCGGTCGCGCACGAGCGCCACCGCGGTCGTGGGAGTGTCGCTGATGATCCCGTCGACGCCCGCGTCGAGCGCGCGCGACATCTCGGCCACCTCGTTGAGGGTCCACGCGTGCACGGCCAGACCAGCCTCGTGCGCGGCGGCGGTGAACGCCGGCGTCACGATCTCCTCGTCGCCGTAGGTCATCGGGACCTGCAGGGCGACCGCGTCGAGGCGATCGGGGCGATGACCGTCGCGCGCGGCGAAGTAGAACGCCGCGGACTCCCCCGTCGCGGCGGCCGTGGCGACACCGGGCGCGACGGCGCGAAAGGCTCGGATCGCGTCGTCGTGGAACGACGCCACGACGACCGACTCCCGCGCGTCCCAACGGACCAGGGCGTCCGCCAGCAGTGACTCGTAGGGCTCGACCGCCGGAGCGGTCTGCTTGATGTCGAGGTTGAGCAGAGCGTCCGGGAACGTCCGCACCACCTCCTCGAGCGTCGCGACGCCGTAGCGTCGGTCGTCGGGCGCGCGACCTCGATGCACGTACTGGTCGGCGGCCAGGTCGCGCGAGGCGCTGACCCCCGGGCTCCACCAGTACGCGTTGTCCATCCCGGCGATCTCCTCGAGGGTGAGCGTGGCGATCGCGCCGCGGTGGTTGGTCGTGCGCTCAACCGTGGCGTCGTGGCACACCACCAGGTGCCGGTCGCGCGTCGCGTGCACGTCCAACTCGATCACGTCGACGCCCTGGGCCAGCGCGTGCTCGATGGCGGCCAGCGTCGAGGAGGGCCCCTCGAAGGAACCCCCCTGATGCGCGAAGACCAGTACCCGGCGCTCGCGCCAGTCGATCACGTCAGGACGCCGACCCGGGGACGCCCCTGGGGGAACAGGCGACGCTCGACGCGGTTCTCCATGTAGAACGCGAGGCCGGGGACGAAGCCCGCGAGCAGCATCAGCACGACCAGGCCCGGGTGCAGCCGCGCCTTGAGCGCGAACTGGACGCACATGACCATGTAGATCGGGTACAGCACGACGCCGTGTCCGATCCCGATGATGGTGACCGGGACGATCAGGTCCTTCCACAGCGCGAGGTCCACCGTGTGCAGGATCAGGAAGGCGCACAGCGTGAGCAGCGTCGTACCGGTCACGAAGGACATGAGTCGGTACCGCGCGAACGCCTTCTCCACTAGTGACCCCAGAGCTTCTTCTTGGGCCGGCCGGCGATCTCCGCGAGGTGGTCGTTGTAGGCGGCCAGCGTCGGGTCCTCGCCCTGCTCGGCGCGTCGCTCGCGAGCCTCGGCGCGCATCTTCTCCTCGTACGCGCGCCGCTCACGCTGATCGTGCTCGGAAACCGTCTCCATGTTCAGCATCGCGTACCACCCCAGTACGCCGAGGACCCCGAAGACCGGCCACTCGATCGAGTACATGAAGCTCAGCGTGTTCCCCTGGATCGCTCGACCCACCTGCCACCACGCGGCGCTGGCGCAGATCGCCAGCCAGATCAGGAGCACGAAGTGGAGCGCAAACGCTCGCGAGGAGAACCACTTCGACTTCACGGGGACATCCTACTGAGCACCGTTGTCCGCGATGTCGCCACCGTAGACTGACCGCGTGACGCCCCCCGACCTCGCGCTGTTCTCGTGGCGGCACCTGAACCAGTGGCAGATCTCCCCTATCCCTACCGCCTTACTAGTGCTCATCAGCGCCGCCTACGTGGTCGGCGTGCGGCGCACGACGCAGCCCTGGCCGCGCGCGCGAGTGGTCTGGTTCCTCGCCGGCGCGGTCGTGACGTTCCTCGCCACCCAGTCCGTGATCGCGGTCTACGACATGTCGTACTTCGCCATGCACATGGTCCAGCACCTCGCGCTGATCATGGTGGCGGCCCCCCTCTTCGCCCTGAGCGCCCCGCTCGATCTGCTCTACGACCAGGTGGCGGTGCTGCGCCGCGCCCTCGACGGTCCCGTCATGGGGGTCGTCACCCACCCGCTGTTCGCCTTCGGGCTGTACTTCGTGTTCATCCCCTTCACCCACCTGACCAGCTTCTTCAATCTGATGTTGGAGCACGAGTGGATCCACCACGGCGAGGAGATCGGGTTCCTCATCGTGGGCTACCTCTTCTTTCGCGTCGCCTTCGGACTCGAGCGCGGCGTCACCCTGCACCCGGGGCTGCGTCTGGTCTACGTGATGGCCGGAGTTCCCGTCGACACCTTCACCGGGCTGGCCCTGGCCATGGAGACCTACAACCCCTTCCCCAGTTACGCGGCGATGGCGCCGGCCGGCGTCAACCGCGCCTGGATCCTCAACCAGGTCCACCTGGGGGGCGCCATCATGTGGATCGGCGGCGACGCGCTGATGCTGGTGGCCTGCGTGCCAATCGCCGTCGCCTGGGTCCGCTACGAGACCGTGCGCACCCGCGAGCTGGACCGCGAGCTCGACGCCCAGGGGCTGTAGCGGCCCCCGGCCCGCTACAGCAGGCCGGCTCCGATGGCCAACTCCTCGAGGTTGGAGGCGGGGCGCGCGCCGAGGTGCTGGATGATCTCACCCGCGCACAGCGTCCCGAGCTGGGCGGCCTCGACGGGGTCGGCGCCCAGCGCCAGCC
Source organism: Acidimicrobiales bacterium (assembly GCA_049964855.1). Taxonomy (GTDB): domain Bacteria; phylum Actinomycetota; class Acidimicrobiia; order Acidimicrobiales; family RAAP-2; genus RAAP-2. The sequence goes on from JBMFWX010000003.1 coordinate 44,071, forward strand.
CGTACAGGAACCCGGACGCGAACATGTCCCCCGCGCCGTTCTGGTCGACCACCTCGTCGACCTCGCTGGCGGGTACCGAGACCACGCCGCTGCTCGTCGACACGTCGGCGCCCGCCGGACCACGCGTCACCACCGCCAGCACACCGAGCTCGTCGAGGGCGGCGAAGGCCTGGTCGAGGCGCTCGACACGGAAGAGCGCCTTGGCCTCGGCCTCGTTCGCGAGCAGCACGTCGACGTCGTTGGTGACCAGTTCGAGGAAGTCCCGGCGGTGGCGCTCCACGCAGAACATGTCCGAGAGCGACAGCGCCACCATGGAGTCGTGCTGGTGCGCGAAGGTGACCACCCGGTGCACGGCCTCCTTGGCCGGGGGCAGGTCGTAGAGGTACCCCTCGACGTAGGTGATCTCGGAGCGGGCGATGAGCCGCTCGCTGATGTCGGCGGGACGCAGCTGGTTCGAGGCGCCGAGGTAGGTCGCCATGGTGCGCTGCGCGTCGGCGGTGATGAAAACGTGACAGCGCCCGGTGGCCCCCTCGTCGGGCGCGGCCACCGCGAGGTCCAGCTCCACCCCGAGCGAGGCCAGATCGTGGGTGAAGCGCTCCCCGAACTCGTCGTCGGCCACCTTGCCGATGTAGCCGCAGGTCCCGCCCAGCGTCGCGACGCCGGCGATGGAGTTCGCCACCGACCCGCCCGAGGTCTGCACCGTGGGACCCATGGCCTGGTAGAACGCGTCCAACTGGTCGGCCTCGATGAGGGTCATCGCCGCCTTGGTCAGCCCGAGGTCACGGTAGACCTCCTCGTCGTCGCGCGTGATGATGTCGAGCAGGGCGTTCCCGATACCGGTGACGGCGAGGCGGGTGGGACCGGGGTGGCGTCGCAGCGACACCGACGTGGGCAACTGAGTCACTTAGCGAGCGTAGATCGTTTCGCCCTAGGGTGAGCACCGATGACTTCTTCCCCGAACCCCTACCGCCTCGCCCGCACCGTCGTCCCCTCGGCCTACCGGCTCTTCCTCACGCCCGACATCGAGGGCGCCACCTTCGCCGGACGCGTCGAAATCGACGTCGTGATCACGCAGTCCACCGATCGCGTCACGCTGCACGCCAAGGCGCTCGAGCTCGGCGCGGCCACCCTCACCGCGGACGACACCAGCGTGCGCTCGACCGACATCCTGCACGACGCGACCTACGAGACCGCCACCTTCGTCTTCGACGCGGTGCTGCCCCTGGGCCCGGCCACCCTCGAGATCGCCTACACCGGTGTGCTGAACGATCAGCTGTCCGGCTTCTACCGCTCCACCTTCGTCGACCCCGACGGCGTCACCCAGACCATCGCGACGACCCAGTTCGAGCACTCGGACGCGCGCCAGGCCTTCCCCTGCTGGGACGAGCCCTCCTTCAAGGCCACCTTCCAGGTGAACCTCACGATCCCGAGCCACCTGAACGCCTACGCCAACTCGCCCGAGACCAGCAACACCGACCTGGGCAACGGCCAGCGCTGCATCAGCTACGGCCCCACCATGGTGATGTCGACGTACCTGGTCGCCTTCGTCGTGGGGCCCTTCGAGCACACCGACGCACTCGACGTGGACGGGGTCCCCCTGCGAGTGGTCTACCCGCGCGGCAAGGGGAACCTCGCCGACCTGGCCCTGGAGGCGGGCGCGTTCGCCCTGCGCCACTTCAGCGACTACTTCGCCATCCCCTACCCGGGCCAGAAGCTCGACATGGTCGCGATCCCCGACTTCGCGTTCGGGGCGATGGAGAACCTCGGGTGCATCACCTACCGCGAGACCGCCCTGCTGGTGGACCCGGCGACCGCGTCGCTGGCCGAAATCCAGCGGGTGGCCGAGGTCGTGCACCACGAGATCGCTCACATGTGGTTCGGCGACCTCGTGACAATGGAGTGGTGGGAGGGCATCTGGCTCAACGAGGCCTTCGCCACCTTCATGCAGTTGCGCTGCACCAACGCCTTCCGACCCGCCTGGCGGATCTGGGCCGACCAGATCGTGATGCGCGACCTCGCCCTGCACGTCGATGGCCTCGCGTCGACGCGGCCCATCGAGTACCCGGTGCTGTCGCCCAACGACACCCAGGCCATGTTCGACTCGCTCACCTACGAGAAGGGCGGCTCGGTTCTGCGCATGCTCGAGCAGTACTTGGGTGAGTCCGTCTTTCGCGACGGGATCCGACGCTACCTGCTCGATCACCGCTACGCCAACACCGTGACGACGGACCTGTGGGACGCCCTCGAGACGGTGTCCGGCCAACCGGTGCGCGACATGATGAACACCTGGATCCTTCAGGGTGGCCACCCGCTGGTCACCCTCGAGGACGGCCAGCTGCGCCAGCAGCCGTTCGTCTTCGGTGACCCGGACCACAAGGGCGCCATCGGCGACCACTGGCTCGTACCGGTGCTGACCCGTTCGCTGGAGGGCGGAGCGCCGTCACGCCACCTGCTCGACGACGCGCCAGTGCGCGTGGACGACCGCCCCCCGGTCGTCGTGAACGCCGGCGGCTCCGGCGTCTTTCGCTCGCGCTACGACGCGGCGGCACTGGCCGCCCTGGCGCCGCGCGTGGGCGAGCTCGACGAGTTCGAGCGGGCCACGCTGCTTGCCGACGCCTGGGCCGCGCTCTTCGCGCGCCAGCTCACCTGGGCGGAGTTCTCCACGACGGCCTCGGGGCTGGGCGAGCAGGACGAGCCCACCCCCTGGCACTTCGTCGCGACGGCGCTCGACATGGTCCGCCGGGCCCTGGACGAACCGGCGCGCGCCACCCTGGCCCGCCAGGTCACCGACCTGGCGGCCCCCCACTTCGCGCGCCTCGGCTGGGACCGACGACCCGACGAGGACGTGCTCCGCGCCCAGACCCGCGCCATCATCATCGGCCTGCTGGGGATCACCGGCGGCGACGAGTCGGTACGCGCCGAGGCGCGCCGACGCTTCGCGGCCGGCGAGATGGACGGCGACCTCGCCGCCACCATCCTGCGCATCGTGGCCGACCAGAACCAGCCCGGCGACTACGAGACCTTCCTGGAGCGCTACCGCCACGCGCCGACGCCCCAGGAGGAGATGCGCTACCTCATGGCTCTGGGCGGGTTCGGCGACGAGCGGATCGCGCTCGACGCCGCCGAGCGGTGCTTCCACGAGTTCCGCCCCCAGGACGCCCCGATCGTGCTGATGGCGCTGACGCGCAACGAGAAGACCGGGCCCGCCGTGTGGCGCTACCTCACCTCGCGCTGGGACGAGGCGCTGGCGCGCTTCTCGCCCAGCCACCACTCGCGCCTGGCCGGCGGCGTGCCGACCTTCATCCGCGACCCGGCCTTCGCCGCCGAGGTGGAGGCGTTCCACGTCGCGCACCCGGTGGTGGGCGGCTACCCGGCCACGGTCCCCCAGCAGCTGGAGCGGCTGCGCGTCGGGCTGGCGTTCGCGGCGGCGATCCGCTCGCAGTTCTAGCGCGGCGCGGCTCGTCGTGAACGCGGGGACGTTTCTGGGCATCATGGCCCTGATGTTCCTGCTCGAGCTGCCGGACAAGACGATGATCGCGACGGTCGTCATGTCCACGCGGTCACGGCCGCTCTCGATCGCGATCGGCGCGTCGAGCGCCTTCGTCGTCCAGATGGGACTGGCCGTGATCGCGGGTGGGCTCCTGACGCTGCTGCCGACGCGGGTCAAGGACGTGGTCGTGGCGCTGCTCTTCCTCGGCGGCGCGGCGTACCTGCTGCTGGTGCCCGAGCGCCGCGAGGAGGAGACCGGGGAGCGCGAGGCGCGCCGCGAGACGCACGGCTCGCGGCGCCGCGAGATGGCCACGGCCTTCGGCGTCATCTTCGTGGGCGAGTTCGGCGACCTGACCCAGATCCAGGCCGCCAACTTCAGCGCCAAGACCCACCAGCCCCTCGACGTCTTCGTGGCGGCGTCGCTGGCCATGATCCTCGTCTCCTTCGCGGGCGCCTACGGCGGGCGGCTGCTGCAGCGGGTGGTGCCCCTGGGCCGCATCCGCCTCGCGGGCGGCGTGATCTTCGCCGCCCTGGGCGTCTACACCCTGGTCACCGCCTTCACCTCATGAGCCGCCTCGACGAGCTGCTGGCGCTGGCCGAGGCGACGCCCGGCTTCATGCCCCGCGACGAGGGCCTCGCGCTCTACGAGCACGCGCGCGCCTACGGCGACCAGACGGCGGGTGGGACCTGGCTCGAGATCGGCGCCTGGTGTGGCAAGTCCGCGCTCTACCTCGGCGCGGCCGCCGAGGCCAGCGCCAGCGTGCTGTACTCGCTCGACCACCACCACGGCAGTGAGGAGAACCAGCCGGGCTGGGAGCACTTCGACGCCGCGCTGGTCGACCCGTTCGACGGGCGTCTCAACACGCTGCCGACCTGGCAGCACACCATCGCGCGCGCCGCCCTCGAGTCGACCGTGATCGGCCTCGTCGGACCCTCCGCGGTGGTGGCGCACCACTTCACCCAGCCCCTCGACGTCCTGTTCGTCGACGGCGGCCACGGGGCGCGCGTCGCCTGGGAGGACTACGAGCTGTGGACGCCCAAGGTCGTCCCCGGGGGGCTGCTCATGATCCACGACGTCTTCCCCGACCCCGCCGACGGGGGGCGCCCCCCCTACGAGATCTACTGCGCCGCCCTGGCCAGCGGCCGCTTCATCCCGCGGGCCGAGCGGGGCTCGCTACGAGTGCTCGAGCGGCGTGCGGCGTGACGCGGGCTGCGGGCACCCGGCCTCGGGCCGCTCGGGCGGGCGGGCGAGGACCCCGTGGCGGAACAGGTCCGACGCGCCCGACGACGAGGTCAGCGCGTCGGCCGCGAGAATGACGGCCGCGGCCGTGTAGGCGGTCACCTCCGCGTCGGGGAACGTGCGCGACTGGGGGTAGGCCAGGCCCGTCCAGTACGCGCCGTCGGCGCGGCGGTGTCGGGCGGTGAGGGCGAAGACGTCGAGGGCGAGCGAGGGGCGCCCCACCGCGTCCAGGGCGATCGCGCACTCCGCCGTCTCGGCCGCCGTCACCCAGTCGCTCGTCGAGACGCAGCGCACCCCGAGGCCCTCCATGACGTGACGCTCCCACCCCTCGTCCAGGCGGCGCTCGGCGGCCGGGCCCGTGACCGCCCCGCTCAGGACCGGGTAGTACCAGTCCATGGCGAACTCGTTCTTCGGTGCGAAGGCGCCGGGGTGACGGGCCACGCAGTGGCCGAGCACCGCCGTCGGGTCACGCCACCGGTCGACGTCCTCACCCAGGCGCTCGCCCAGGGCCAGGGCGCAGCACGCCGCGTGGTAGATCGACGACGAGCCCGTCAGCAGGGCGTAGCCCTCGGCCCGCCCGGCACCGTCGAGGGACCAGCGCACCGTGCCGTCGCCCAGTCGCCACGACACGACGAAGTCGATCGCGGCGCGCACGTGGGGCCACAGGCGCGCGGCGAAGTCGACGTCCCCCGTGGCGAGCAGGTAGTGGTACGCGCCGGTGGCGACGTAGGCCACGACGTTGGTGTCCAGGCGCGCGTCCACGACGTCGCCGCCCCGGTAGTAGTTGAACCACGCCCCGTTGGCCAGCTGGCGCCGGGCCAGCCACTGGTAGGCGGCCCGGGCCGCGTCGGCGTGGCCGGTCACCGTCAGGGCCATGGCGGCCTCGACGTGGTTCCAGGGATCGCAGTGGCCACCGGTGAACCACGGGATCGCGCCATCGCGGCTCTGCAGCCCGGCCAGCCACGAGGCGCTGGCGGCGATCTGCTCGGCGGTGATGACCCCCTCGACGCCCGCCAGCGCGGCCGTCTCGACGCTCACGGCGCCACGCGGGTCAGGTAGACCACCAGCGACTTGCCCATCACCGGTGCCAGCACCCGCTCGGCGCCGCGCGTGAGCCACGGCGCCTTGACGATGTCCCACACCAGCAGCCGGTGGTACGCGCGCACTAGGGGGTGGCTCTCGTTGGACGTTCCCACCAGGCACTTCAGCCACCAGTAGGGGCTGTGCAGCCCGTGCGCGTAGTGGTGTCCCCTCACGCGAAGGCCAGTCGCCACCAGGCGCTGCTCGAGCACCCGGCGTCGGTAGAGGCGCACGTGGCCGCCGGGTACCAGGTGGTACTCGTCCGAGAGCGCCCAGTTGATCAGCTCGGGACCGAAGCGCGGCACGGTGATGGCCATCGTCCCCCCCGGGCGTAGCACCCGCGTCAGCTCCGCCATCGCCGCGCGGTCGTCGGGGATGTGCTCGAGCACCTCCGAGCAGATCACGCGATCGAACGTGGCGTCGGCGAAGGGGAGGTGCAGCGCGTCACCCTGCACGACCGCGGCGGCCACGTCGCGCGCCGAGATCTCCCCCGCGTCGGTCATGGCCGCGAAGATGGCCGCCACCCCCTCCACCTCGGCCCGGCCCGCGTCCAGGGCCACCACGTGCGCGCCGCGCCGCGCCGCCTCGAAGGCGTGGCGTCCGAAGCCGCAGCCCAGGTCCAGCACCACGTCCCCGCGCGCCAGACCCAGCCGGTCGTAATCGGCGGTCAGCATCGGTCGCGCCCCACCATCAGTCGAAGAACATCGCCGCGGGCAGGGGGCGGTGGCGCACGATGGCGTCGTAGCACGCCGCCGTGCCGCGCGCCGTGACCTCCCAGGTGAAGCGCTCGCGCACGCGCTCGCGTCCGTTGGCACCCAGGCGCGCACGCAGCGCCGGGTCGTCGAGCAGCCGGCGAATCGCCACCACCAGGGCCTCGGGGTCGTTCGGCTCGACCAGCAGCCCGGTCTCGCCGCTGGTGCCCACCACCTCGGGCAGCGCCCCGCCGGTGGTCGCGACGACCGGGACCGCGCAGCTCATCGCCTCGATCGCCGGCAGGGAGAAGCCCTCGTAGAGGCTCGGCACGATCGCCACCTCGGCCTCGCCGTAGAGGCGGGCCAGCGCCTCGTCGCTCACGCCGCTGACGGTCGTGACCACGTCGGCGAGACCCAGCCGCTCGAGCGCGCGGGCCACGCGCCCGCCGGGCCGGGGCTGGCCGATCACGATGAGCTCGATGTCACGCTCGGTGCGCAGCTTGGCGATCGCCTCGAGCAGGGGGACCAAGCCCTTCATGGGCACGTCGCTGCTCGAGGTGACCATGAGCCGGCCCGGCCGCTTCACGACGTCGTCGTAGGGGCGGAACACCTCGTGGTCCACCCCCACCGGGACCACGGTCAGGCGCTCCAGGGGGACGCCCATCTGCGCGTGGATGTCCTTCTTCGAGTTGTGCGAGACCGTCAGCACCGCCGGCAGCTGGCGCACGACCCGCGTCTGCATGCGCAAGAAGCCGAACCAGCGCCGCGTGGTCAGGCGCGCGCGCCACGTCGTGGCGTGGTCCAGGGCGATGGCGCGGTCCACGGTAATCGGATGGTGGAGCGTCTCGAGAAGCGGCCAGCCGGCGCGACGCAGGCGCGCGATACCCCACCCCATGCACTGGTCGTCGTGGACGATGTCGAAGTCGCTGCGTCGGCGACGCAGGTGGCGCCACGCGCGCATCGAGAACGCCAGCGGCTCGCCGAAGCCCGCGCCCAGCATGGTCGCGAACTCCACCACGTCGGCCCACCCGCGAAACTCGCGCAACGCCGGTATGCGAAAGGGGTCCGGGTCGCGGTACAGGTCCAGACCCGGCACGGGGGTGAAGCCCACCCCCTCGTCCAACTCGGGCCACGGCGGTCCGGAGAGCACCTCGACGCTGTGACCGAGGCGCACGAGCTCGCGCGTGAGGTGACGGGTGTAGACGCCCTGGCCGCCGCAGCGCGGATTGCCCCGGTAGACCAGGAAGGCCACGCGGTACCCGCCAGGGCGCGGGGGGCGCGCCGGCCGCGCGGGGGGCGTGGTGATGGACTGAGAGCGCCGCCACGACGCGCGCGTCGCCGCCACTGTCGTCGCGAGGCTCCGGGGCACCTCCCAACCTTACGTGGCGCCCGACCCCCCCACCGCGACGCCGTCGGCGCCCGAAGGCGACGTCCCCAGTGACTACGCTGCGACTATGGACCTCACGTACCCCCCCGAAACCGAGGCGTTCCGCCGCGACGTGCGCGCCTGGCTCGAGACCAACCTCCCCCCCGGGTGGGGCGAGCCGGACTTCTCGCTCCACGAGGAGCAGCGACTCGAGTTCAACCGCACCTGGAACGAGGCCCTCTACGCCGGAGGCTGGATCTGCGCCGGCTGGCCGGTCGAGTACGGCGGCCGGGGTCTGAGCCTGCTCGAGCAGGTCGTGCTGACCGAGGAGTTCTCGCGCGCCAACGCACCCCTGCGCGCCGACTTCTTCGGCGACACCCTGGTCGGCCCCACCATCCTGCAGTGGGGCACCGAGGAGCAGAAGCGCGAGTTCCTGCCGGGGATCCTGCGCGGCACCACGACCTGGTGCCAGGGATTCTCCGAGCCGAACTCGGGCTCGGACCTGGCGAGCCTGTCGACCAGCGCCGTGCTGGACGGCGACGAGTGGATCATCAACGGCCAGAAGGTGTGGACCACTCAGGCCCAGCACGCCGACTACGTCTTCCTCCTCGCGCGCACCGATCCCTCCGCGCCGGCCCACGCCGGGATCAGCTACCTGCTGGTGCCCATGGGCCAGCCCGGGATCGATGTGCGACCGATCACCCAGATCGACGGCACGGCCGAGTTCAACGAGGTCTTCTTCACCAACGCCCGCTGCCCGCGCGACAACGTGATCGGCGGCGTCAACAACGGCTGGAAGGTCGCCATGACCACACTGGGCTTCGAGCGCGGCGCCTCGTCGACCACCGGCTACCGGCGATTCCTGAAGGAGTGGGACGCGATCGTCGACGAGGCCCGAGAGCGCGGTCGCCTCGACGACCGGCGCGTGCGCGACGCGCTGGTGCGCTCCTGGTCGAAGATCAAGATCATGCAGATCAACGGCTATCGCTCGCTGACCGACGCTCTGCGCAACTCGCACGACGCCGCGCGCATGGGGGCGTGCAACAAGATGTTCTGGTCCGAGGCGCACCGCGCGACGATGGAGCTGGCCATGGACATCATGGGCATGGACGCCCAGGTGCTCACCGGGACCGGCGCCAGCGACGGGATGCTGGTCGGCAGTCGCCGGGGTCGGGCCGACTACCCCGTGTCGGAGCTGCAGGGCTCGTTCTTCTTCAGCCGCTCCGAGACCATCTGGGGCGGCACCGCCGAGATCCAGCGCAACATCGTCGGTGAGCGAGCCCTGGGACTGCCCAAGGAGCCAGTGGCTCAGCCCGCGTAGTTCTCCACCAGTTCACTCACGGGGGCCTCACGTCGAGTCCGCACGCTCACCAGCCACACCCCCACCGCGAGGGTCAGCACCGCGCCCACCAGGAGGCCCATCCGGGGATTGGTCGCCCCGACGAGGGCGCCGACGGCCAGCGCCCCGATCGGCGTCGTACCGAGGAACGCCGTGCCGTAGAGGCTCATCACCCGACCGCGCATCTCGGGGCTCGAGTTGAGTTGCAGGGTCGCGTTGGCGGTCGCCGCGAAGGCGATCGAGAAGGCCCCCGTCGGCACCAGGGCCACCGCGGCCCACCACAGCGACGGCGCCAGGGCGACCAGGGTCATGAATCCCCCGAAGCCGAGCGAGAGGATCGCGAGCAGGCGCGGCGTCGCGCGCGAGCGTCGCGCGACGAAGAGTCCCCCGAGCACCGCGCCCAGTCCCATCGCCGACATCAGCAGCCCGTACTGCGCGGCCGAGTGCTGGTGGAAGGTGATGCGCGCCAGCAGCGGCAGCGTCACGGTGAAGTTGAAGGCGAAGGTGCCGACCACGGCCACGGCGAGCACCACGTCGCGCACGAGAACCGTGCGCAGCACGTAGCGCAGGCCGATCATGATCTGGCCGCGCGCGCGCTCGACCGTCGCCATCGGCACGAAGTCCTCGGCGCGCATCATGGCCAGCGCGACGATCACGGCGGCGAAGGAGACGGCGTTGGCGTAGAACGACGACGCCATGCCCGCGACCGCGATGAAGATCGCGGCGACGCTCGGACCGATCAGCCGGCCGGCGTTCATCAGCACGCTGTTGAGGCTGACCGCGTTGGTGATCAGGTCGCGCCCCACCATCTCCTGGACGAACGCCTGGCGGGCGGGTGTGTCGAAGAGGTTGACGATGCCGAGCAGCAGGGCGAAGCCGTAGACCTCATCGACGCGCACGTGGCCCGTGCCCACCAGTATCGCGAGCCCCAGGGCCAGCACGCCGGCGCTCGACTGCGTGACGTAGAGGATACGACGCTTCTCGTGGCGGTCGACGACGAGCCCGCCGTAGAAGCCGAGCAGGAGCATCGGCACGTACTGCAGGGCCACGGCGACCCCCAAGCCCACCGAGGAGCCCGTCATCTGGAGGATCAGCCACCCCTGGGCGACCGACTGCATCCACGTGCCCGACACCGAGATGAGCTGGCCAATGAAGTAGAGGCGGAAGTTGCGCACGCGCAGGGCGGCGAAGGTGGATCCGGTGAGGCGGCGCGCGTTCACTCGTCCTCCAAGAGCCGCTCGAGGAACGCCGTGGCCTCCTCGGCCCGGCGCAGCTCGGCTGGCGAGAGCGTCGCCAGACGCTGATTGAGGAACTGGGTCTTGCGGGCGCGTACCGCCATCAGCTCCCGGCGCCCCAGCGCCGTCAGTCGCACCCTCGTGCACCGTCGATCGCTCGGATCGCGCGCGCTGACGATCATCCCCGCCGTCTCGAGGTCGCGCACGGCGTGCGTGACCGACGGCGGCTGGACCTGCTCGGCGGCCGCGAGCTCGCCCAGGGACGGCGATCCCAGCGACTCCACCGACGACAGCATCGACGCCTGGGCGGCCGTCAGCCCCCCGAGGCCCGACGCCCGCAGGCGTCGGTTGAGCCGGGTGATCGCACGGCGCAGCCGCGCGGCGGTGTCGGTGGTGGTGGGTGCCGTTTCCATTAGTTAACCTAACTAAATACTAGCACCACACGTCGCTCGCGTGACGCGACGGCGAGCCCCTAGAGGTGGCGGTAGCGCGGCACGTAGCCGCCGGTGCCCAGGGCCATCGAGTCCTCGGGGTCGACCGACTCGTCGACCCCGCCGATCACGTCGGTCACCCAGTCCAGCCGATCGGTGAGGATGCGCCGCACCCCGCCCTGCAGAGTCGTCGAGGAGATGGCACAGCTCGAGCAGGCGCCCTGGAGCTGTACCTCGACCACCCCACTCTCCACGTCGGCGCGCACCAGCACCAGGTCCCCGCCATCCGCCTGGACTGCGGGACGCAACAGGTCCAGCAACGAGCGCAACGCCCGCAATCGTTCGGCCCGCTCGTCCTCGCTCAGTGCCACCGGACCAGTCTGCCGTGAAACGCGTCCGACGTGACCGAACGGCCCGTGACTACGCTGCAGGTATGACGACGACGTGGCGCGTCGAGGACATCAACCTGTCCGACCCGGCGTTCTGGCGGCGACCGTGGTCCGAGCGCGAGGACGCGTTCGCCACGCTGCGCCGCGAGAGGCCGATCGCCCCCTTCGAGGAGCCCGTGGTCGAGGGCACGTCGGTCGCGTTTCCCAAGGGCCGCGGCTACTACGCCCTCACCCGGTACCGCGACGTGGTCACGGCCTCGCGCCACCCCGAGGTCTTCCTCTCGGGTCCGGGGGCCGTCTCCCAGCTCGACCTGCCGGCCGAGATGGTGGAGTACTTCTCGGGAATGATCTCCACGGACAATCCCCAGCACGCCCGGCTGCGACGGATCGTGGCCAACGCCTTCAGCCCGCGCCAGGTTCGCGCCGTGGAGGACGCCATCGAACGCGTGGCCGCGCGCGTCCTCGAACACGCCCTGGACGGCGGGACCGGGGACTTCGTCACGGACGTCGCCGCGCCCTTCCCCCTCGAGATCATCTGCCACATGATGGGCGTGCCCGCCACCGAGGCCGCGACGGTCCTGCGCTGCTCGAACGTGATCCTGTCCAACGGCGACCCGACCATCGTCGGCGACGGCACCGACCCGGTCGTCGCCTTCCTCGAGGCCGGCGCGACCCTGACCGCCCTGATGAACGAGCTCGGCGACCACCGCCGTGAGCACCCGATCGACGACATCACCAGCGCCCTGGTCAACGCGCGCATCGAGTCCGAGCGACTGACGCCCCAGGAGCTGGCGTCGTTCTTCATCCTGCTGTGCGTGGCCGGCAACGAGACCACGCGCACCGCGCTGGCCCACGGCCTGGTCGCGCTGAGCGAGCACCCGGACCAGCGCGAGCGGCTCGTCGCCGACTACGAGGGGCTGGCCGCGACGGCCACCGACGAGATCGTGCGGTGGGCCTCGCCCGTGATCTGGATGCGGCGCACCCTGGCGTGCGACTACACGCTCTCGGGCGTCGACCTCGTCGCCGGGGACAAGGTGCTGCTCTTCTACAACTCGGCGAACCGCGACGAGGACGCCTTCGAGCACCCCGAGGTCTTCGACGTGGCGCGTTCGCCCAACGACCACCTGGGCTTCGGCGCCCCGGGTCCCCACTTCTGCCTCGGCGCGCACCTCGCGCGCCGCGAGATCACCGTGCTCTTCCGTGAGCTGCTACGCCGAGCGCCCACGCTGCACGCGGTGGGCGACCCGGTCCCCCTGGCGTCGAACTTCGTCAACGGCATCACCCGTCTCGCCTACGACCTCTGACGAGACGGTGGCCCGACCGGTCAGCTGGATCGCCGAGCGGCCACCGCCTCGTCGAAGGCGCGCAGCGCCCGCGGCCCCCACACCGTGCCCGGTCCCCCGTTCATCATGATGGCCACGCCCATCGCCTCGGCGACCTGCTGGCGCGTGACGCCGTGTCGCGCGGCCCCGCGAGTGTGCGACACGACGCACCCGTCGCACTCGCGCGTGACCGCGATCGCCAGCGCCACCAGCTCCTTGACCCCGGCGGACAGCTCACCGTCCTTCATCGCCGCGCGGCCCATGTCGGCGTAGCCCTGCAGCACGTCGGGGATCATCGCCCGTAGGTCGAGGGCGGGCTGGCGCAACTCGGCGCGTACCGCATCCATGCTTTCCATAACCACCTCCTCGGTCGAGCGTAGTCAGCGCACCGCGGACCGCGCCGCCCACTCCCTACACTGGCGACGTGAGCACCATCGACGACCTGCTCGAGCACAACCGTGTCTACGTGGCCCGCCGGGGGCGCCGTCCGTTGTCCACCATCCCCCAACGCCACCTCGCGGTGCTCACCTGCATGGACTCGCGACTCGACCTCTTCGGGGCGCTCGGCCTCGACCTCGGCGAGGTCCACCTGATCCGCAACGCCGGCGGCATCGCCACCGACGACGTCGTGCGTTCGCTCCTGCTCAGCCAGCGCCTGCTCGCGACCAACGCCATCATGGTGATCCATCACACCCGGTGCGGACTAGAGACGTTCGACGAGGACAGCCTCGCCCACGAGATCGAGGCCGAGCGGGGCCTGCGCCCCCCCTTTCGCCTCGGCGCCTACCGCGACGTCGATCGCGACGTGCGCGAGACCGTGACCGCCCTGCGCGCGAGCCCGTTCGTCGACGGCACCGACGTCCGGGGATTCGTCTTCGACGTGGACGACGGCTCCCTACGCGAGGTCCTCGCCGACCAGTGACTTCTTGAACCCCTCGCTCGTCGCGAGATAGCCGTGCGCCCGGTAGAAGCGGTGGGCGTCGACCCGCACGTGCCGGCTCGTCAGCTGCACCCGGTAGCAGCCTCGCTCGCGCGCCAACGCCTCGGCGGCCCCCAGCAGCAGCCCCCCCAGCCCCCGCCCGCGCCGATCGGCGCGCACGTACACGCTCTCGAGCTCCGCGCACCGCCCGCCGGTGTGCTGGAAGTGCCAGAACACCAGGACCTGGCAGAGGGCGACCACCTCGCCGTCCTGTTCCACGACCAGCACCTCGCCCCCGCACTCGCGCGTCGCGCGGGCCGCGGCCCAGTAGTCGTCGACCCGTTCGGGGTGCTCGACGCCCGCGCTGAGCGTCCCCTCGGCGACGATCGCCGCGGCCGCGGCCACGTCGGCGCGCGCCAGGGGACGCACCCGGGCCGGGGACGGCTCACTCACGGGGGTCGATCGGCGTGAGCGGGCCCACCGCCGCCTCGATGGCCTGCGCCGCGTCCAGGCAGAGGTCGTCGCGCATCAGGGGGCCGATCACCTGGGCGCCGGTGGGAAAGCCGTTCGCCACGCCGGTCGGCACGCAGACGGCCGGCAGGCCGAGGAGGTTGGCCGGCAGGACGAAGCGAAAGAGCTCAGAGACCGCGAGCGCCGACTCCCGGCTGGCGATGTCGAAGCCCAGCTCGAAGGGCGGCTGGGTCCAGGTCGGCCCCACCACCAGCGGGTAGGTCTCCATGAAGGCGCTCCAGGAACGCGCCAGCGCGTACCGGCGCTGGTGCATCTCGTAGAGGGACTCCTCGGTCGCGGGGGGCAGCTCGACCGTGGTGAGCTCGAGGAAGCGCCGACCCCCCTCGCCCATGAACGGCGCGAACAGCGGGGTCGCCACGCGCAGCGAGGTCCACATCAGCTCGGCCCAGGCGAGGTAGGTCTCGAGGAGCTGGGGCGGCTCGACCTCGTCCACCTCGTAGCCCGCCTCGGCCAGGGCGCGGCCGGCCACGCGCACCCCCTCCGCGACGTCGGGGTCGGTCGACCCGCCGGCCGGCTCGGCCACCAACGCGACGCGCCGCGGCCGCGGCCGTCCCCCGAGGGGGACGTCCACCGACTGGGGGTCGCGCGGGTGCGCGCCCATCACCACCGTCAGCCCGAGGCGCAGGTCGCCCACCCGGCGCGCGAGGACCCCCTCGGCCAGCATGATCTGCGCGTTGAGCGCCATCTCGACCGCGGCGCTGGGATTGCCCTGGGCCACGCGCCCCCGCGACGGCTTGATCGACGCGACGCCGCAGGCGTAGGCCGGGTTGCGCAGCGAGCCGCCGATGTCGTTACCCAGCCCCAGTGGGCTCATCCCGGTCGCCATCGCCGCCGCCTCGCCGCCCGACGATCCGCCGGCGGTGTACCCGCGCCGCCAGGGATTGTGCGTGACGCCGTAGAGCGAGGACTCGGTGTTGATGCGCAGCCCCAGATCGGGCATGTTGGTGCGCGCCAGCACGATCGCGCCGGCACCGCGCATCCTCTCCACGGTGGGCGCGTCGGCCGTCGCCCCGTAGTGCGCCAGGGCCGCCGACCCCTCCGTCGTGGGATAGCCGGCGACGTCGATGTTGGTCTTGACGCTGATGGGCACACCGTGCAGCGACCCCAGGTCCGCGCCCGCACGTCGCCGGGCGTCGGCCTCGTCGGCGGCCCGACGCACCTCGTCCGGGCGCACCTCGACCACGGCGTTGACGCGGTCGTTGACCTGCTCGATGCGTTCCAGATGGCTCTCGACCACCTCGCGCGAGGAGACCACGCCCTCACGGATCGCCTCCGCCAACGCCGACGCCGACTCGCGCCACCACTCGCTCGCCACGACCACCTCCTCGTCCGCGGCCGACCTTACCTTCAGTGCGACCTCAGCGGGCGCTCTCCGCGTGGCGCTGGGTGCGCGACACGACGAGGCGCGCGACGACGAGCATGGTCAGCACCATCGCCACCAGGATGAGGGCGGCGTCGTTGGACACGACGTGCGCCGCGTTGCTGGGCTGGTTGTAGTCGGTCCAGACGTAGTAGGTCAGGTAGGCCACCGGCTGGTGCAGCAGCGACCACGTGGGCAGGTTGTTGGTCGCGCCAGCGGTGTAGAGCAGGGGCGCCGTCTCGCCGCCGGCCACCGACAGGGCGATCAGGAGGCCCGTCACGATGCCCGGCAGCGCCGAGCGCAGCACCACCCGGCGCAGCGCGTACCCCTGAGACATCCCCAGCGCCTCGGCGCCCTCGCGGTAGTTCGTCGGCACCTGACGCAGCGCCGACTCGGTCGACTTGGCGATGTAGGGGACGACCATGAGCGAGAGGATCAGCAGCGCGGCCAGCAGCGAGAAGCCCCAGTGCAGCGCGACGCACAGCGCGACGTAGCCCACGTAGCCCAGCACGATCGAGGGGAAGCCCGCCAGGACGTCGATCGCCCCGCGCGCCCACGCGCCGCCGGGTCGCCCGGACCGGCGCGGCCCCACCAGCTCGGCGAGGTAGATCCCGGTCAACACCCCGGTGATCCCGGCCAGCAGGGCCACCCCCGCCATCAGCACGAACGTGCCCGCCACGGCGTTCTCCAACCCACCGCTCGTCCCGGCGGAGAGCGTGGTGAGCACGCTCCAGCGCCAGTGGGGAACCGCGCGCGCGACGACGCCCGCCACCATCCACAGGGCGGGGGCCACGACCAGCGCCAGGGCGGCCAGGGCCCCCGCGCGAAACGCCAGGTCCGTGGCACGCCGGCGCCGGGTCGAGCCGTAGGCGCGATCGACCACGGCCATCAGCCGCGCCCCACGGGAGCGGCGAGCCGGCCGGTGTGCGCGACGATCCGGCGCGCGGCGAGATTGACCACGAGGGCGATCACCGCGAGGATGAGACCGGCCTCGGCCAGGGTGGCGATCGCAAACCCGGTGCCGTCGGTCGCGGCGGAGTCCAACTGGCTCACGATGGTCGCCGCGATCGTCGTCATCGTGCCGTAGAGGTTGGGGCTCACCTTGCCGAGCACGGAGCCCGAGATCATCGCCACGGCCATGGTCTCGCCGAGCGCGCGGCCGAGTCCGAGGACCGTGGCGCCCACGATCCCGCCGCGCACCCAGGGGATGGTCACGCGTCGCGCCACCTCGGCTCCGGTCAGGCCCAGGGCCTCACCCCCCTCCTTGGGCAGCGCCGGTACCTGGAGGAAGAGGTCACGGGTCGTCGCGGCGATGATCGGCACGATCATCAGCCCGAGCACCAGGCCCGACGTGGCGAGACCCTCGCCGTAGCCGACGGAACCCGCGAGAAAGCGAAAGGGGCCCACATCGGGGACGTGATTCGCCACCAGGGGGTAGACGTGGCGAGCGAGGAACGGACCGACCTCCAGCACCCCCCACAGCCCGATCACCACGCTGGGCAGGCCCGCGAGGATCTCCACCAGGAAGCCGAGCGGGCGTGCCAGCCACGCCGGCAGCCGCTCGGTCAGCGCGAAGGCGGTGCCCAACGCCAGCGGGACGGCGATCACCACGGCGATGAGCGACGTCTCCAGGGTCCCGGCGATCAGGGGCCACGCGCCGTAGAGCGACCCCTGGGGGTGCGCCACCCCGTGGGTGTGCACGACGCCGCCGTAGGTGTTGCCCGGCAGCCACTGCGAACGCGAGAGGAACCCCCACCCGTTCACGACCACGGCCGGCCACGCCTTGACAGCCAGCACGACCAGCACGGCCGCCAGACCGATCAGCGGCAGGCCCGCCGCCACGCGCGCACCCCAGCGCCACGCCAGATCCTCGCGACGACGCCGACCCGCCCGCCGGACCGAATGGTCACGGCGGGCGGGCGGTGACGCGGACGTCCCGCTCGGGGGGGCATCGTCGCGGGACGTCGACACTTAGCGGATGGACAGGATCTGACGCAGCGACTTCGCGACGATCGGGGCCGGCAGCGGGTCGAAGCGAACCTGGGACAGGAAGGCGTGGCTGTTGCCGAACTTCGCGTTGACCGCCCACTCCAGCAGCGAGCGCACCGCCGTGGCGGTTGACGCGCTGGCCTGGTGCTTGTTGACGATCGCGTACTCGTAGTTGACGATCGGGTACCCGCCACGGATGCGACCGTCGACCATCGAGATCGCCTCGTTGGCCGGCATGGCCCTCGTGAACCCGGCCGCCTCGACCTCAGCGTCGGCCGGCGTCGGCAGGAGGTACTGACCCACCCCGTTGGCGATCGCCGCGTAGCCCAGCCCGTCGCCGAGCGCCTGGGTCAGGTAGCTCACCCCGACGTAGGCGATGCACCCGGGCGTCGCCTGGCAGCCCGTCACCATGCCGCCGTTGCCGTTCTCGCCCAGACCATTGGAGATCGCCGGGAACGAGATCGTCGTGCCGAAGCCGGGCCCCGACGCCCACGCCGTGACCTGCTTGGAGAGGTACTGGGTAAAGATGAACGTGTCGCCGCTGCCGTCGGAGCGGTGCAGGGCCACGATCGGAAGCGAGGGGATCTTCACCCCCGGGTTGAGATGGGCGATGACGGGACTGTCCCAGTTGGTGATCTTGCCGTTGTAGATGCCCGCGATGATCCCGCCGTTCAGCTTCAGGTGCGCGTTCAGGCCCGGGATGTTGTAGACGATCGCCTGGTAGGAGATCGCCAGGGGGATGTTGAGCAGGCCCGGCGTCGCCTGGACGACCGACGGGGACAGGTAGGCGTCGGACGAGCCCACGTTCACGGTCCCACTGGCCGCGTCGGCGATGCCCGTGCCCGAGCCGGTGCCGGCCGTCGTCAGCGTGACCTGGTGGTAGGCGTGCTCGTAGGCAGGCGCCCACAGGTTCCAGAGCGGGTAGAGCAGCGTGCTGCCGGTCTCGGTCAAGCTGGCCGCCGGCGGCCTCTCGACACCGCCCTTCGGCAGGCGGATCGTCCCCGCCGACGCCACCGTGGTGGCGACGACCATCATCGTGGCCGTTACGAGAGCCAGCATCGCCAGCGATCGGCTCCGTCCTCGTACTGCGCGTGCGAACGTCACTACCATCCTCCTCGTTGCTGGTGGGGCCACGCTACGAAGCGCGGGTAACGCGATCGTGACGGCGCCGTGTCGCGCCGACGATCTCTCGACGATTTCGTCGCGCCGTCGACGCGGACCGGGAGATCAGCCCATCAACCCGTTCACGTAGCGATCGGTATCGGCCTCGCGCGGGTGGGCGAACACCTCGGTCGTCGGTCCGTGCTCGACGAGGCGCCCCCCGAAGAAGAACATCGTCGCGTCCGACAGCCGTCGGGCCTGGCCCAGGTTGTGGGTGACGACGATGAGAGTCAGGGCCGGTGTCATGGCGCGCAGCAACTGCTCGACCGCGTCGGTGGACAGCGGGTCGAGGGCCGAGGTCGGCTCGTCGAGCAGCAGCACCTCCGGGCCGACCGCCAGGGCGCGCGCCAGGCAGAGCAGTTGCTGCTGGCCGCCCGACAGGCGGTAGGGCGAGTCGCGAAGCCGATCCTTCACGGCGTCCCAGAGCCCAACCTCACGCAGGCGCATCTCGGCGACGACGTCGAGTTGGCGTCCGCGGGCGATGCCGTGGGCCCGCACCCCCGCCACCACGTTGTCGCGGATCGACATGGGGAAGGGATTGGGCCGCTGGAAGAGCATGCCGACTCGTCGCCGTAGCGTCAGCAGGTCCTGGTCGGGGGCCCAGATGGAGTGCCCGTCGAGCGTGACCTCGCCCTCGTGAGCGAAGCCCGGGACCCGATCGTTCATCCGGTTCAGCGTGCGCAGGAACGTGGACTTGCCCGAACCGGTCGGTCCGATCAGGGCGGTGATTGTGCCGCGACGCGCGCGAGTGGTGACCGCGCTCAGCACGGTCGTCGAGGCGAAGCGCAGCGTCAGCCCTTCGGTGGCCACGACGTCCGCCGGTCGCCCGCGATCGGGGTCCAGACCCGCGAGCACGCGGTCCACCGCTCCGCCCGCTCGCGCCACGCCCACTGGCTCGTCCATCGACCACTCCTCGCCTCGCTGCTCGCGATGGTACGCGGGGCGGATGAACGTCGTGTGACGCGCCGGTAACGCGCGTGCGATCTTGACGTGGCCGATCCTCCCGTCTTGCGCGTGTCGTACAGTGGAGACGTCAACGACGTGGCGACGCGTCGAGCACGCACGACACGACCAGAGGGTGAGATGCGAATCGGGGTACTGACGGCCGGCGGTGACGCACCCGGCCTCAACGCGGCCATCCGCGCCATCGGTCACATGGCCTTTCGCGACGGCCACGAGCTCATCGGCATCCCCAACGGGTGGGCGGGTCTGGCCCAGGACTACGCCGGACGCCCCCTGGGCCCCGCCGACGTGTCGGGCATCGTCGGCCAGGGCGGCACGGTGCTCGGGACCGCCCGCTACGACCTCGACTCGCCGCCGGGGGGTCGCGAGCGGGTCCTCGCCGCCATCGAGGAGAACCTCGACGCGCTGATCGCGATCGGCGGCGACGGCACCCAGCGCATCTCGCACTGGCTGGCCGACCGGGGTGCGCCGGTGGTGGGAGTGCCCAAGACGCTCGACAACGACCTCATGGGTACGGACTACTGCATCGGCTTCGACACGGCGCTCAGCATCGTGGCGGAGTCCCTCGACCGGCTCCACACCACCGCCGCCTCGCACCACCGGGTGATGGTGGTCGAGACGATGGGCCGCTCCACGGGGTGGGTGGCCGCCCTGGGGGGCCTAGCCGGTGGCGCCGACCTCATCGTGATCCCGGAGTTCCCCGTGACGATGGACGAGATCATCGACCACCTGGCCAAGCGCCGCACCAACGGGCACGCCTTCTCCATCGTGGTGATCGCCGAGGGCGTGAATCTCGAGACCCTGGGCGGCCACGAGAGCACCGCGCCCTCGAGCGTCGGCGTGCGCGGCGTGCGACTCGCCCTGCGCGGGGTGGGCGCGTTCCTGTCGTCGCGCATCGACGAGCACGGCGGCTTCGAGGTCCGCACGACGGTCCTCGGACACCTGCAGCGCGGCGGCAGCCCCACCGCCTACGACCGCATCTGGGCCACACGCGTCGGCGCCGCGGCCTACCGCAGCGTCGCCGCGCGCACCTTCGGGGTCATCCCGGTCGTGCACGGCCACGACGTCGTCCTCGTCCCGCTGTCCAGCGTGGCCCACGGGCAGCGCCGCGTGCCGCGCGACATCTACGAGCTCTGCGCCGTCTTCTTCTGAGCCGCGTCGGCGTCCGGCCCGAGCTCGCCGCGCCGGTAGTGCGTGCGACACAGCACCTGGTAGTGCACCACCCCGGCCGCGACGTCGCCGAAGTAGAACTGATCGCCCTCGCGTGCGACCACGCCGTCGACCACGCGCGCGTTGCAACGACCGCGCTGACCGCACCAGCACGTCGAGGTGAGGGGCAGCTCGTGGGCGCGGTCGGCGATCGCGAAGAGGCGCGCCGAGCCCGGGAAGATGTTGAGCAGGAAGTCCGCCGACAGTCCGAACGCGTGCACCTCGATGCCGCGGTCGTCGACGAGGCGCGCCAACTCGTCCACCTGAGCGACGCTGGCGAACTGGACCTCGTCGATGACCAGGATGCGGATGCCCTCATCGACGAGACGCGCCACGTGATCGGCCAGGTCGGTGTCCGGCTCGATCGCCTCGGCGTGCGCCTCGATGCCGATGCGACTGGTCACCATCCCGGCGTCACTGCGATCGCCGAAGGTCCACAGCGCCACGTCACGACGGCCCTCGCGCAGCTGCCAGCACAGTTGCAGCGCGAGGGTCGACTTGCCCGAGGCCATGGTCCCGTAGGTGAAGGTCAGTTCCGCCATCGCCGTCTCTCCGCTCGAACGCACCACGATAGCGCTCGACGGTCCCGACCGGCGACGCGTCGTACAGTGGGGCGATGGACCTGTCCGTACGAGCCATTGGCTACATCCGCAACGACCGGACCGAGGCGCTGGACGACAACTGGGACGACGTCGTGTCAACCGTCGAGCTGGCCCGCGACGTACCGAGCGAGGCCCTGCGCGGGCTCGAGGAGTTCTCGCACGTCGAGATCATCTTCTTCGCCGACTGGGCCGAGGACGTGCCGCCCGGGCCGTGGCACCGCCACCCGCGCGGCAACCACCGCTGGCCCGACGTCGGGGTCTTCGCCCAGCGAAACCCGGACCGCCCGAACCGTCTGCTCCTGACCACGGTCGCCATCGACGAGCTCGCCGAGCGCTCCTTCACCGTGCGCGGGCTCGACGGCATCGACGGCACACCGGTGCTGGACATCAAGCCGGTGTTCCGCCTGCGCGCGCCGCGCGGCGCGTTGCGCGCCCCGCGCTGGAGCGACGAGTTCCTCTCCGACGCGACCTCGTCCTGACTCTCGGGTAGGCCCCGGCCCCGCGGGTCAGTGCGCAACGAGCGCCCGGATCTCCTCGGACGTGGGGCAGGTCGCCGGACCGAAGCGCGTAATCGCGATCGAGGCCGCGGCGTTCGCCCGCCGGGCCGCCAGCACGGGATCCGCGCCGTCGGCCAGGCCCGCGAGGAACACGCCGTCGTGGACGTCGCCCGCACCGTTGGTGTCGACCACGTCGCCGGGGAACGCCGCCACCCGGCGCGGCGCCTCACCCCGGCGCACCACGACGCACCCGGCCGCGCCGTCGTGCACCACCACCCCGCGCCGCCCGGTGCTTTCCGCGAGCACCTCGAGCGCCTCGTCGATCGTCGCGCGCCGCGCGATCGCCCGCGCCTCGGCGGCGTTGGCCAGCAGCCAGTCCGCCCGCTCGAGCACGGCAGCGCGCCAGGAGGCGCGGATGTCCCCCACGCGCGGTCCGGGATCGAAGGCGACGATCACGCCGTCGTCCAGGCCCGCCAGCCACTGGGTCACCGAGGCACCGATGCGCTCGTAGACCAGGCTGTAGCCCGACAGGAAGACGTAGTCCCCCGCTCTCACGTCGAGTCGCTCGAGGGCGGCGCGCTCGAGCAGCGTCTCGGCTCCCGGGGCCGTGGCGAACGTGCGCTCCCCCTCCCGGTCCACCAGCACCACGCACAGGCCGGCGTCGTGGTCACCGTCCGCCGCGACGGGTGTGACCACACCCTCGCGGGCGAGCGCGGCGTGGACGATGTCGGCGAAGGGCCCCGTCCCGACCTGGCCGGCGTAGACCACGGCCATCCCCTGGCGAGCGGCGGCGCTCATGACGTTGAAGCCGCCGCCGGCACTCACCAGGTGGCGCGACGCGACCGCGTCACCGCCGCGCGAGGGCAGCGAGTCGATCACGAGCACGACGTCGACCATCACGGTGTCGAGCGTGAAGAGCCGGGGCCGCGCACCGGCGTCCGCGCCCGTGCTCGTCTCCCCCGCGTCCATCAGTCGTGGTCCGCCAGGAACGCCTCCACCACCGCGAGGTAGCGCTCGGTCTCCTCGACGAAGGGCATGTGGCTCGACTCCTCGAAGACCTCCCAGCGCACGTCGGCGATCGCGTCGAAGAAGGGCTGCATCGTGGCCGGCGTCGCCTCGTCGTAGCGCCCGTTGACGAGGAGGGTCGCCACGTCGATGCGCCCCGCCCGGTCCACGATCGACCAGTCCCGCAGCGTGCCCACGCAGTAGAACTCGTTCGGTCCGTTCATCGTGTGGTACACGGTGGGATCCTCGTTCATCGCCGCCTGCGTGGCGAGCACCTCGGGCGGGTTGGGAACCACGCGGCACACGTGCCGGTCGTAGAACGCCTGGGTGGCCGCCAGGTACGCCGGGTCGTCGAGCGTGCCCTCGCGCTCGTGTCGGTCCAGGGCATCACGCTGCTCGGCGGGCATCAGCGAGCGCAGCCGGAGCGCCTCGCGCACCCACAGCTCCATCGACGCGGGCGAGTTCGAGATCACGAGCGAGCGCAGCCCCTCGGGTCGCGTGACCGCGTGCTCACTGGCCAACATCCCACCCCACGATTGGCCCAACAGGTGATAGGCGTCGCGCACGCCCAGGTAGCTGAGGAGGTTCTCGAGCTCCTCCAGGAAGAGGTCCACCGTCCAGAAGTCGGCGCCGCGCTCGGGCAGGTGGGTCGAGCGTCCGCAGCCGACCTGGTCGTAGTGGATCACCGTTCGCCCCCGCTCGACCAGCCCGGCGATCGCCAGTGTGTAGTTGTGGGCGGCCCCCGGACCGCCGTGCACCACGACCAGCGGCGGCGCCGACGGGTCCGGATCACCCGCGACGCGGTACCACGTCTCGTACGGGCCAAAGGGCGCACGGCCCTCACGAAGCGGTGTCGGGGTCATAGCGTCGAGCGTACTCACGGCACCGCCTGGCCGCTCCGGGCGAATCTCGTGGCGTCGCCCGAGTGCGTCGATCGAACGAATCGAGGGAGCGAGTCGACGGGGCGAACGATATTTCTTAGGCGTCCATTATCGAACTCGCCCCGTCGCGTTGGTAGCGTAGACGGGTCGACGAGACCGCTACCCGAGTTGACGAAGGGGCCCTTTCGATCCATGGCACAACCGACCATCTCTCGCGCGCGTCACGCCGCGATACCCGACGTCAGCGGCGTCAAAGGCAACGCCCGCCTAACCGGAACACTGGCGTCGGTACTGCTGGTCCTGCTGGCGCTCGAGGGTGTGACGATCGTGCGCATCGGAAGCCTGCTGACGATCCACGTCTTCATCGGCGTGCTCCTCATCGGTCCGGTCCTGGTCAAGATCGCGTCGACGAGTTGGCGATTCGCCAAGTACTACTGGGGGGACCCGCAGTATCGCCGCAAGGGACCGCCACCGATCGCGCTGCGACTCCTCGGGCCCGTCATCGTCATCCTGACGTTGGCCCTGCTGGGCTCGGGCATCGGACTCATCGCCGCACCGCTGGCGTGGCGCTCACTGCTGCTCTTCGTCCACAAGGCCAGCTTCGTCCTGTGGTTCGCCGTCATGACCATCCACGTCCTCGGCCACATCGCGGAGACGGCGCGCCTCGCCCCGCTCGACTTCCTGCACCGCACGCGGCGCCAGGTGCGCGGCGCGTCAGTGCGCCAGTGGGTCGTGGCGACCAGCCTCTTCGTGGGCCTCATCGCGGCCGTCGCCCTCACCCCGCTCGCCAACAACTGGTTCGCGCACCACTTTTAGCGACACCGGACAGCACCGTCGCGAGTCCCGCACCGTCGCTAGACCCGCAGCGCGATCGACCCTCCCGGCGCGACGTCGACCACGCTGGCCGACGAGGACGACGCGTGTAGATGGCGACGCAACTCGTCGGGCGTGCCGGTGAGCATCGGGAACGTCCCGTAGTGGTAGGGCGCCACGCGCGCCACCCCGAGCAGCCCGACGGCGTAGGCGGCCTCGCGGGGACCCATGTTGTAGTGACCGTCAATCGGCACCAGTGCCAGCTCCGGAGCGTACAGCTCGCGAATCAACGCCATGTCACCGAACACGTTGGTGTCCCCGGAGATGTAGATCGGCCCGCCCTCGCCCGGTGCCAGACCCACCACGAACCCGACGGGATTCCCCCCGTACGCGTTGGGGAGGCTCTCGCCGACGGCGATGCCGCACGAGTGGTCGGCGCTCACCATGGTGAGTGCGACGTCAGCCACGCGTACCGTGCCGCCCTTGTTCATCTCGGTCAGGTTGGAGAGGCCCGCCGACGCGAAGTACGCCGCCATCTCCGGCACGCAGACGATCGTCGCACCGGTCTCCACGGCCAGTGGGATCACCGAGCCCATGTGGTCGAAGTGGCCGTGGGTCACCGCGATCGCGTCGAGCGCGCCCAGGTCGCGCACGCCCTCGGGACACTTGGGGTTCTCCAGCCAGGGATCGAACACGATGCGCGTCCCACTGCGGGTCGTCAGCAGCACCGTCGCGTGACCCAACCAGGTCAGCGTGCCGTTCTCGCCCACCGTCGCGCTCTCCAACTCCGTCTCGTCGCTGCGCGTCGCACTCATGCGCTCTCCCTTCGTCGCCCTCACGCCCTCTCGTGGTCAGTGTACGTCCGTGGCCCCGCGCGGCGCGCCGGGACGCCACGGCACCCGCCGTGCCAGACTGGGCGCGTGGTGATCGACGCGGCGCCCGACCGGACGAGAGTGCCCGGACCTCGCGTCGTCATCGGCAAGCCGGTCGGACCCGTCTGCAATCTGCACTGCGAGTACTGCTACTACCTCGACACCACGTCCCTGTTCCCCTCCGGCGAGCGCTACCGCATGAGCCCCGACACGCTCGAACGCTACGTGCGCGGCGTCATCGCCGCGAGTGACGGACCGAGCGTGCAGTTCGTGTGGCACGGCGGGGAGCCGACGCTGGCGGGGCTCGCGTTCTTCGAGCGCGTCGTGGCGCTTCAGGGCCGCTACCTCCCCGACGGCTGGCGCTGCGTCAACAACCTCCAGACCAACGCCACGCTCATCGACGACGCCTGGGCCCACTTCCTCGCGAGCCACCACTTCGCCGTGGGGGTGAGCCTCGACGGCCCCGCCGAGTACCACGACCGGGGACGGCGGGACCGGCGAGATCGCCCGACGCACGAGCGCGCCCTGCGCGGCTACCACCGCCTGCGAGAGCACGGCCTCAACCCCGACGTTCTCTGCACGATCAACGCGGCCAACGCCGTCGCGCCGCGCGAGGTCTACCACTTCTTCCTCGACCTCGGCGTGCGCTGGCTGCAGTTCATCCCCGTCGTCGACCTCGACGCCGCCGGCCAGCCTCGGGAGAACTCGGTGACGCCGGTCGCCTACGCCACGTTCCTCACCACCATCTTCGACGAGTGGGTGCGCCACGACGTCGAGCGGCTGGACGTCCAGAACTTCGTGGAGTGCGCGAACGTCGCGCGGGGACACCCCGTCGAGCTCTGCGTCATGGCCGAGCGCTGCGGGCAGGTGCTCGCCGTCGAGCACGACGGCTCGATCTACAGTTGCGACCACTTCGTCGAACCCGCCCACCGGCTCGGCAGCGTCGACGATGACGTGGCGGCGCTCCTCGCGTCGCTCCAGCAGCGCGCGTTCGGCGACGCGAAGTTCGAGGGCCTGGCCGATCGGTGCCGCTCGTGCGACGTGCTCGCCTACTGTCACGGCGGCTGCCCCAAGGACCGGCTCGCCACCCGCGACGGCGAGGTCCTCAACTACCTCTGCGAGGGCTACCGCCGCGTCTACACCCACGTTCGTCCCCACGTGGAGCGCATGGTGGACCTGGCGCGATCCGGGCATCGCCCGAGTGCCATCATGGCCGAGCTCGTCGGCGACGAGCACGACCGGCGACGCGCCTTCGCGCTCGCCGGGCGCAACGACCCGTGCCCCTGCGGCAGCGGCCGCAAGTTCAAGAACTGCTGCCTGACGTCACGACGTGGCTGAGGCGTCGCGCGTCGCATCCACCCCCGCGCCCTCGCGGCTGCGTCGCGACCTCGCCGCCAGCCAGATCCTCCTCTACGGGCCGCTGCTGGTCTGCGCCCTGCTCAAGCCGGGCGTGACCTTCCACGAGGGCGGCATCAGCAACTACGGAAACTACCTGGAGACCGCGCCCCTCTACATCGTCGCCTTCGTCGCCAACGCCGGGTTCCTCTGGGCCGTGGCTCGTCTCATCGCGGCCACCACGCTGCACCGCTTCGCGCGGCCCCTGATCGCAGTGTGCGTCGTGGAGCTGCTCGTCCTCGTGAGCACCTTCCCCCGCCACTTCAGCTTCACGTTCTCCTACATCCACGACTACCTCGGCGTGGTCCAGTTCGCCGTCGAGTTCCTGCTCGCCGGGGCGCTCGTCCTGCGCCGGCGCCGCGTGATGGCCGGAGCCGGCCTGGCCGTCGAGTTCGCAGGATCGCTGATCGGCCTGCTGTCGGCGCTCAAGGTCGACCACCTCCTGTTCTGGGGCCAGGTCGTCGGCTCCCTGGGCTTCAGCGTCGTGCTCTGGTACACCCTCAACGATCTGGCCACCGGCGACGAGGGCACGCGGAGCGCGCCCTAGTCAGTCCCCACGACACCGGCGGGTCGGTGACCGACGGGGGGCGCACTACCCTCCAGATCATGGCCCCGACGTCGAGCCCCCCCTCGCTCGAGGCGCCGCCGTCCACTCCCACGTCGACTCCCTCCACCTTCCGCCCCGACATCCAGGGCCTGCGCGCGGTCGCGGTCATCCTCGTCGTCGCGACCCACGCGGCGGTTCCCGGCTTCGAGGGAGGGTACGTCGGCGTCGACGTCTTCTTCGTCATCAGCGGGTACGTCATCACCGGCTTGCTGCTGCGCCAGCCACGACGCCCCCTGCGCGAGAACCTGGGCGCCTTCTACGCCCGACGGGTGCGCCGGATCATCCCGGCCGCCACGCTCGTGCTCGTCGCGACCACGTTCGCCGCCTACGCCCTGCTTGGGCCCCGCTTCGCCCCATCGCTCCTGGACGACGTTCGCTGGGCCGCACTGTTCGGTGAGAACTTCCGCCTAATCGCCACCGGCAGCAACTACTTCGTCCCGGGCGTCGCGCCCTCACTCGTGACCCACTACTGGTCGCTCGCGATCGAGGAGCAGTTCTACCTCGTCTACCCGCTGCTCGTGTTCTCGCTGGCGCGGGTGGTGCCGCGCCGACGCCACGCCCTGGCCCTCGCCCTCTGCCTGGGGGCGGCCATCGCGACCTCGGCGTGGTGGTCCTACCACCTCACGGCGCTGAATCCGGTCGCCGCGTACTACTCACCCCTCACGAGATTCTGGGAGCTCGCGCTCGGTGGGCTGGTGGCCGTGATCCCCCGCTCGCTCGCCGCCCGCACGCCACGGCTCAACACCGCCGTCGCGGTGGCGGCCGTCGTCGCGCTCGCCGCGTCGGTGTGGCGTCTCAACGCCGCCAGCGTCTTTCCGGGCGTCCTCGCCTGGTGGCCGTGCGCCGCCAGCGCCGCGCTGCTGTGGACCGGGCTCGCGTCACGGCGCGGCGGTCCCGCGTCGTGGCTCGCCTGGCGGCCGCTGCGCGACCTCGGCGACCTCTCCTACTCGCTCTACCTCTGGCACTTCCCCTGGCTCATGATCCCCCTCCAACTCGTTCACCCGATCGCGTCGCCCCTCGCGCGGCTCCTCGAAGTCGGTGGCGCGCTGGCGTGCTCCCTCGCCTCGTACCACCTCGTCGAGAACCCCCTGCGTCACTCGTCGCGACTCGCGCGTGACGGCTGGGCGACCGCGCTGGTGCTCGTGGTGTGCGTCGCGCTGTCGTGGGACTCCACCCTCGTCGTCGCCCGTCTCGCCCACGTCGCCTGACGACCCTCAGCCCGTGATGGACGCCGGCCCGCTCAGCGCGAGGCGGACGTGGTACACCTCGGCCACGACTCGCGCGACGTCGGTCGCGAACACGTCCTCCCCGGCCACCGTGAAGTGAATGCCGTCGGGGGAGCGCAACGCCGTGACCACGTGGTTCACCGGCGCCGTCGCGCGGTAGTGCCCGGCGGCGTCGGCGAAGAGCCGCCACGTCGACAGGTACGTCACCCCCGCCACCGTGGCGGCCACCGACCGATAGATCGAGTCGAGGATCGCGGCCCCCTGACGATAGCCGTAGGGTTCCATGATCGGCAGCCCCACCCACAGCACGTAGCTGCGCGCACGAGTCGCGAGGAGATCGATCGCCCGAACGCGGGACCGGTACGCGTTGCGCCACCCGGGTGTGGCGAACGCGTACGTCGCGCCATTCGAGGTCAGTCCCTGCTCGTCGTTGCCTCCCACGCACACGATCGTAAGATCGGGGTGCACCGTCGCCAACAGCGCTGCCAGGTGGCGAGGCCAGTCGTAGTACCACGTCGTGACCAGACCGGTCGAGGACCGGTCGGCCTGGACGAGGGAGACGCCGCGCTCACTACCCAACTGGCGCGCGAGCCCCCAGCCCAGATCGCTCCCCAGCGAGTCGCCGATCTCGAGCACCGTGCAGTGGCCGATGACGCGAACCGGAACCGAACGCGAGACCGTGGTCGTGGTCCCCAACGAGGATGGCGACGGGGACGGCGACGACGCCATAGCGAACCCGCACCCTCGAGAGGGCTCGTCGAGCATCAGCGGGGTGGAGACGAGGTTCGACGAGTTCGTGGTCGGACCACCCGCCGATGGCGCAGTCGTCGACGTGACGGTGGTGCTCGTCGTCACGCCACCGGGCGACGTCGTGGATGGCGACGTCGTGGATGGCGACGTCGCGGATGGCGACGTTGGCCCGCTGACGTGCGTCGGCGCGCGGCCGGACGGACGCGACACGACCACGCCCGCCGCCACCAAGACCATCGCCGCCAGCGCCAGTGCCGCGCGCAACGGCCATCGCCGCGGGTCGCGCGGCGATGGGGAGGGGGTCATCGAGTCCACCGTAACCGTCGAGTCCCGCCGCGACCGCGTCGGTCGTCGCGAGCGTGGGCCTCCCGCTCAGGCGGGGTGCCGCCCGCCGGACCGCCGAGAGAGTGACGCGCTCGCGAGCTAGACGAGCGACGAGGTCCACTCGTCGATCGTCGTGACGGTGGCTTGGCGAGGCAGCACCTTCTCCATGAGCACCCGGTGCACCTCCTCGTCCGCGTCGGCGCAGGCGTCGCGCAGGATCGTGATCCGGTAGTCGAGGTCCGCAGCCTGGCGCGTCGTCGAGAGCACGACGCCACTCGTCGCGATCCCGGTCAGGATCATCCCATCGATCGACAAGGCGCGCAGCACGACGTCGAGGTCGCTCCCCGCGAACGCGCTGACGCGACGCTTCACAACCACGATCTCCCCCGGACGGGGCGCCACGGCGGCGTGAACCTGCGTGGCGGGCGACGACTCGCTCATCGTCCCAGTAGTGGAGAGCGCGGCGAAGGCCCGGTTGCGCGGGCTGATCTCCGGAGCCCCGTCACGGAAGGCGACCCGCACGAAGATCACCGTAACGGAGTGACGGCGCGCGGCCTCCAGCGCGGCGGCCACCCGATGGAGCAGGGGCGCCCCCGCCGCGCCCAGTCGCTCCACGATCCCGTTCTGCACGTCCATCACCAGCAGCGCGTCGCCCATCGTCACCCTCCCGCCCTCGCACCATGCGAACGATCCAGGTGCACGCTAGCGGTCGCGCGCGACTCGCCGGATCAGTCGCCCACGTCACGCAGACGGTAGCCCATCCCCGGAACCGTCTCGATGAGCACCCCGTCGTCATCGAAGAGCTTCGCGCGCAGTCGATGCACGTACGCGTGCACGTAGGCGCTCTCCTCCCCGTAACCGGGTCCCCACACCGACGACAGGATCATCTGATACGTGCAGGTGCGTCCGGCGAAGCGGGCGAGGAACGCGAGGACGCCGAACTCCTTCGCGGTGAGGTTCACCACGTGCTCACCGCGGCGCACCTCGTGGTGAACCGCGTCGATGGTCAGCGAGCCGGCCTCCACGACGGCGGGCACCTCGGGCGCGTCGCCGGTGCGGCCCCGCAACGTCGCCCGGATCCTCGCCTCGAGCTCGCCCATCGAGAACGGCTTGGTCACGTAGTCGTCAGCCCCTCCGTTCAGCGCGGCGATCTTGCTCTCATCGGCCCCGGTCGCCGACAGGACGATCAGCGCCACGTCGCTCCACTCGCGCACGCGCCGACAGACTTCCAACCCATCGATGTCCGGCAGCCCCAGGTCGACGATGACGACGTCGGGTGCCGTGAGGGCCGTCTGCTCCAGGCCCTCCTGACCTCGGGTCGCCGTGGCCACCTCGTGGCCCGCCGCGCGCAGGCCCACGCGCAGCGCGCGCAGCAGCGACGAGTCGTCGTCGATCACGAGGACCCGAGCCACTACGTCGCCTCCCGCGCGGGCGCGAGGGTGAACACGAAGCGCGCCCCGCCGGTCGGGGCCTCCTCGTACCACAGCCGCTGCCCGTGCGCCTCGACAAAGGTTCGAGCGATCGTGAGGCCCAGCCCCGCCCGACCTCCGGTGTCGAACTGCGTGAAGCGATCGAAGATCCGCTCCCGATCGGCGAGCGCGATGCCCGGCCCCTCGTCACTGACCATGACGATCACTTCGTCCTCTCCCCGACGCTCGCTCGCGACGTCGAGGACGCTCCCGGCGGGAACGTGACGCACGGCGTTGTCCAGGAGATTGACGAGGACCTGCTCGATCAGCACCGAATCGACGTCGACGAGCGGGAGCGCCGGATCGAGATGGACGACGACGCGGTGATCCGTCAGAGCCGCACCAAGTGCCTCGATCGCTCGCCGCACGAGACAGTCCACCGGAGCGGGCGACGTTCGCGCCGTCATCACCCCCGCCTCGATCCGCGTCACGTCGAGGAGATTGGACACCAGCCGCGAGAGACGGTCGGTCTCGACCCCGATAAGAAAGTGGAGTTCGCGCGCGTCGTCCACCGACAGTGTCGATGCCCGCTCGACGAAGGTCGACGACG
Organism: Acidimicrobiales bacterium; assembly: GCA_049964855.1. Taxonomy (GTDB): domain Bacteria; phylum Actinomycetota; class Acidimicrobiia; order Acidimicrobiales; family RAAP-2; genus RAAP-2. Next base: position 75,777 of record JBMFWX010000003.1, read on the forward strand.
CCACCTTGATCGTGGCGAGCGGCGTCTGGAGATCGTGCGACACCGCGCCGATCAGATTCCGTCGCAAGTGGTCCACCTCCTCGAGCAGCGCCGTCCGTCGAGCTTGATCGCGCAACTGCGCTCGCTCGATCGCTAGCGCCGCGTCGTTGGCGAAGACGCTCAGGGCGTGTCGCTCGCCGAGCGCCAGGGGCTCGCCGCGCAGAGCGAGGATCCCCACCGCGCGTCCCGCCGTGGAGAGGGCGACGGTCCACGCACCGTCCGCAGCGCCCCACGCGCCACTCGACCCGGCGCTGAGGCCCACGGGCTGGCCCGAGCGAGGATCGAGGCGCTGGAGCTCCACGTCGTCGAGCGGTTCGCCCGCGTGCGCGGCGACGCTCAGTCGACCGTCGTCCAGAACCAAGAGCGTGACGCCCGTCAGCCCGAAGGCCGACCGAACCGCTCGCACAACCGTACTCAACAGCGCGTCCACTGGTTGATCGCCTACGAGTAGTTCGGAGAGCTCGAAGAGGCGCCGGGTCACCGCGGCATTGCTCTGAGCCTGGGAGCGGGCCGCGTCCAGACTCGCCACCACCCGGGTCACCAGCAGCATCACGATCACGTAGACGCCCAGCGCTGCCCAGTTCTGAGCGCTGCCCACGTCCAGAGTCCGATAGGGCGGGATGAACTCGTAGTCGTAGACCAGGAATCCGGCGGCGACCCCGACGACGCCGGCACGAAAGCCCCCCACGACGGCGCCGACCACCACGGGAATCACGAGAACCAGGGCGGCCGTCGACTCACTGAGGTGAGGTCGCAGCGGCAGCATCAGGGCGCCGAGCGCCAGCGTGCTGCCCACGCTCCACAACGATCCCGCCCAGCGCCGATCCACTCCCTCATCGTACGAAGATCGGCCCCGCACGACGCGTGAAGAACTTTTGAAGAGGATCGCGGGGTTGTTCAGACTCTGGTGAGAGTGCGCCCGCCACACTCGAGACATGGCTGATGTGTACTCACTGTTGGGCATCGCCGCCTTCGGCGCGGCCATGCTCGGCGTCATCCACGCGCTGGGGCGCCTATGACCTGGGATCAGATCCTTCTGCTGGGCATCGCGGTCGTGCTGTTCCTCTACCTGGGCTACGCGATGTTCAAGCCGGAGAAGTTCTAAGTGGGACTCGCCCTCACTCTCCTGGCCCTCGTCGTCACCCTCGCGATCACGTGGCGCCTGCTGGGCTCGTACATGGCCGCCATCTTCGACGGGCGGCTCCACTTCCTTTCGGCGATCGAGCGGCCCGTCTACCGGCTGCTCGGAACCGACCCGTCCCACGAGCAGAGCTGGAAACGCTACGCCGGCGCCTTGGTCGTCTTCTCCGCAGTGTCCCTGACGATCACCTACGCCGTCCTGCGCCTACAGGGCCACCTACCCCTCAACCCC
>JBMFWX010000004.1:0-29500 GCA_049964855.1 Acidimicrobiales bacterium
ACGGCGACTGGGACGGGGCGGACCGCGTGACCGCGCCCCCCTCGGCGGGCGACGTGACGCGACGAAGCCCGTCGGCGTCCGCGCGCCGCCGAATGCGGTCGGCCTGCGCGTCCTCAATGGACGCGGAGGGGCTCGAGGCGCCAACGCCCAGTTTCTGGGCGAGCGCCAACAACTCCTTGCTCGTCATTCCGAGCTCCTTGGACAACTCGTGGACTCGGATTTTCTTCAGCGCCAAAACATTCCCTCACGTCGCGTGCGTGCGTCGACCGCACGCACAGTTACCTATTCTTTCACAACTACGACCCCTCGAGACCCTCTCGCCCTCGCCAGAGCCGCTGCACGCTCACCAGATCCTCCTCGGTGACCTCCACGCGCAGGGCTCGGCTCAGTGAACGGGCCGAGAGCCGAGTCGCGCACGGCGTGTGCGCGCAGCACCAGGCGCCCCGCCCCGTCCCGCGTCCGAGGTACCACCCGGCCGCAGAACGACCCAGTCGCACCATCGCCGCGTCGTCTCGACGTGCACGACACACGACACACGTCCGACGCGGCGCTATTCGCCGCCTCCAGGTCCGTCATCACCGACCTCGGTGCGCACCACGACCTCCTCCATTCGGCCGTCGGGCTCTACCAGGATGTCCTCCACGACCGACGCCTCGGCGTCGGAGCGCTCCACGCGCACCGTCTCGTCAACCACGACGTCGCCCTCGGTCCACACCTCGTCGACCACCTCTTCCTCGACCCCCTCGTACTCCGAACGGATATCGATGCGCCAGCCGGTGAGCCGTGCGGCGAGCCGCGCATTCTGGCCCTCCTTGCCGATCGCCAGCGACAGCTGCTGCTCGTGCACGATGACCGTCGCCAGCCCCTCCGCCTCGTTGAGGCGCACCTCGCGCACTCGCGCCGGCTGCAGCGCCGCCTGGATGAACTCGACCGGGTCGGTGCTGAAGGGGACGACATCGATCCGCTCGCTACGCAGCTCGTTGGTGATGTTGCGCACGCGTGATCCGCGCGCGCCCACGCACGCGCCCACGGGATCGACCATGGCGTCGTTGGACGCGACGGCCACCTTCGAGCGGTGGCCGGGCTCGCGGGCCAGGGCCTTGATCTCCACGATGCCGTTGGCGATCTCGGGGACCTCGATCTCGAACAACTTGGCGACCAGGGCGGGGTGGGTCCGGCTCACCACGATCTGGGGTCCCTTGCTCGTCTTTCGTACCTCGACGATGTAGACCTTGATGCGCGCCCCGTGCTCGTAGCGCTCGAACGCGATCTGCTCGGCCTGCGGCAGCAGCGCCTCCACGCGACCGAGGTCCAAGAGCGTGTAGCGGTTGTCGTTCTGCTGCACGGTGCCGGACACGATGTCGCCCTCGCGGTTCGCGAACTCCTCGTACATCTGGCGGCGTTGAATGTCGCGAATCAGCTGCATGAGCACCTGCTTGGCCGTTTGGGCGGCGATGCGTCCGAAGTCCTCCGGCGTCGCGTCCCACTCGCGCGTGACGTTTCCGTCGAGGTCCAACTCGAGCCCCCAGACCTTGATCTCACCGGTCTCGGGGTTGATCTCGACCTCGGCGTCCTCGGCCGAGTCCACCCGGCGCTTGTACGCGGCGAGCAGCGCGTTGGCCAGGGCCACGAGCAACTCCCCTTCGTCGATGTTCTGGTCGCGCGCGATCTGCCCCAACGCCTCGAGGAACTCAAAATTTGCCATGCTCAGCCCTTCCTGCTCGTCAGCGGACTCGTCGCCGGCGCGCGTGACGGCGTCGGCTTCGCCGACGCCCCCCAGACAAAGACCGTGCGCGCCCGTTCGATGTCGTCGAGGGCCACGCGCACCTCCCCCGCCTCCGCGTCGTCGATCAGCACGCCACGCTCGTCCGCCGCGCGCAACACGCCCTCGAGACGACGCGTCGAGGACCCGGCCCGCCGCTCGCGCAACGTCACGAGCTCGCCGATCGCGTGCGAGAAGTGCGCGGGTGTGCGCAGCCGCCGCTCGAGGCCGGGGCTCGACACGTCCAGCGTGTAGTGGCCCGGGATCGGGTCGTGCTCGTCCAGCCACTGCGACAGAAGCCGATTCGCGCTCGTGAGGGCCTCCAGGTCGACCCCGCCCTCGCGGTACACCGTGACCGCGAGGGTGCCCGCGGTGAGTTCCAGGTCATAGAGCTCGAGACTGAGGGTGGCGAGCAGCGTACGGAATGCCTGGTCGAACTCCACGTCGATCTCCTCTCTCTCGGGGAACGATGGACATTGAAAAAGCGCGGGCCAGAGGCCCGCGCTTAAACGAGTCCAAACGTCCTTGGCGGACTGTCGCGGCCCATTCTAGCAGCCTTCACACGAACTCAGCGGCCCAACTTCGCGTCAGTAGGCCCTGGCCACCACGCAGACGAGGTCCGCCTCGTCGGGGCTCTCCGGGGTGGTCGCGTCGGGGCGCTGCAGGCAGCGCACGGAGACGGCCCGCTCGTTCAGGCGCTGCTCCCCGTCCTCGCCCACCAGCGACCAGGGCAGGCGCGCGAAGCCGCTCTGGGCGGCCTCGGCGGCCTCGTCGAGGGACGACGCCTCCACCGTGGCGGCGTCGCGGCGAGCGGTCGCCCGGTCGAGCAGGGCCTCCTGGATGGTCTCAAGCACGACCGGCAGGTGCGCGGCCAACCGATCGGGAGCCACCGTCTCGCGACCACCGTCACGACGGGCCACGGTGACGACCCCCTCGGCCAGATCCCGGGGGCCCACCTCGACGCGCACCGGAACCCCCTTGAGCTCCCACTCGGTGAGACGCCGTCCCAGGCTCGCGCGACCGCGATCCACCTCGACGCGCAGCCCGACGGCTCGCAGCGACACCGCGATCCGCTCGCACGCCTCGGTCACGGGAGCCTCGTCGCGCACCGCCACCACTACCACCTGCACGGGCGCCAGCCGCGGCGGGAGCACCAGGCCGTCGTCATCGCCGTGCGCCATGATCAACCCGCCCACCAGACGAGTGGACGAGCCCCACGACGTCGTGTGGCACCACACCGACTCGCCCGACTCGTCCTGGAAGCGGATGTCGAAGGCCCGCGCGAAGTTGTCGCCCAACTCGTGGCTGGTCGACATCTGCAGCGCCTTGCCGTCGCGCATCATCCCCTCGCACGTCAAGGAGTTGATCGCTCCGGCAAAGCGCTCCCGGGGGCTCTTGAGGCCCACCACCACCGGAACGCCCAGCACGTTCACCAGGAAGTCCCGGTACACCTCGAGATGGATGCGGCGCGCGTAGGCTGCGGCGTCCGACGCGCTGGCGTGCGCCGTGTGGCCCTCCTGCCACAGGAACTCCGACGAGCGCAGGAACAGCCGAGGGCGCAACTCCCAACGCACGACGTTGGCCCACTGATTCAACAGCAACGGCAGGTCCCGGTAGCTCTGGATCCACTTGGCCATGAACTCACCGATCACCGTCTCGGACGTCGGGCGCACCACGACTGGCTCGCGTAGCTCCTCGCCGCCCGCGTGGGTCACGACCGCGAGCTCGGGGCTGAACCCCTCCACGTGCTGCGCCTCGCGCGCCAGGTAGCTCTGGGGGATGAGGAGCGGGAAGTAGGCGTTGCGCGCGCCCGCGACCTTGATCCGCTGGTCGATCTCGGCCTGGATCCGCTCCCAGATCGCGTACCCGTACGGTCGGATGACCATGGTGCCGCGCACCGGTCCGTTGTCGGCGAGCTCCGCCTTGGCCACCACGTCCTGGTACCACTGCGGGAAGTCGTCATTCTGAGCGGTCAGGACTCGCTGGTGCGCCACAACTCTCCTTTGAGCGTTGAGACAGACTAGCCAACCGCTCCCGTCTCACGCCGCCGACGGATCTTCTCGATCCGGTCGGCCGCCCGGTTGACGTCGAGACCGCGGTCGTCCAGCAGTGCCGTCCGATCGGCCTCGGCCTCGGCCTCGGCCGAGGTGTCGCGCGCCGCGAGGCGAGCGCTCACCCCCTCGGCGGCGATGCGCGTCGCCTCGTCCACCAGCGCCGCCACCATCTCGTCCTCCGGCACGACTCGCACGATCTGGCCCCGGATGAAGAGGTGCCCCCGGTGCTTGCCCGCGGCGATGCCCAGGTCGGCGTGGCGCGCCTCCCCGGGTCCGTTCACCACGCAGCCCATCACCGCCACCTGAATGGGTATCTGCAGTTCGCTCAGCGCGCGCTGCGCCTCGGTGGCGACCGCGATCACGTCGACCTCGGCGCGGCCGCAGCTCGGACACGCGATCAGGTCCAGGCCCCGTCGCTCGCGCAGCCCCAGGACCTCCAGCAGCTGGCGCCCGGCGCGCGCCTCCTCAACGGGATCGGCCGTCAACGAGTAGCGCAGCGTGTCGCCGATCCCCTCGGCGAGCAGCGTCGCGATGCCGGCCGTCCCCTTCACGAGGCCCCCGGGGAGCGGTCCCGCCTCGGTCACGCCCAAGTGGAGGGGGTGATCGAAGGTGGCCGACGCGAGGCGGTAGGCGGCGATCATCGTCGCGACGGACGACGCCTTCACCGAGATCTTGACGTCGGAGAAGCCCACCTCCTCGAAGTAGGCGAGCTCCAGACGCGCCGACTCGACCAACGCTTCGGGCGTGGCACCGCCGAAGCGCTCGTAGATCGCGGGGTGCAGACTCCCCGCGTTCACGCCGATGCGAATCGGCACCCCGCGGTCACGAGCCTCACCGGCCACCAACTTGATCTCCTCGGGCTTGCGCAGGTTGCCGGGATTGAGGCGCAATCCCTGCACGCCCGCGTCCAGCGCCGCCAGCGCCATCTCCACGTGGAAGTGGATGTCCGCCACGATCGGCACCGGCGAGCGCGGCACGATCTGGGCCAGGCCCTCGGCGGCCCCCTCGTCGTTGCACGTACAGCGCACGATGTCCGCCCCGGCGGCTGCGAGCGCGTAGACCTGCTGCAGGGTCCCCTCGACGTCGGCGGTCTTGGTCGTGGTCATCGACTGAACCGAGATCGGGGCCCCGCCGCCGACCTTCACGGAACCGACCGAGATCTGACGGGTTACCCGACGGGGGCTGAGGGCGCTCGCGGCAACATCCATGCTCCCATTCTGCCCGCTTCGCGCCGAAACGGTGCGTCTACTGGAAGGGGTTGGCGATCGGGTGGACGACGTCCAGGTACAGCGTGGTGGCGAAGAGCACCAGCAACACGCCTACGAAGGCGTAGATGACCGGCGCCAGCCGGTTCAGGTCGGCGTGGTACTGCCGACCGCGCCGACTACGCAGACGCTCGTAGGTGGCGACGGCCACGTAGCCGCCATCCAGCGGGAGCATGGGCAGCATATTGAGCACACCGACGAAGATGTTGATCATCATCAGGATCTCGAGGAGGGTGCCCACGCCGGCCCCGGAGCTCTGGACGGCGATGCGCACGACGCCCACGATGGACTGGGGCCGCGAGAGCTGTGCGCTACGGCTCACCGCCGCCGTCGGCGACGCCACCTGGTGGAACAGGCTGGCGAACTCCCCGGGGGAGAAGACGTGCACGATCCCGTGCAGCGCGGCCACCACCATCGACCCCACCTGGGAGAACGACGCCGGAACGGCCGCCCACCACGACGTGCGCACCACCTGCGCCTCCAGCTCCACGCCCAGGTACCCCACGGGATGGCTGGCGTGCACGTAGGGGACCCCGTTCACCTTCAGCGTTCGCCCGTCGACCGGTGTCGCGTGCAGCGTCACGTCGTGACCGTGACGGCTCACCACGATAGTCAGCCGATCGCCCGTGTGGTCGTGCACGAAGTTCACCAGCGTCGTGGCGTTGGTGATCGCGTGGCCGTCCACCGAGACGAAACGGTCGCCGATCTGCAGCCCCGCCAGCTGCGCCGCGTTACGCGCGTGGCCGTCCCAGTGCGTGAAACTCGCGACCCCGATGTGGCTCGCCGAAGGTAGACCGACCAGGGACAGCGACGCCCACGCCAGGAGCAGTGCCATCACGCCGTGCATGAGCGACCCGGCGCTGGCGAAGAGCACCTTGCGCGGGTACGTCGCGGCGCGATAGGTCCGCGGCTCGGTCTCGGGATCGACCGTCTCGAGCCAACTCATTCCCGGCACCTTCACGTAGCCGCCGAGGGGCAGGGCGCGAATCCCGTAGCGGGTCTCACCGCGCGTAGTGGCCCAGACCACTGGTCCGAACCCCACGAAGAAGTCGGTCACCTTCATGCCCAGGCGCTTGGCGGTGGCGAAGTGCCCGAACTCGTGCCCCATGATCATGACGAGCAGCGCGATGATCACGACGGGGAGCGCCCACCCTCCCCACCAAGTCAGCAGCGCAATCAGCGCCACCGAACCAAGGAGCAGCCCCATCAGCGACCGGCGAGGACTCGGGCTCGTCACGCCACGACCTCGACCAGGGATCGCGCGAGCTCGCGGGCACGCGCGTCGTGGGCGTACAGCTCCTCGATCGATGAGAGGGGACCCGGCTCGTAGGAGTCCATGACCGCAGACACGATGGGCACGATGTCGCGCCACGCCACCCGTCCCTCGAGGCACGCGGCGACCGCCACCTCGTTCGCCGCGCTCAGCCAGGCCGGCGCCGCGCCGCCGAGCCGCGCCGCCTCGTAGGCCAGCGGGAGGGCCGCGAACGCCTCGACGTCGGGCGGCTCGAAGGTCAGCGCGAACGCGCTCGTGAAGTCGAGCTGTCCCCAGGCGTGGTCGAGCCGATCGGGCATGCCCAGACAGTACGCAATCGGCAGGCGCATGTCCGGTCGCGACAGCTGGGCGATGACCGCTCCGTCGACGTACTCCACCATCGAGTGGACGATCGACTGGGGGTGCACCACGACCGTGACGCGGTCCGCCGCCACGCCGAAGAGCGCCGAGGCCTCCAGGACCTCCAATCCCTTGTTCATCAGGGTCGACGAGTCAATCGTGATCTTCGCCCCCATCGACCACGTCGGGTGGTGCAGGGCGTCCGCGGTCGACGCCCGCGCCAGTTGCTCGCGCGTCCACCCGCGAAAGGGCCCACCCGACGCCGTGAGGATGAGTCGGCGCACGTCGGGACGACCGGGCCCGTCGGCCGATCCGGCGAGGCACTGGTAAATCGCACAGTGCTCGGAGTCGATCGGGAGTATCTCCGCGCCGGGTGTCGCGCGAACCGACTCGACGAGCGGCGCGGCCGCGATCAGGGACTCCTTGTTGGCGAGCGCCAGACGCCGCCCACTGGCCAGGGCCGCCATCGTCACCGGCAGCCCGGCGAACCCGACGACCGCGTTCACGACGATGTCGGCGCTCGCCGCCAGCGCCGCCAGTCCCTCGGGTCCCACCAGGATCTCGACGGCCGGTCCGACCATCTCGCGCATCGCCGCCCGGTCCTGCTCACGCGCGATCCCCACGCGTGCCACCCGGAACTCCCGCACGACCGCCGCGAGCTCGCGCAGCCGTCGAGACCCCGCCACCGAGACGAGATCGAATCGATCCGGCTCACAACGCAGCACGTCCAGCGTCTGCGTGCCAACCGATCCCGTCGCGCCTAACAGCGCGACGCTGCGTCGCACCGTGACCATCGTCAGTGGAGCTGCAGCACGTGCGTGAGGTAGAACACGGTCGGCAGGACGAAGAGCAGCCCGTCGATACGGTCCAGCAGCCCGCCGTGTCCCGGCAGCAGGCGACCCGCGTCCTTGACGCCCAGCGTGCGCTTCACCATCGACTCGAAGAGGTCGCCCAGCGGCCCGACGATCGCCACGGCCACGGCCACCTCCAGCGCGGCGTGCAGCGTCCAAGGACTGATGAGCGGCAGGACGATCGCTCCCACGATCAGCGTGAGAAGCGTACCGCCGATCGTGCCCTCCACGGTCTTGTTGGGCGAGAGGGTCGGACTCAGGGGGCGACGCCCCAGCCAGCGACCGATGAAGAGGGCGCCGGTGTCGTTGGCCACCGCCAAGACGATCGCCCCGAAGAGGTACGCCAGGCCGTGTCGATCGACCGAGTAGCGCGGCGAGATCAGCAAGAGCGCGTACGAGCCCAGGAGGCCAACCCACACGTAGACGAAGATCGTCGCGCCGAGTCCGTCCAGGACGTCGACGGTCCGCTTGGCGCTGACGTACCAGATGAACCCGAAGACGACGAGCAGGACCGTCACGGCGCCCAGGGCCGCCACGCCCTTGTTGTACGCGGCCACCCCCAGCGTCAGAACGGCCACCAGACCCAACAGTGTCGCCGGATGGGCCCCCGCGTGGCGAAACGCCGCGTAGGCCTCCGCCGCCGCCAGCACCAGCGCCGCGAGCACCATCACGACCACCGGAATCGTCCCGGCGAGGAACACCGCGCCGACCACGGCGCCCAGCACCAGGCCGGTCAGCGTGGCCATGGGCACGCTCGATCGCGTCGCCTGGCGCGCCGCCCGACCGGCCAGCGGATCGTGACCGAGCGTGCGTCGCGTGCGCTGTGCGCGCGCCTGGGGGCGTGGAGCCTCCTCCGCCGGCGACTCCTCCACCGGCGCGTCGACCTCGAACGCCTCCGTGGTCACCTCAACCTCGGCGAACTCCCACGGGCGCGCGTCGTCGTCGCGCGCGGTTCCCGCCAGGAAGGACGCGTCGAACTGCTCCTCGTGGGCGACCCAGTCGGCCTCCCCCTCGCGCCAGGCCGGCGCGGGTATCGAATCCCAGGGGTCTCCCGACTCGGCCGTCTCGCGCGCCACGACGATCGGCACCTGCCCGGTCGGCGCGTCCGTCCAGTGCGGCAGCAGCGTGGCCTCGTCGATCACCGGAATGACCTCCGCCGCTTCGGCCGCGACCTCGGCTCCCGTCACCGTGACTCTCGAGTCGGTCGCGCTCACCACCGGCGTCTCGCCGGTGGGCTCGTCGAAGAAGGAGCCGTCGTCAGACTTCAAGAAGTTCCTGTTCCTTGTGCTGAAGCAGCACGTCCACCGCGGCCACCTCGTCCTGGGTCATCTTGTCGAGGACCTTCTCCAGGTACTCGATGTCGTCGCTCGAGAGACCGTGGTCCTTCGCCAGCGTCTCAAGCTCCTGGCGAGCGTGACGACGCACGCCACGCAGCGCGACCTTCCCCTCCTCGGCCTTCGTGCGCACCAACTTGACGAACGCCTTGCGCCGCTCCTCGGTCAAGGCCGGGAACGCCAACCGGATCACGTTGCCGTCGTTGGATGGACTCAGCCCCAAGTCGGCGTTCGTGATCGCCTTCTCGATCGCGTTGAGTGCCCCCTTGTCGAAGGGCGCGACCACCAGCAGACGAGGCTCCGGCACGGAGAAGTTGGCGAGTTGGCGCAGCGGCGTCTCGGCGCCGTAGTAGTCGACGCTCAGGTGCTCGATGAGCGCGGACGACGCCCGGCCGGTGCGCACCGATGCGAACTCGGCCTTCACTCGTTCGAGCGCGTGCGCCATCCGCTCGCGCGTCTCTTCCATCACGAGGTCGACCAGTTCGTTCTCCATTACTGCACCAGCGTACCGACGGCGTGGCCGTCGAGGGCGCGGCCCAAATTACCGGGCGCCATCAGGTCAAAAATCCGAAGGGGCAGACGATTGTCCTTACAGAAGGTGATCGCGGTCATGTCCATCACGCGCAGGTCGCGCGCGATCACCTGGTCGAAGGAGATCTCGTCGAAGCGCACCGCGCGAGCGTTGACGCGAGGATCGTCGTCGTACACCCCGTCCACGCCGCCGTGGGTCCCCTTCAGGACGATGTCCGCCTCGATCTCCGCGGCGCGCTGCGCCGCCGGCGTATCGGTCGTGAAGTAGGGGTTACCCATGCCCGCCGCGAAGATGACAACTCGGCCCTTCTCGAGGTGGCGAACTGCGCGCCGACGGATATAGGGCTCCGCCACCTGGTCCATGCTGATCGCCGACATCACCCGCGTCGCGCGACCGTGACTCTCGATCGCGTCCTGCAGTGCCAGGGCGTTGATGACCGTGCCCAGCATACCCATCAGATCCGAGTTGGCTCGATTCATCCCGGCCATCGCCCCGGTCGCGCCTCGCCAGATGTTTCCGCCACCGACCACCACGGCCAGCTCGAGACCTCCACGCTGCATGGCCCCGGCGATCTCGCGAGCGAGGAAGTCGACGGTCGAGGCGTCGATCGTCTCGTCACTCGCCGGCGAGGCCAGGGCCTCGCCCGAGAGCTTCAGCACGACGCGGCGCATGACCGGGCCTAGGCGCCCACGACAACCTGGGCGAAGCGCCGTACGGTCGCCCCCGCCAGGAACTGCTCGATCGTCATCTTCTCGTCCTTCACGTACGGCTGCTCCAACAGGACCCGCTCGCGGAACCAGCCGTTCAGACGCCCTTCGATGATCTTGGGCAGCGCAGCCTCGGGCTTGCCCTCGTTGCGCGAGATCTCCTCCACGGTGCGCCGCTCGGCCGCGACCTCGTCCTCGGGCACGTCGGCGCGCGTTAGGTACAGGGGCTTGGCGAAGGCGATGTGAACACACAGCTCGTGCGCGATCTCGGCGCTCGCCCCGGCCACGACCACGGCAACGGCGTTGACACCTCGTCCCGCCTGGTGGTGCATGTAGGTCTCGACCACCTCGCCCGGCCCGGCCTCCAAACGGTAGACCCGCCCGATGAAGATGTTCTCCTTCAACGTCGTGAGCAAGGTCTCGATACGGTCCTGGAACGCGCTCGTCGCATCCTCGCCCTCGGCGACCACGCGCGCGGCGATCTCGTCGACCAGGGACACAAACTCCTCGGACTTGGCGACGAAGTCGGTCTCGCACCGCAACTCGACGATCGCGGCGACTTGTCCGTCGCGCACGACCGCCACGGCTCCCTCACCCGCCTCGCGGCTCGCGCGCTTCGCCGCCGACGCCAGCCCCTGGACGCGTAGCCACTGGGTAGCCGCCTCCATGTCGCCGTCGTTGGCTTCGAGCGCCTTCTTCGCGTCCAAAATTCCCACGCCAGTCGCCTGGCGCAACTGCTGCACATCCTTCGCGGTGATCGCCACTTTGCTTCTCCTCGTTGTTACGACTAGATCTGGGAACCGCGACCGTCTACGGCGACCTCCGCGCTCTCCGCGGTGGCGGGAACCTCGTCCGTGACGGCCTCGTCGGCGACGGGCGCCGCGACGGGAGCCTCCGCCACCGGGGTGCCGGGCGCGGGAGCCTCCTCGGCCACGGGCGCCGCGGTGGAACTCTCAACGGGCGCCGCGACGGGAGCCTCCGCCACCGGGGTGCCGGGCGCGGGAGCCTCCTCGGCGACGGGCGCCGCGGCGGAACTCACCGCGGCGGGCGCGGGAGTGGTCGGACGGGACGCTGGGCGATTGGCCCGAACGAAGCGCCCCTCGACCACCGCGTCGGCGATGAGACGCGACAGCAGGGCGCCCGCGCGAATGGCGTCATCGTTGCCGGGGATGACGTAGTCGATGAGGTCGGGGTCACAGTTCGTGTCCACGACGGCGACGACCGGCAGACCCAGCTTGCGGGCTTCGGTCACCGCGATGTGCTCCTTCTTCGTGTCGATCACGAAGATGGCGTCGGGCACGCGGTCGAGGTTCGCGATACCGCTCAGGTTCCGGTCGAGCTTCTCCAACTCACGCGCGTGGCGCAGCGCCTCGCGCTTGGGCATGTTGTCGAAGTCCCCGGCCCGCTGCATTGCGCGCAGCTCGACCATCCGCTTCACCCGTCCGGTGACGGTCGCGAAGTTGGTGAGCATGCCGCCGAGCCAACGCTGATTCACGTACGGCATTCCGCACGCCTGCGCGTAGTCGGCGATGGGGCCCTGCGTCTGCTTCTTGGTCCCGACGAACAGGATCACGCCACCGGCGGCGACCAGGTCGCGGACGTACGCGTAACTCGTCTCGATACCGGCGAGCGTCTTGCGAAGGTCAATCAGGTAGATGCCATTGCGTTCGCCCAGAATGTACCGGCGCATCTTGGGATTCCACCGGCGAGTCTGGTGCCCGAAGTGCACGCCAGAGTCCAACAGCTCCTGCAGGGTTACGAGTGCCACGTCCTACGTGTCCTTTCGTTCGGTTACTCGACTCACGAGGTGCACCGCGAGCGGCGACCGTACGAAACCCCGAGAGCAACGTCCTGCCCCCCCGCCTTGAGAGGGCCCAACCATGCTAGTGGACGTGCGCTACCCCCGAGGATGGGTCTGGTGGTGGACCCGCTGCAGGCGTGACTTGGAGACGTGGGTGTAGAGCTGCGTCGTCGTCAGGCTCTCGTGTCCCAGCAGCTCCTGAACCACCCGCAGGTCGGCGCCACCCTCGACCAAGTGGGTCGCGTAGGTGTGGCGCAGGGCGTGGGGGTGCACGTGACCGCGCACCACGCGCTGATCCAGCATCCGGCGCACGTCGCGCGGCCCCAGACGACGCCCCCGGCGGTTCAAGAAGAGGGCCTCACGCGGCGACCCCTCGTCCGCCACGTCGTCGCGGGCCTCCTCGAGCCAGCGGGCCACGGCCCGCAGCCCCCGAGGGTGCAAGGGGACGAGACGCTCCTTGCGCCCCTTGCCCATCACCCGCAACAGCCCGCCGTGGAAGTCGACGCCGCCCACGTCGAGGTCGCACAGCTCGCTGACGCGCAGGCCCGCCCCGTAGAGGACTTCACACACCGCCCGATCGCGCACCGCCCACTCGTCGTCGCCCCAGTCCTCGTCGAGCAGGACGTCGAGCTGCTCGCGCACGACCAGAGTGGGAAGCCGCGACGGCGCCGGCGGCGCCATCAGGCGCGCGGCGGGACTCTGCGCCAGGTGTCCGCGCTCCACCAGCCACGCGAAGTAGCGCCGCAGCGAGGCTCGCCGCCGCGCGATCGACGATCGCGCGTCGCCGCGCGTGGTCATGTGGGTGAGGTAGGCACGCAGCACGCGATGGGTCACCGCCGAGGGTCCGTCGACCCCTGACTCGCCGGCCCAGTGCGCAAAACGCTCCACGTCGGTGCGGTACGCACGCTGGGTCGCCGGCGAGCGGTCCTGCACTCGCAGCGTCGCCACGAACTCGTCGAGGTGCCACTGCGAGCCGGACCCCACCGTGCTGGATCGGTCCACGCCCTTAGGCTAGCCAGCACCCCCTCATCGAGCGGGCACCTCGGTAGTCTTAGGTACCCGAGGAGGTACCGTGCCGCGCATCTTGATCGTAGAGGACGACGACCACATCCGTAGTGCGTTGCGACTCATGTTCGAGAGTCAGGACTTCGAGGTCGATGACGCCCCCAGCGGCGAGGACGGCATCGGACTGTTCACCCGCATCAACGCCGACGTGGCCGTGGTCGACCTGATGCTGCCGGGCATCAGCGGCTTCGAGACGTGCCGCGAACTGCGCTCACTGAGTGACGTCCCCATCGTCATTGTCTCGGCCCGTGACGACACCACCGACGTCGTCCAGGGCCTCGAGTCGGGAGCCGACGACTACGTCACCAAACCCTTCGTCCCCGAGGAGCTGCTCGCGCGGGTGCGCGCCCACCTGCGCCGACGCCCCCACAACGGCGCGAACGCCTTCACCCTCGGCGACCTGCGGGTGGTACCCGACGAGGGCGTGGTCCGCCACGCCGACGGTAGCGAACTGCACCTCACGTCGACCGAGTTTCGCCTGCTGACCGACCTGGCGTCCGTCAACGGCCGGGTGCTGTCACGCGAGGACCTCCTCGAGCGCGTATGGGGCTACGACTACTTCGGCGACAGCCGCCTCGTCGACGTGCACATTCGACGTCTGCGCACGAAGATCGAGCCGGACCCGGGGAACCCGGCCTTCCTCGTCACCGTCCGAGGCGTCGGGTACAAGCTGGTGCTGTAGTGCGCCTACGCAGCCTGCGGGTCCGCCTCCTGGTCACGTTCGGCGTCAGCGCACTGGCGCTCAGCTCGATCTTCGCCTCGCTGACCTTCTTCGGCGTGCAGCGGGTGCTGGTCAACAACCAGCAGCAGACGGACCTGCACCAGAGCTTCGTGAACGCGGCGCTGATTCGCAGCACCCTGTATACCGCACCCCCCCAGCTGCCCAGCATCCTGAACTCCATCGAGACCGCCACCGGCTCCAGCGTCCTCGTGCACACCCACCACCAGTGGCTCTCCAAGAGCCACGGTGCCGCCACCACGGACGTGACCCAGGACATCGTCACGATGGTCGACAACGGTCGCGTGGTGGACCAGACGCTGCTCGCGCGCGGCAATCAGCCGATCTTCGTGGTCGGCGTGCCGATTCCCGCCGTGGAGACCCAGGTCTTCCAGGTCTTTCCCCTCGGTCGCCTCGAGCACACCCTGCACATGCTGTTGCTCGTGCTGATCCTCGGGGCGCTGCTCACCTCGGTCCTGGGCATCAGCGGCGGGATGTGGCTCACCCAGCGCGCGGTCCGGCCCCTCGAGGAGGTGTCGGCCGCGGCAGCGGCCATCGCCGAGGGCGAGTTGACCACGCGACTCGTCGTCGGGCGGGCCGACGCCGAGGTCCAGCAGCTCACCGACTCGTTCAACACGATGGTCAGCCGCCTCGTCGAGCGGATGGAGCGCGACGCTCGCTTTGCGAGCGACGTGAGCCACGAGCTTCGCTCTCCCCTGACCACCATGGCCACGACGACGGCGGTGCTCCAGCGCCACCGCGACGAGCTCTCCCCCGCGGGACGCGAGAGCCTCGACCTGCTCAGCGCGGACCTCGCCATCTTCCAGGCCCTCGTAGAGGACCTCCTCGAGATGGCCCGCAGCGACGCGGGGGCCGCCGGCCACCTCATCGAAGTCGTTCCCGCCGGGCAGCTGGTCGAGCAGTCCGTGCGCAGCGCCGCGCGCCACTTCGGGTGCGAGCCGCCGCCCCTGGACGTGGCGCAGGAGGTCGACGGAGCCCGGGTCAGCGTCGATCGGCGCCGCTTCGAGAGGGTCATGACGAACCTGACCGCCAACGCCCAGCGCTACGCCGGGGGCATCAGCGCGGTACGCATCGCCGTCGACGGCGCGTCCCTGGTCGTCAACGTGGACGACGAGGGCCCGGGGGTGCCGCTCGAGGAGCGCGAGCGGATCTACCAGCGCTTCTTTCGTGGCCGGGCGGCGCACGACCGCGGACGGTCGCACGGATCGGGGCTGGGGCTGGCGCTCGTGCGCGAGCACGTCGCCGCCTTCCACGGTACGATCACCACCCTGACCAGTCCCGAGGGTGGGGCCCGCTTCCAGATACGGCTCCCCCTCAGCGAGGAGCCCGACGAATGAGACGAGCGCTGGTGGCCAGCGGCCTGGCCCTGGCGGGGCTCTTGCTCGCGGGGTGCACCCTGGTGCCGACCGCGAGCGCCCCGGAGGTCATCAGTCCCAAGACCGTCCACTTCGGGCTCCTGGGCAAGACGATCCCGGGGACGATCAACGGGCACGTCACGTTCATCACCCAGCCGGTCTACATCGTTGACGCCACGGGCCACCTCTCACCGTCCAGCCGCATCGTGCCCACGCCACCGACTCTGGCGTCGGTGCTCCAGGAGCTCACCCTCGGCCCGACGCCCATCGAGGCCGCGACCGGCTTCACCAGCGCACTGCCGCGCAGCCTCGTCATCGTCCAGGCCGTGGTGCGCCAGCACGTCGGCTACATCGACCTGGCCACGCCGCTCAGCACCCTCTCGCGCCGGCGAGCCCTGCTGGCGACGGGCCAGCTCGCCCTGACCGCGGCGCACGTCGGCGCCACCCGCGGCATCGAGATCACCGTCGCGGGCGTCGTCCAGCACTCGCCCCTCCCCAGCGGCGGGTCGGCCGAGGTGGTCACGGCCAGCGACTACACGAGCCTGCTGAACAGTTAGGGCGCCGGCTGGGGCCGGTGGGCGCGAGCCGCGCTCCAGAGATGCTCAAGGTCGTAGTAGGCCCGCGCCACGGGATCGAACACGTGCACGATCACGTCGCTGAAGTCCAGGGCGATCCACTGCGCCGACGCCCACCCCTCGACGTGCTGGGGACGCGCGTGCGCGGTGAGCGCGACCTGCGCCTCGATGTGCTCGGCCAGCGTCCGGACGTGACGGTCGCTGCGTCCCGTCACCAGCACCAGCGCGTCGAAGGAGTCGACCAGGCCGCGAAGGTCGAGCACCACCGCGTCGAGTCCGACCTTCTCGTCCACCGCACGCAGCGCGGCCTCCACGATCGACGCGACGTAGGGATCGAACGGTCCCGGATCGGCCGCGACACCGGTCACGGCCGCGCTCAGTGCACCATCTCCAACACCATCAGCGCCGCGACGAACGGCGCCCCCACGCTGACGACGGCCACGACCGCCCAACGCCGACGCACGCGGCGCACCTCGCGTCGCCGACGCGGAGCCGCTTCCAGCACCGGCAGCCCCACGGACTGCGGCTCAGTCAGATCGAATAGTCGAACCGCCATGACGACCCGACTCTACTCTCGAAAGCTCTCGTACATCGGTACAACCGCGGCGGGCAGGACCTGGCGCAGGTCCTCGTCGCTCAAGAGCCGCTCGCGGATGAACGTGCTGGACAGGTCCACGGGGCTCATCGGGATCTCGTAGGACCGCCACCGAGGCCCCACCGCCACGGCACCCCCGGGTCGCGGCACGATCCCGACGCGCACGAGCTTGGCCAGTTCGCCCGCGCGGTGCCACGAGTCGAGCTGGGACGTCAGGTCCGCACCGACGATCAGGTCCACCTCGTCGCACTCCTCCAGCAGCTCGAGCACGGTGTCGATCGTGTACGAGGGCCCCGCTCGACGGATCTCGCGGTCCGAGACGTGCACCAAGTCCAGCCCGTCGAAGGCGACGTGAGCCATGGCCAGGCGTAGCTCGCCCGGCAGCACCGGGCCGGCGTCGCGCTTGAGGTAGGGATCGCCGGCGACGGTCACCTCGATCCGAGTGAAGCGCCCCGTGCACGCGGCCGCCCGCAGCGCCGCCACGTGGCCCAGATGAGGGGGGTCGAAGGTGCCGCCGAAGAGGCCGATCCGCCGTGCAGTCACCTCCCGAGCCTAACGGCCCGCCCGCGGTCGGAGGGACCGCGTCGTGCGACCGATTGCCACTCGGCGCGCCAGCCCCTACGCTACAGACGTGAGTTCGCTCGCCCCTCCCTGGACGCCGCGCAGCTGGCGCGATCGCGCCGTCGCGCAGAGCCCCGCCTGGCCCGACCTCGAGCACCTGGCGCGCGTGGAGAGCGCGCTGGCCGCCAAGCCGCCCCTGGTCTTCGCGGGCGAGGCCCGCCGTCTGACCGAGCACCTGGCCCAGGTGGAGGCGGGCGACGCCTTCCTGCTGCAGGCCGGCGACTGCGCCGAGTCCTTCGACGAAGGCTCCGCCGACTCGATTCGCGACAAGCTGAAGGTCATCCTCCAGATGTCGGTGGCGCTGACCTACGCGTCCGGGGTCCCGGTCATCAAGGTCGGACGTATCGCGGGCCAGTTCGCCAAGCCCCGCTCCGAGCCCTACGAGGAGCGCGACGGCGTGCGCCTGGACTCCTTCCGCGGGCACATCGTGAACGGTGACCGATTCGACGCCGCGTCGCGCCGGCCCGATCCGGAGCGCCTTCTCACCGCCTATCACCAGAGTGTGGCCACGCTCAACCTGCTGCGGGCCTTCACCAAGGGGGGCTTCGCCGCCCTCTCGCGGGTCCACGCGTGGAACCAGGAGTTCGTGGCCAACTCCCTCGAGGGCAAGCGCTACGCCATGGTCGCCGACGAGATCGAGCGAGCCCTGCAGTTCATGAGGGCCTGCGGCATCGACCTGCACGACGACAGCGCGCTACAGGGGGTGGACTTCTACACCAGCCACGAGGCGCTGATCCTGCCCTACGAGCAGGCCCTGACCCGTCGCGACTCGCTGACCGGTGACTGGTACGACTGCTCGGCGCACACGCTCTGGATCGGGGACCGCACCCGCCAGCTCGACGGCGCGCACGTCGAGTTCCTGCGCGGCGTCGCCAACCCGATCGGCCTCAAGGTCGGGCCGAGCGTCGACGCCGACGAGTTACGACGCCTGATCGACGTCCTCAACCCTGATAACGTGCCCGGGCGGCTCACCCTGATCGCGCGCATGGGCCACGAGCGAATCGCACGGCACCTGCCCGCGCTGATCGAGACCACCCGCGACGAGGGCCGGCGCGTGCTGTGGACGTGCGATCCCATGCACGGCAACACCTTCCTCGCCACCGGCGGCCAGAAGACCCGCCACTTCGACCAGATCATGGACGAGGTGTCGCAGTTCTTCTCCATCCACCAGGCCCTCGGAACCTGGCCGGCCGGTCTGCACATCGAGTTGACCGGTGACGACGTCACCGAGTGTCTCGGCGGGGGGTCGCGGCTCGACGAGGACGACCTCGAGCTCAACTACACGACGATCTGCGACCCCCGGCTGAACGCCACCCAGAGCCTCGACCTCGCCTTCTACGTGGCCGAGTTCCTGCGCGGGTACGGCGCGTCGAGCGGCGCCACGTCGTTGTAGCGCAGGAGTCGGCGGCGCGGCCCGTCGAACTCGATCTCGGTCACCGAGGCGTGATCCGTGCGTAGGCCCAGGCGCGCGGCCGGATCGTCGCCCTGCAGGATCTTCATGGCCTGCTCGATGACCCCGCCGTGGGACACCACGAGGACTCGCTGGCCCGGGTGGCGCTCGGCCAGTCGCGCCAGCGACCGCTCGCAGCGCTCGTAGAACTCGAGACGGGACTCGCCTCCGGGGGCGAAGGGCGCACCGGGGTCCTCTCGCCACGCGAGCGACCCGTAGCGCTGGGCGACCTCGTCCCACGTCAGACCGTCCGCCGCGCCGGGGCGCAACTCGCACAGATCGTCGTCGGTCACCGGCGTGAGCCCCTCGGGCAGAGCCGGCGCCAGGATCGCCGCCGTCTCCACGGCTCGCGGCAGGGTCGAGGTGTAGAACGCCGACAGGTCGTCGAACTCTCCCGAGCGAGCGAGTCGGTCGCGCAGGGCCCGGGCCTGATCGCGGCCACGCGCGGTCAGCGAGCCGTCGCCGCGCGCGCCGCCGACGACGCCGTCGACGTTGCAGCGCGCCTCGCCGTGTCGCACCAGGACCAGGCACGCCCCCGTGGGCGGCGCGCCGCGCGTCACGAAGTGCTGCCAGACCTCGCTCACGTCAGCTCCCCCACGAAGGCCTCCAGCTGGCGCAGAGTACGGCACTCGATCACCGCGTCGCAGTAGGGCGCGTACTGGGCGATAACCGAGTCCCCGCTGTCCCAGTACGACCGGGGCTCGGGATTCAGCCAGTACAGCGACCGAGCCCGCGCCGCCAGGTCGGCCAGGACCTCCGGGCGGGCCTGGTGGTAGTTGTTGCGCGCGTCGCCCAGGATCAGGATCGTGGCGCGCCGCGTCACCTCGCGGGCGTAGCGGTCGTGGAACGTCGACAGCGCGCGACCGTAGTCCGAGTGTCCGTCGACGGCGATGACGTCGGCGTCGGCGTTGATGCGAGCCACGGCGTCCGCCGGGTCGTCCACCCCTTCGAAGAGTCGGGTCACCTCGTCGAGTCCGTCGACGAAGACGAAGCTGCGCACCGTCGAGAACTGCGAGGAGATCGCGTGCACGAGGTGCAGGGTGAAGCGCGCGAAGGACGCCACCGACCCCGAGATGTCCGCGATGACGATGATCTCGGGCTTGGCCGGCCGCGGCGGCTTGAAGCGCAGGTCCAGGGGGACGCCGCCGGTGGACAGGCTGCGCGCCACCGTGCGACGCAGGTCGACCGGGCCGCGGTGGCGGCGACGACGGCGGCGCGCCAGCCGGGTCGCCAACTTGCGGCTGAGGGGGCGCAGCGCCCGCTGGAGCTGGGCCATCTCCTCGCGGTTGGCGTGCATCACGTCCACGTCTTCGGGCAGGGGGCGGCGCACCGAACGCGCGAGGGTCGGCGCGCCTCGATCCTCCACCAGGCGCTGGCGGATCTCGCGCTCGACGGCCTCGCGCAGTCGCGCGATCCGCTCTCGAGCGTCGTCGCGAGCGAGGCGCTCACCGAGTGCGCCGGGTGGCCCACCGCGATCGCGACCCCACTGGGCGAGGCGCTCCTCGAGCGCCTCGAGCTCGAGGTTGCGAAGCGTGCGGTAGAGGTAGTAGGTCCCGCCCACCGGGCGACCGGGCTCGATGCCGGCGTAGCGCGTCACCGCGTCGGCGGCGCCACGGCGCAGCATCGTCGAGTCCCCGTCGCGCAGGGCGCGCCACAGCAGCGACGCCAGCTCCTCCGCCGACAGCCGCGAGCCCGCACCCCCGCCCTCGCCGCGCGGCGCGCCCGAGCCCGCGGCGCCCGGCGCGCCGGCGTCGGGGTCCACCGCAGCGTCACCAGCCGACGATGGGGGGAGGTCGGCCTGGCGCAGCGAGAAGAAGATGTCGAAGGCGCGGTAGAAGGCCTCCAGGTGATCGCCGTCCTTCACCAGAGTGGCGGCGAGCGCGGCGCGCAACAGATCCCGGTCCCCCAGGTCGATCAGGCCGATGCAGCGGGCGGCGTCCACGTGCTCACTCAGCGAGACCGGGATGCCCGCCTCGCGCAGTTCGCCGACGAACTCGCCGAGGACCCTACGCAAGGGGCCTCGGTCGACCGAGGAGCTCCTTCGCGGCCCTCTCGATGTCACTCTGGTACTTGAGCAGGATGTGCAAGGTCGCCGCGGCGTCCTCGTCGCCGATCTCCTCGCGTCCGAGCAGCACCAGCGTGCGCGCCCAGTCCAGGGTCTCGGAGACCGAGGGGGCCTTCTTCAGGTCCATGGAGCGGATGGTGCGCACGACGTGCGCGATCTGGTCGGCCAGCGCGGTCGAGATGCCCGGGACGCGCTGCACGATGATCTCGCGCTCGCGCTCGACGTTGGGGTAGCCGATGTACAGGTAGAGGCACCGACGCTTGAGCGCCTCCGACAGCTCACGGGTGTTGTTGGAGGTGAGGAACACCATCGGAATCTGGGTGGCGCGCACCGTGCCCAGCTCGGGAATCGACACCTGGTACTCCGAGAGGATCTCCAGCAGCAGCGCCTCGGTCTCCAGCTCGACGCGATCGACCTCGTCGATCAGCAGCACGACGGGATCGGTGGCCGAGATGGCCTCGAGCAACGGCCGCGTCAGCAGGAACTCCTCCGCGAAGATGTCCTCCTCGAGGTGCGACCACTCCTCGGGGCCCGACCCCTCAGCCCGACCCGCCTGGATGCGCAGCAGCTGCTTGCGGTAGTTCCACTCGTAGAGCGCCTTGGACTCGTCGAGGCCCTCGTAGCACTGCAGGCGGATCAGTCGCGCGCCCGTGGCGTCCGCCACCGCTTGCGCCAGCGACGTCTTGCCGGTTCCCGCCGGTCCCTCCACCAGGACCGGCTTGGCCAATCGGTCGGCCAGGTAGACCACCGACGAGATGGCGTCGTCGCTCAGGTACGACTGGACGGCCAGCCTCTCGCGCACGTCGCCCGGCGAGGCGAATCGCAACGGGGTGACCTCGGTGAGCCCCAGCCGTCGCGCCACCTCCTCACGGGGATCGAGGGACGTCATCGCACGTGCCCGTCGCCGCGCACGACCCACTTCACGCTGGTGAGCTCGCGCACGCCCATCGGCCCGCGCGCGTGCAGTTTCTGGGTGGAGATCCCGACCTCGCCCCCCAGCCCCAGCTCACCCCCGTCCACGAAGCGGGTCGAGGCGTTGACCAGCACCGCGGCCGCGTCGACCTGACGGACCCACTGCTCGGCCCGAGTGGGGTCCTCGGTGACGATCGCCTCGCTGTGACCCGTGCCGTAGCGCGCGACGTGGTCGATGGCCTCGTCGATCGAGCCCACGACCCGCACCGCCATAATCAGGTCGAGGAACTCGCGAGCGTAATCGTCCTCGCTCGCGGGACGCGCGTCCACCAGAACCGCGCGCGACTCCTCGTCGGCGCGCCACTGCACCTCGGGCATGGCCGCCGCCATTGCCGGGAGGAAGCGTGCGGCCAGCGCGCGGTGCACGAGGACGGTCTCGGCGGCGTTGCACACCCCGGGTCGCGACGTCTTGGCGTTGCGCACGATCGCCACCGCTCGTGCCAGATCCGCGGACTCGTCGACGTAGACGTGGCAGTTCCCGTCACCGTCGAGGACGTAGGGAACCCGCGCGTGCTCGCGCATCGCGGCGATCAGGCTCGGACCACCGCGCGGGATCAGACAGTCGAGCACACCGGTGAGGCCCATGAACTCTGCGGCGGCCCGGTGGGAGACGTCCTCCACCAGGCTGACCGCCTCGACCGGCAGGCCCTGACGCGCAAGGGCCTCGTGCCACAGGCTCACGATGAACTGGTTGGTCGCGAGCGCCGACGCCGATCCGCGCAGGAACGCCGCGTTGCCGCTGCGCACGCAGAGCCCCGCCACGTCGCTGGTCACGTTGGGGCGGTTCTCGTAGATCACGCCCACCACGCCCAAGGGGACGCGTACTCGCTCGACGCGCAGCCCGTTGGGGCGCGTGTCGCGTGCCACCACCTCGAACAGCGGATCGTCGGTCGCCGCCACGTCGCGCAACGTCGCGGCCATCGACGCCACCCGCTCGAGGGTCAGAGTGAGCCGATCGCGCCCCGCCCCACCGTCCTCGTAGCTCGCCACCTCGGTCGCGTTCAGCGCCACGAGTTCGTCACGGCGGTCCTCGAGCGCGCGGGCCACGTCGAGCAGGACCGACCGGCGCGCGTCATCGCTCGCCCGGGCGAGGCGCGACGCCGCGGCCCGCACCGCCCGGCCCTGTTCCTCGAGTGCGCTCACCACCACCCGCTCAGCGTAGTGGTGCTCAAGCCCGGCGCAGGAGGACCAGATCGTCGCGATGCACCACGACGTCGTCCTGGGCGAAGTGGTCGGCACTCACCCGCGCCAGGCCCTTGGCGACCAGCGCACCATCGGGGCCCCGCACGTCCACCGCGTCCCCCTCGGCGAAAGAACCCTCGTGGGAGACGACGCCCACCCGCAGCAGACTGCGTCCGTGGTTCTCCAGGGCCTGCATCGCGCCCTGGTTGATGTGAACCGTCCCGCGAGTGGCCACGGCGAAGGCGATCCAGGCCTTGCGCGCCGGGAGCCGTTCGCGCCGGGCGCGAAACACGGTGCCCGACCCAGGGAGTTCGTCGATCGCCCGCACCAGTGAGCCGCTGACGCGCGCGGGCGCCACCACCGTGGTGACCCCCGACCAGGTCGCCATGCGCGCCGCGGCGAGCTTCGAGGCCATACCGCCGCTGCCGACGCCCGAGGTGCTGGCTCCCGCCAGCGAGAGGATCGTCGCGTCGAAGCTGGTCACCTCCTCGATCAGGGTGGCCGCCGGATCCAGTCGCGGATCCGCGGTCAGCAGTCCGTCGGTGTCAGTGAGCAGGACGAGGTGCGACGCCACCACCAGGTTGGCGACCAGCGCCGCCAGGCGATCGTTGTCGCCGAAGCGGATCTCCTCGTCGGCGACGGCGTCGTTCTCGTTGACGATGGGGACCACGCCCAGTGTCTCCAGGGCGTCGAGGGTGCGTCGGGCGTGCAGGTACTGGCCGCGGTGCGAGAAGTCCAGCGGCGCGAGCAGCACCTGGCCGACGCTGGTCGCGCACTCCGCGAACGCGTTGCGCCAGGCGTGCATCAGCAGCGGCTGACCCACCGCGGACACCGCCTGCAGGGTCACCGCATCGGTGGGTCGCGCCCGATCCGCCCCGACCTCCGCCCAGCCGGCGGTGATCGCACCGGAGGTCACCACGACGACGAACCAGCCTCGAGCGCGCAGGTCGACCACGTCCTGGGCGATCTGGACCAGGGTCGGATAGTCGACGTCGCCGTGGGAATCGGTGACCGACGTCGTGCCGATCTTGACGACGGCCCTACGCGCCATCGCCCTCCTGGTCGGCGGAGACGTCGTCCAGGCGTCCGTGACGCGCCAGGCGCTCGCGGCGCGTGGCGCGGTGGTGGCCTCGGTCGAGCCCGGCGCCCCCGTCGTCGCGCCACCACTCGAAGGACAGCGCGCCAACGGTGACCACGTCGCCGTCGCGCACGCCCGCGCGGCCGAGCAGCCGATCCACCCCGAGGTCGCGCAGACGACGCACGATCTCCGCCAGCGCCTCGTCGTCGGTGAGATCCTGGAAGCGCACCGCGCGCAGCGCCGGACGGCCCGCGACGCGCCACTCGTGGGGGGCCAGGCGCTCGACGACGACCTCGTCGGGCACCGGCCGGTGCACGACCACCTCGTGGGTGGCCAGTGAGGCCTCGCGCTCGCGCGCGTCGCTCACCCTCGCCGCCATCGCCGTGACCAGGGCACCGACGCCCTCACCGGTGACCGACGACACGGTCGCGACGCCGGGCAGATCGTACGCGGCGACGTCCTCCTTGGAGCCGACCACCAGTCGCGGGCGCTCGAGCAGCTCGGCACGGTACTCCCCGAGCTCACCCAGCAGAACGTCCAACTGGTCCTGAGGGCTCAGGGGCGCCGTCTCGGACAGGTCGAGCAGGACGCACAGGACCCGGGCGCGCTCGACGTGACGCAAGAAGTCGTGCCCGAGCCCGCGACCCTGCGCGGCCCCCTCGATCAGGCCGGGGATGTCGGCGACGACGAACTCGGTGACGTCCTCGGGCCGCGACGCGCGCCGCCCGACCCGTACGACGCCCAGGTTGGGCACCAGGGTCGTGAAGGGGTAGTCCGCGATCTTGGGACGCGCCGCCGAGATCCGCGCGATCAGCGTCGACTTGCCCACGTTGGGGAACCCGATGAGCGCCACGTCGGCCTGCAACTTGAGCTCCAGGTCGTACCAGCGCTCCTGACCCCGCTCGCCCTGCTCGGCGAAGGCTGGGGCCCGGCGGCGATTGGACAGGAAGCGCGCGTTGCCGGCGCCGCCCAGACCGCCCTCCGCGGCCAGCCACCGGTCGCCGGGGCCGGCCAGGTCGACCAGTACGGTCCCGTCGCGATCGTGCACCACGGTTCCCACGGGCACCTTCACGACCAGCTCCTCGCCCCGCGCCCCGTGCTGACGCTTGGACGTGCCGTGATGGCCGTCGACGGCGCGGCGAAAGGGGTGATCACGAAAGCCCAGCAGGGAGGCCTGGTTGGGGTCGGCCACCAACCACACGTCCCCGCCGCGGCCGCCGTCGCCCCCGTCGGGTCCGCCCTTCGCGACGTGCGCCTCGCGACGAAAGCTCACGCACCCCGCCCCGCCGTCGCCAGCCTTGGCGTGCAGTTGGGCGGCGTCGACGAAGGATGACACAGCGCCATCCTACGGGGGCCGCCCGTGCTAGCCCACCAACTCCCCGACCGCGGCGTCAAAGACCGCCTGATGGCGCGCCACGTGCGCCGCGGTGGTGGCCGGGCACATGAGCGCCATGTTGTGGAACGGGGTCAGCAGCACTCCGCGATTGGTGCCGTAGAGGTGCAGGTAGCTCTCGAGGTCGGGGTCGGCGCTGCGCGCGGACTCCCCCCCGTTTCGCGGAGCGGGCGACGCGAAGCGGTACTCGCAGCGCGCCCCCAGCTGGCGCACCGACCAGGGGAGGTCGAAGCGCTCGATCGTGGACGTCACGCCCTCGGCGAAGGACGTCGCCAGCATCTCCATGGGGACGAAGGCCTCGTCGGTCAGGACCTCGCCCAGCACCGCGCGCATGGCCGCCAGGCTGAGGGCGTTGCCCGCGAGCGTCCCCCCGACGCCCCCGACGTCGGCGATGTCGACGTCGTCGCGCGCGACCGTGCGCAGCACCCGATCCGCCAACTCCGCCGTGAGACCGTAGGCCCCGCACGCCACCCCTCCGCCCAGGGACTTGCCGATCGTCAGGGCGTCGGGGCGCAGCCCGAAGCGGCGCGTCGCGCCTCCCGGGCCGGCCGAGAAGGTGTGCGTCTCGTCGATCACCAGCAGCGTGCCGCTCGCGTCGCACAGCTCGCGCACGCCCTCCAGGAAGCCCGGCTCGGCCAGCACGATGCCAATGTTGGTCATGGCGGGCTCGGTCAGCACGGCGGCGACGTCCCCGGCCGCGAGCTCGCGCTCGAGCGCCGCCAGATCGTTGAACTCGACCACGCGGGTCGTGGTCGTCGGGTCCACGGCCGGACCGACGTTGCCCGGACGTGACGCCGGGCGACCATCGGGGCCGATCACCACGAACGACTCGTCGACCGTGCCGTGGTAGGAGTAGGAGAACACCAGAACCTTGGGTCGACCGGTCACCAGGCGCGCCAGGCGCAGAATCCACCGGTTGGCGTCGGTGGCCGAGAGCGTGAACGACCACCGGGCGAGGCCGAAGCGCCGCGACAGCTCCGCCGCGACCCACTGCGCGTCCTCGTTGGGCAGCATCGTCGTGACCCCGCCCAGCACCCCCGCGCGGCGGGCCAGGGCGTCCACCAGCGGGGCCGGCGAGTGGCCCGCCATCGCCCCGGTGTCGCCCAGGGAGAAGTCGATGAGCTCGTGGCCGTCGACGTCGGTGATCGTGGCGCCGCGCGCCCGCTCGAAAGCCAGGGGGAACCCGCCCGCCCACATCGTCATCCAGGTCATGGGAACCTTCGCGAACAGGTGCGTGGACGCCTCGAACTGCGCGCGCGAACGAGGGTGCGACGCCTCGTAGGCGGCGAACTCGCGCGCCCGCAGCGCCGTCAGACGGGTTCGGTCCAGGGAGCTCATCGGCCCATCGTAGGGCGCCACGCCCGCGGGCCCCGGCTGGAGCCCCGTGAAAAATCCGCTGACGAGGGTTTTCCCGCCTCGAGCGACCCCCGAATGTGTGAAAATTTAGGGAAAATCCCCGACCGGGCCCACCCGGTCGATAAAGATGGACCCGGTAGCTGGGAAATCTCCCGGTCCATTTCAACCAAGAGCAAGGAGTCGACCGGTGAACAAGGCCGAGTTGGTAGAAGCAATTGTTGCTGAGAGTGGCGCGACCAAGAACACGGTGGCTGAGGTCCTCAAGGCGTTCGAGGACGTCGTCGTCTCGAACGTGACGCGCGGCGAGAAGGTCGTCCTGTCGGGCTTCCTCTCGTTCGAGCGCGTCGAGCGCAAGGCGCGCACCGCGCGCAACCCCCAGACGGGCGAGCCGATCGAGGTGAAGGCGTCCCGGGCGCCCAAGGTGTCCATCGGATCGACCTTCAAGAAGCAGGTCAAGGGCCTCTAACCCCCGACACAAAAGCCCCCCGGACGAGGTCCGGGGGGCTTTTGTGTGCCCGAAACGGGCGAGACGGTCAGTCGGTCAGGACGTCGACCAGCTTGCGTCCGGCCCGGAAGCCGAACTTCACGGTGCCCGCACTCAGCGCGAAAAGCGTGTCGTCCTTGCCGATCCCCACGTTGCGCCCGGGGTGGAAGCGCGTCCCGCGCTGGCGCACGATGATGCTGCCGGACTGCACTAGCGTGCCGTCGAACGTCTTGACGCCCAGGCGCTGCGCGTTCGAGTCACGTCCGTTGCGGGTGGAACCGCCACCTTTGGTCTTGGACACGAGTCCTCCTTAGCCCTGCGCCGAGATCTTCGTGATCTCGACGGTCGAATACTTCTGGCGGTGCCCCCACCGACGCCGCTGGTTCGCCTTGGGCTTGTAGGTGAGGCCCCGGATCTTGGGACCCTTCTCCTCGCCCACGATCGTGGCGGTCACGGTCGCCCCCCTCAGCGCGGGACCGGCGACCACCTGGTCGCCGTCCACGAGGAGGACCGGCTGGAACTGGACGGCGGTGCCCACCTCTTCGGAGCGCCGATCGACGCGGACCACTTGGCCCTCGCTGACGCGCTCTTGTGATGTGCCCACTCGGATGACGGCGTACATAGGAGTACCATCCTAGCAAACCCCGCCACCGGCTCGGTCCCCGCGCGCGGCCTACAGTCCGGTGGACACCACGAAGCCGCGGCCGTCGCAGACGCTGCAGACCGTGGACACCGACTCCAAGAGCCCCTCGTTCACGCGCTTGCGCGTCATCTCGACCAGGCCCAGTTCGGAGATGTCGAACACCTGGGTGCGCGTCTTGTCGCGCGAGAGCGCCTGGCGCAGCGCGGAGGCCACCGCCTCGCGATTGGCCTTGGGCTCCATGTCGATGAAGTCGATCACGATGATCCCGCCGATGTCGCGCAGGCGCAACTGGCGCGCCACCTCCTCGGCCGCCTCGAGATTGTTGCGAAACACCGTCTCCTCGAGGTTGGTGGTGCCCACGTTCTTGCCGGTGTTGACGTCGATCACCGTCAGCGCCTCGGTCCGCTCGATGATCAACGACCCGCCCGACGGGAGGAACACCTTGCGATCCAGGGCCCGGTGCAGCTGCTCGTGCACGAAGTAGCGCTCGAACAGCGGCAGGTCCTCGCTCGCGCGGTCGTAGTACTCGATCCGGTCGGTCAGCTCCGGGTTCACGGCCATCACGTACTCGCGAACCTTCTCGAACAGGTCCCGGTCGTCGATCAGGACCGCGCGATAGTCGTCGTTCAGCTCCTCGCGCAGGACGCGCACCGCGAGGTCCAGGTCCCGGTAGATCAGGCGAGGCTGCGAGGAGCGGCGGACCTCGGCCTCGATTGCGTCCCACTTCTCGGCGAGTGACGCCACGTCGCGCGCGAGGTCGTCGGCGGAGACCCCCTCGGCGGCCGTGCGGATGATCACGCCGTGTCGCTCCGGCTTGACGTCGTCGATGATCTTGCGCAGACGGCGTCGCTCGCCGTCCGGCAGGCGCTTGGAGATGCCGATCGTCGTCGAGTTGGGCACCAGGACGGCGAAGCGGCCGGGCAGCGAGACCTCCTGGGTGAGGCGCGCCCCCTTAGCGCCAATCGCGTTCTTGGTCACCTGGCACACGATGGTCTGCCCGGCCCGGATCATCTCCTCGATGCGCTTGGTGGAGCGCGACGGCCCCTCCAGGTCGTCGGTGTCGAAGGACACGTCGCCGCGGTACAGCACCGCATTCTTCGGAATGCCGATATCGACGAAGGCCAGCTCCATCCCCGGCAGCACGTTCTGGATCCGTCCCACGTAGATGTTGCCGTCGATCTGGTTCGTCTCGTCGGCCACCTTGGCGACGGTGTACTCGACCATCGTGCGGCCCTCGAGGGTGGCGATGTGCGTGGCGTCCGCGGTGGTGTGCACGCACATGAGATAGCGACCCTGCGCCCGGGTCCGGCGCTCGCCG
This sequence comes from Acidimicrobiales bacterium, assembly GCA_049964855.1. GTDB lineage: Bacteria > Actinomycetota > Acidimicrobiia > Acidimicrobiales > RAAP-2 > RAAP-2. Next base: position 28,810 of record JBMFWX010000004.1, read on the forward strand.
CCGCGACGCTTGCGCGCCCGCTCACGTGGGGCGCCGTCCGCCGCCGCCTCCGGGGCGGACGCCTCGACCGGCGCCTCGACGGGGCGTGCGCCGGTGGCGCGTGGCGCACCGGATCGCTGACCCTGCCCCCGGCCCCGGCCACCGCGACGCCGTCGCGGTGCGCCAGGTCGCGCGGCACTCGCGGGCGCTCCCGCCGCCGAACTGACGGGCGCCGGGCGGGTGTCGCCTATTTGGGGAGCCGGCCGAGTGTCACCAATGCGGGGACCGTTCACGGGCGGGGACTGGTTGGTGGTCTCGTCGTTCACGACGGGTACTCCTTGCGTTCTTCGTCGCGCGCGACTCGTCGCGCGCGCCACGGGTGGGGGTCACGGCACGCGCGCTCGTGGCGGCACCGGTACGGGTACGAGGGGCGTGGATGCCCGGACCAACGACACCCCACACGAGGGTGCACGGAAGAAGCCGTCCCTCGCTGTCTCGTGCCACGGTACGTCCTTGCGGTCCATCGGCTGGTAGCTCGTGTCCACCTCGCCTGCGTTCTTCTCGCGTCTCCACGACGCCCTACCCCACCAGGCTACTCGGGCGCACACCTAACCCGCCGCTTTGCTCGTGGTCGTCGACCCGGGCGTCGTCGTCGTAGTCGTGGTGGCTGGGGTGGTGGAGGTCGTCGTGGTGTGCGACGTCGTGGTGTGCG
>JBMFWX010000004.1:29600-74485 GCA_049964855.1 Acidimicrobiales bacterium
CGTCGTGGTGTGCGACGTCGTGGTGTGCGGCGTCGTGGTGGTCGTGCTCGGCAGCAGCGACCGAACCCGCAGGGTGAGAGGCGCCGGCGGGTGGGCGTGGAGGTAGTTGAACGTCTCGGCCACCACCGGCGCGGCGGCCGCGGCGCCGTAGCCACCCTGCGCCAGGACGCACACGACCACGTAGCGCGGCTTGTAGGTGGGGCCGAACGCGACGAACCAGGAGTTGGGGTCCAGCCCCGGGGCGTTGCTCGCCGTGCCCGTCTTTCCCGCCAGCGGGTAGCTCGTCAGCGAGAAGTTGATGATGCCGTGGAACGTCCCGTACGCGGTTCCCGCCGGGTTCTCGACGACGCCGGTGAGGCCCTGGAGGATCGGGTTACGCACCGCCGGGGGGAGGCTCACGTGACCGAGGACGCGCGGCTGGTAGCGCTCGACGACCCGACCGTGGGGGCTGATGATCGCCGCCGCGACCTCGGGCGCGTAGCGCGTCCCGCCGTTGGCGAAGGTGGCGTAGGCCTGGGCCATCTCGATCGGGGTAAGCGCCGTCGTCCCCTGGCCGAAGGCCATCTCCAGATTGTCGCCGGTGTACCACGCCACCGTGGGAAAGGCCTTGGGAGCGAGCTTGTGCAGTTCGCGACGCACCGCCGGCGAGTCCACCCGGCCCTGGACCTCGTTGGGCAGGTCGATCCCGGTGTACTGACCCAGACCGTACTGAGCGGCCACGTTCTGGATCGGCGTCAGCCCGTACTTCGCGCGCTGGGACCAGAAGAGGTATCCCAGGTTGTAGAAGTAGTAGTCCGACGAGACCGTCAGCGCCATCGGCAGCGAGATCCAGCCGGCACCGAGGGACAGGTCGTCGTGGAACACGCAGCCGTGCCCCCCCTGCAGGCAGCCCGGCACGATGTAGGTTCCCGTGTCGTCCACCAGCTTGTTGGCGGGGAAGATCCCGGTCTGCAGCGCCGCGGTCGCGGTCGCCAGCTTGAAGGTGCTGCCGGGCGTGTAGAGGCCCTGGATCGCGTAGTTGTTGAACGCCCCCTCGTTCAGCAGCTGGTGGAACGTGGCGACGGACAGTCCGTGGGTGAAGGAGTTCAGGTTGTACGACGGGTAGCTCGCCATCGCCAGCACGTGACCGTTGGTGACGTCCATCACCACGGCCGCGGCGTTGGGGACCTTGGGCGGCACTGGGTTGTAGGGGCTGTTCGACGCCCGCACCAGTTTGACGTCGGCCACCAGATACTGCTGGAGCGCCTGCTGGAGGCCCGCGTCGATGTTGAGCACGACCGAGTCGCCGCTGACCGGAGGCGACGTCGGGACGGTGCCCACGATGTTGCCGAAAGCGTTGACCTCCAGGGTCTGAGTCCCGTCGTGGCCGCGCAGGTACGACTCGTAGTAGGCCTCGATGCCGGCCTTGCCGATCTGGGAGTCGGTCTGGTAGCCCTGATTGGGGTGGGCGGCGATCTCCGCCCCGGTGATAGGACCCACGTAGCCCAGCACCTGGGCGGCCATCGACCCGCCAAAGGGGTACGCGCGCTGCGAGACGTTCAGAGTGGTGACGCCCGGGAACTCGCTCGGGTGCAGGCGAATGTACTCGACAACGCGCGCGGGAGCACTGAGCATGATGGGCGCCGGCTGGTACGGGTTGTACTGGGGATTGTTGAGGTCCGCCGTGATCTGCTTGATGCTGATGCCGGTCAGCAACGACAGCGACCCCTCCACCGACGGGTCGAGCGTCGCCTGGGCGCGCGAGAGCTGCAGCTCCGTGGTGGTGACGTTGCTCACGAGCGGCTGCCCGGAGCGATCGAGGATGAGCCCGCGAGGAGCGGGGATGGTGCTCACCCGCAGCGAGTTCGCGTCCACGGTGGCCACCGACGCGTGGTACTCGAGGATCTGCAGGGTGAAGAGGCGCACGACGAGCAGCACCAGCAGGGCGGCGAAGAACCAGCCGATCACCAGCCAGCGGCGCTCGGGGCGCGACGTGATCTCCTCGGGCGACGCCACGAGGTCGCGTATGCCCACGGCGCGCGGCTCGTTGATGCCGCGACCCCGTCCGCGCCACGGGTTGAGCGACACCCACGGGCGCCACAGCCGCGACCACCGCGAGCCCGTCGGACGCTCACGCCACGATTGTCTCATCGACGAGTCCCGCCCAGTCGACCCACCGCTCGGGCGAGCCGCGTGACCGGACGGGCCCCCACCGCGAAAGCCAACGCGTTCACCACCATGACCGTTAGAACGCTACCGCGCCACAGGCCGAAGTTCAGGGCAACCACGCCGAGCGCCACGTAGAGCACCGGTGCCACGAACCCGGCGACACCCGCCAGGACGGGCGTCACCCACCACGCCGCCGAGTCGAGGTCGCCGACCCCCTCGCGCCCCAGCCGCGACGCGCCGTAGGCCAGCGCCACGCCCACCACCGCGGTCAGCCCAAAGGGGGTCGTGGCGTGGGTGTCCAAGAAGACGCCCGCCACGATCGCGCTCCAGATCCCCAGCGCCGTGTAGCCGGCCAACCCCATGGCCAGCGGCCACAGCCACACGGCCATGATTACGACGCCGTCGATCCGCCACGTCGAGAAGACCGCCAACTGCAGGCCCTCGACGAACAGCGTCACCAGGGTGACGACCAGCAGGGCTCGACTCACGTCGAGGGCTCCCACTGCACCACGTCCACGTAGGACAGGTGGGCGAGATCGGCGGCCGGCTCGAGGGTCAGCGAGTACGTGCTCGCCCCGGGGGTCAGGGTGACCTGGCGCACCCGCGCCACGGGAATCCCGGGCGGGAACAGCCCTCCGCTGAGCCCATCGGTCACCAGCATCGTGCCCGGCTTCAGGTTCGTCGTCAGTACGACCGACGACGCTCCCAACCCGTTGTTCACGCCGCGTCCATTGACCACGAGCGACGTCGCGCCACTCCCCCAGGTCACGCCCTCCAGCGAGCGCACGTCGGTGATGAGCCGCACGGTGGCGCCGTGCGGGGTCGTCGCGATCACACTGCCCACCAGTCCGCCGTTGGCCACGACCGGCATTCCCGCCAAGACCCCGTCGTCGCGACCCTTGGAGATGTCCACGGTCGCCGCGAAACTCGTCGGTGAGATCGCCGTCACCTGCGCGCTCACGACCGGCAGGGTGGACACGAAGGGCACGTGCAGTTGCGTCGTCACCTGCTGCAACTCCCGGTACAGGGCCCAGTTCTCGTTGAGGGCGAGTTGCGCCCGCCCGAGCTCGTAGCGCAACTTCTGGTTCTGCGCCAGCACGTCGCTGTAGTTGATCGTACCGGCGAAGATGTGCCCGATCGGGCGCGCGACCTGGTCGACCGTCCAGGCGAAGGGCGCCACGACCAGGTTGGCGGCACTGCGCAAGCCCGACATCACCCCCACCGTGAAGTAGAGGATCGTGAGCAGGAGGGCAGCGGCCACTCCCGTGGTCCAGGCGCGACGCCTCGTTCGGTCGCTGGCCACGTCTTATCGCGTGGGACTGGACTTCAACATGCGTGAGAAGCTCTCGAGTTCCTCCAGGCACATGCCGCTGCCGAGCGCCACGCAGTTCAACGGGTCGTTGGCCACAATGATCGGCATGTTCGTCTCGAATTCGAGGCGTTGAGCGATCCCGTTCAGCAGCGCGCCACCGCCGGTCAGGACGATCCCCTGCTCCATCAGGTCCGAGGAGAGCTCGGGCGGCGTCCGGTCCAGCGTCACCTTGACCGCGTCCACGATGGCCTGCACCGGCTCCTCGATCGCCTGACGGATCTGCTCGGTCGAGATCACCACGGTCTTGGGCAGTCCAGTCACCAGGTCGCGACCACGAATCTCGGCACGCAGCTCCTGCTCGAGCGGGTAGGCCGAGCCCAATTGGATCTTGATCTCCTCGGCCGTCCGCTCGCCCAGCGCCAGCTGGAACTCCTTCTTCACGAACGCCACGATCGCCTCGTCGAGCTCGTCGCCGCCGATGCGGATCGACTGGCTGGTCACGATGCCGCCGAGGGAGATCACCGCCACCTCGGTCGTGCCGCCGCCGATGTCGACCACCATGTTGCCGCTCGGCTCGTGGATGGGCAGACCCGCGCCGATCGCCGCCGCCATCGGCTCCTCGATGATGTACGCCTTGCGCGCACCGGCGAACTCCGCCGCCTCCATCACCGCTCTCTGCTCGACGCCCGTGATGCCCGACGGCACGCAGATGACCATCCGCGGCTTGGCGAAGCGACGCTGGTGCACGCGGTGGATGAAGTAGCGCAGCATCTTCTCGCAGATCTCGAAGTCGGCGATGACGCCATCCTTCAGCGGGCGGATCGCCTGGATGTTGCTCGGCGTGCGACCGATCATACGCTTGGCCTCGGCGCCCACCGCGAGCGGCTTGCCATCCTTGACGTCGATGGCGACCACCGACGGCTCGTTCAGGATGATCCCGCGGCCGCGTACGTACACCAGGGTGTTCGCCGTGCCGAGGTCGACCGCCATGTCGCGACCCAGCAATGAAAATCGACTCTCAACCATAGAAACCCTCTAGCGAGGGAGTCCACGTACCCCCTCCTCTGCCCACCAGGCTAGGGCAAGATGGCCCCGCGCCACCACCGAGCCGCGTCACGCCAGCTCGGGGAAGAAAATTCCGATCTCGCGACGGGCCGCGTCAGGCGAATCCGAGCCGTGGATCAGGTTCTCCGCCATCACCACCGCGAGGTCCCCGCGAATGGTTCCGGGGCTGGCCTCGGCCGGATTCGTGGCTCCCATCAACTGGCGCACGAGGCGCCACGTGTCGTCGGGCCCCTCGACAACCGCCGCCACCACCGGCGAGCGCGTGATGAAGGTCACCAGCGAGTCGAAGTACTCGCGACCCACGTGCTCGGCGTAGTGGCGGCGAGCGGTGTCGAGGTCGAGGAGGCGCAACTGGGCGGCGACGAGTCGCAGGCCCTTACGTTCGAGTCGACCGAGGATCTCACCGACGAGTCCTCGTTCGACCGCGTCGGGCTTGACGATCACCAGGGTTCTGTTCACGACGATGAAATCTAACAGCCACCGCGAACGTGACGAGACGTGATGCCCAGCAACTCGCCGCGAACCTCGCCGACGAGGTAGAGGCTGCCGGTCACCACGATGAGATCGTCGTCACTCGAGCGCTCGCGTGCGTGAGCGAGCGCGGCGCTCGCCGACGGGTGCTCGTAGGCGACCGCGCCCGCCCGCGTCAGCGCCGCCGCGACCAGGGACGCCGGCACCGCGCGCGGCGACGCCGGCGCGCAGCAGTGGAACTCGCTGATGCCCATCGTCACGAGCGGCGCAACCATCTCATCGACGTCACGCCCGCTCAGCATCCCCACCACGCCACGGCGTACACCCGCGACCTCGAACGCTCCGCCGAGCGAGGACGCCAGCGCTCGCATACCCGCGGGGTTGTGCGCGCCGTCGACGACGATCATCGGGTGGCGCGCCACCACCTCCAGACGTCCCGGCATGCGAGCGGATCCGAGGGCGTCGCGCACCACGCGCTCACCCAACGCGCGACCGAGGAACGCCTCGGACGCCGCGATGGCAGTGGCGGCGTTCGCCCCCTGATGGATCCCGTGCAGTGTCACCAGGACGTCCTCGTAGTGGGCGTCCGGCGTGCGCACGCTGATCACACGACCGCCGACCGCGAGGTCGTTGTGCTCGAGGTCGAACTCCTCGCCACGCCGCCGCAACAACGTACCAAGGGCGCCGCTGCGCGCCGTGGCCACCTCCACCACCACCGCGTCCGTCGTGCCGACGACCGCGATGGCGTCAGGGCGGAAGATCCCCACCTTGTCCGTGGCGATCTCGCGGACCGTCGTCCCCAAGACCGACGTGTGATCCAGGTCCACGTTGGTCAACACGGCGACCGAGCCATCGATGACGTTGGTCGAGTCCCACGTCCCACCCATGCCCACCTCGACGACGGCGACGTCGACGCCCTCGTCGGAGAAGTGGAGCAGGCCGGCCACGGTCAGCAGCTCGAAGCGAGTGAGACGCGGCGCTCCGCTCGACTCGGCGTCGGCCAGACGGCTCATCAGCGACACGAACGTCTCGTCGTCGATTGGCTCGCCGTTCACCGCGATCCGCTCGTTCACCGCGTGAAGGTCCGGGCTCGTGAAGGTTCCCACGCGCAGCCCCGTCGCCAGGAGCAGCGCGCTCACCAGGGTCGTCGTGGTCCCCTTCCCGTTGGTGCCGGTGATGTGGACACTCGGGTAGTCGTGATGGGGATCGGCGAGCGCCGCGAGCATGTCGCGGATCGGCTGCAGCGAGGGAACCGGCTGATGGTTGGGCGCCACCCGCTCGAAGTCAACGTGACTCTCCAGCCAGTCCAGGGCTACGTCGTAGGAGTCGAAGCGCACCGCTCAGCTCGCGCGGCGTGCGCGGGTCTTCTTCATCTCGTACCGCGGGGCCTCCTCGCCCCGCACCGATGCCGCACTCACGACGCAGCGAACGACGTCCGGGCGTCCGGGCACGTCGAACATCGTCTCCAGCAGGACGCTCTCGAGGATCGAGCGCAGCCCGCGCGCGCCGGTGCCGCGCTCCATGGCGAGGTCGGCGATCGCCTCGAGGGCCTCGGGCTCGATCTCGAGCTCGACCCCGTCCATGGCCAACACCTGCTGGAACTGGCGCACCAGCGAGTGCTTGGGCTCGGTCAGCACGCGAATAAGCATCGCCCGATCGAGCTGGTGGACCGCGCCGATGATCGGCAGTCGACCGATGAACTCGGGGATCAAGCCGAACTTCATCAGGTCCTCGGGCAGGACGTGGCGGAAGAGCTCGATGTCACCGGCGCGGCGCGACTCGATCGGCGAGTTGAAGCCAATCGACTTCTTGCCCCGGCGCCGTTCGATGATGTCCTCGAGCCCGGCGAAGGCCCCGCCACAGACGAACAGGATGTTCGACGTGTCGATGGTGATGAACTCCTGGTGAGGATGCTTGCGGCCACCCTGAGGCGGAACGCTGGCCACCGTCCCCTCGAGGATCTTGAGCAGGGCCTGCTGCACGCCCTCGCCCGAGACGTCGCGGGTAATCGACGGGTTCTCCGCCTTACGGGCGATCTTGTCGATCTCGTCGATGTAGATGATGCCGCGCTCGGCCCGCTTCACGTCGAAGTCGGCCGCCGTGAGCAGCTTGAGCAGGATGTTCTCCACGTCCTCGCCGACGTAGCCGGCCTCGGTCAGAGCGGTGGCGTCGGCGATCGCGAAGGGCACGTTGAGCATGCGCGCCAGGGTCTGAGCGAGGAACGTCTTGCCGCAGCCGGTGGGACCGAGGAGGAGGACGTTGGACTTGGCGACCTCGACGTCGTCGTCGTGCAGGGGTCCGGTCTGGATGCGCTTGTAGTGGTTGTAGACGGCCACCGCCAGAATCTTCTTGGCCTCGGCCTGGCCGATCACGAACTCATCGAGGAACGCCGCGATCTCGCGCGGAGTCGGCAGGTCCTCCAGCACGAACTCCGGACGGTCCCCGAACTCGTCGGCGATGATGTCGTTGCACAGGTCGATGCACTCGTCGCAGATGTACACGCTCGGCCCCGCGATGAGCTTCTTGACCTGCTTCTGACCCTTCGCGCAGAAGCTGCACTTGATGAGGTCGTTGCCTTCGCCAAACTTTGCCACAACTACCCCTCTGACGCGACTGGTGACCTGACCCATCCTAGGGTCTCGCACCGCCGCGGCGGGGTTTCTACGCTCGCCGCGAGATCACCTCGTCGATCAGGCCGTACTCCACGGCCTCATCGGCTTCGAGGATGAAGTCTCGGTCGGTGTCCTTGGCGATGCGCTCCTCGCTCTGACCGGTGTCGTGCGCCAGCATCTGGTTGAGCATGTCCTTCATTCGCAGGATCTCGCGCGCCTGGATCTCGATGTCGGAGGCCTGGCCGCCCACGCCACCCCACGGCTGGTGCATCAGGACACGGGTGTGCGGGAGCGCGTAGCGCTTGCCCTTGGCCCCCGCCCCGAGCAGCACGGCGGCCGCCGATGCCGCCTGTCCGAAGCAGAAGGTCGAGACGTCGGGCTTGATGTACTTCATCGTGTCGTAGATCGCCAGCAGGCCGGTGATGTCGCCACCGGGCGAGTTGATATAGAGGTTGATGTCCTTGTCGGGGTCCTCGGACTCGAGGAAGAGCATCTGCGCGCAGACCAGATTCGCCACCGTGTCGTCGATCGGAGTGCCGAGGAAGATGATGCGCTCGCGCAGCAACCGGCTGTACAGGTCGTAGGCCCGCTCACCCCGGTTCGAGGACTCGACGACGGTCGGGACGAGGTAGTTCTGCGGGCGGAGGGTGTCGTTCACGCTCCCACCCTATTCGTCTTCGTCACCCGACTGATCCTGCGCGAGGAGGCGAGGATCGATGGTCACCCCCTCGGGATCCACGTAGGTGACGTGCTCAGCCAGCCACCGCGTCGCCTTCATCTTGGCCACCTCGGCGTCGAAGGCGGCTACCCGACCGCTGTCGCGCAAGTTCGTGCGCAGGGTGGCGGCGTCCACCCCCATCGAGGCGGCCGTGCTCTCCAACTCCTCGGCGACCTCCTCGGACGTTGGCTCCAAGCCCTCGGCTCGGGCCAGCGCGCGCAGGGCCAGGTCCACGCGAACTGCCCGTTGCGCGTCCTCGCGCAGACGCGCCAACAGGTCGTCGGGGGCCTGGCCGGTAACGCGCAGGAACGTCTCGAGGTCGATCCTCTGCTCGCTGAGCCGGTGGCCCAGGTCGTGCAGCCTCTCCTCGGTCTCCGCGACCACGAGCACCTCGGGTACCTCGTCCGGGGCCACCAGATCCGACAGCGCCACCAGCATCGCGTCGCGCTGGGCCAACTGCGCCTCGACGATCTTGCGCCGCTGCAGCTGGCTGAGTACCGCCTCTCGCATCGCGGCCACCGTGGCCCACTCGGTGTTCTCCTCCACCCACTCGTCGGTGAGCTCGGGCAGCTCGCGCTCCTTGACCTGCTTCAGCGTGAGGTCGTAGGTCGCCGCAGCCCCACTGGGTGACGTCCCATTCAGGTGCAGGTCCTCGCCGGCGCGCAGCCCCACGATGAGTTCGTCCACACCCGCGGTGATCGCCCCCGAGCCGACCGTGTACATAAAGTCGCTCATCTCCAGGGGCTCGGCCTCGGTGCCCACCTCGGTCACCCGCACGTCCATGGTCACGAGGTCGTCGGTGACGATCGGACGGTCCACGTCGCGCAGTACGGCGTCGGTCTCGCGAAAGCGGTCGATCTGCGCCTCCACCTCGTCGTCGGGCACGTGCGGCGACGGTATCGTCACCCGCAGCGCCTCGTAGCCGACCAGCGCAACCTCTGGTCGCACCTCGACGGTCGCCTCGAAGACGAGGCGACCCTCCTCCTCGCCCGCGGTGATGTCCACCTCGGGCTGGCCGATCGGGTCCAGGCGCGCGTCGGCCACGGCCCGGGCGTAGAAGTCGGGCAGCGAGGAGCGAATCGCTTCGGCGCGCAGCGCGCCCACGCCCCCCAGGTGGGCAACCAGGACGTTGCGAGGCACCTTTCCTCGCCGAAAACCCTTGATGGCGACCTGTTTTCCGAGAGCGACGGCCGCCCGGTCCATCGCCTCCTCCATCTCCGCGTCGTCAACCTCGACGACGATCTTGCTGCGGTGATTCTCCAGATTCGACACGGTGGCGTCCATAAGGGTTGCTAGCCTACCGGACGCCCGCGCCTAGATCATGATCGCGAGAGCTCGCGAGAAGTCGCGCGCGAGCGATCGCTCCCCGCGCACGTCGGTGGCCGACGCCCCCAGGAAGGCCCCCGCGCTGATCCGCCCCGCGGCGCGGCGCCAGAAGAGGGCCACCGGCGTGGTGATCTCCAGGGTGGGCGGACCCGCCGCCGAGTCCACGGCGCTCGCCCGACCACCCGCCACCTCGAGGGTGACGCTGCGCCCGAGACGGCCCGTGAGCGTCACGCGCACCACCGTGCCGTCAGGGGCTCCCATCGCCCGGCCCACGACGTAGGGCAGAGCGGCCTCGAATCGATTGACCACGACCTCCTCGCCGACCCCGTGGTCGTCGGCGGGCTCCAGGAGCGCGTCGCGGATATCCTGCAAGTGGATCCAGCTGTCGAGCAGGCGCGTCTCCTGGAACCGGTGGTACGGCCGCGAGCCTTCCGGGCTCCAGCCCACCACTTCCCACTCGTCACTCGACAGTCCCCGCAGCCGGATCAGGGCGAGGCGGGTCACCTCGCGAAACTGGTCGAGCACCGCACGACCGGGCTCGTGGCGGTGCGCCTCGACGAACGCCTCGTTCATCTCGCCGATCGTGTTGCGCACGTACGCCGGCCACTCGCCCTCGTGCGGCGGCACTGGCTCGCCCTGCAGGAACGACTCGAACCCGAGGAGGTGGCTCAGGACGTCACGTACGCTCCAGCCGGGACACGACGTCGGCGCATCGTAGGCCGCGGGTGACTGTGGACGTAGCACGCGGTCGGTGGCCGTCCAGGTCTCCTCGAGGGCATCGACAATCCATTCGTACGGCGTTGCCATTTCCACCCCTCCGACGCCGACTCCGCGGTGACTGTACCACCGGCCGACTCCGCCGCACCGCTCGCGACGCTCCGGCGAGGTCCCGACGCTCGTGGAAGGCGTAGTAGCGTCGACGTCGACGTTGTAGTGGTGGGTCGCGGGGCGTAGCGCAGCTTGGTTAGCGCGCGTGCTTTGGGAGCACGAGGTCCCCGGTTCGAATCCGGGCGCCCCGACCAGATTGCGGTGCGCGAGTCGCGAGCCACCGGCGCGCACCCTGTCGCCAGCGCGGGGCCGCCCGCCCGCATCCCTGATCAGTTGCGAGATCAATGGCCGCCCCACTCACGCCAGGGCGCTCAGGTCCCCTTGCGGCCAATCACCAGGCTCGACAGCGCCAGGATGATGCCCACCGAGAAGATCACGGTCCCGAACACGAAGACCTGCGGCGGGATGCCCACCCGGGTCGAGGCGTAGATCAGCACCGGGAAGGGCGAGCTCGTACCGCTGACGAAGTTCGACGTGATGAAGTCGTCGATCGACAGGGCGAAGGCCATCAGCGCTCCCGCCAGGACCCCCGGCATGATCATCGGCAACGTGACCCGGCGAAAGGTGGTAAGGGGTCCCGCACCCAGATCGTACGACGCCTCCTCCAGCGAGCGGTCGAAGCCAGCGAGCCGCGCGCGCACCGTCACCGCCACGTAGGCGATGCAGAACATCACGTGGGCCAGAACCAGTGTCAGGAAACCGCGCCCGATGTTGAACGTGACGAAGAGCCCCAGCAACGAGGCGCCCATCACGATCTCCGGCGCCGCGATGTTGATGAAAAGGACCTGCTCGATGACGCCCTTGCCGCGGAACTGCTTCGGCCGGTAGCGCACCAGGGCCATGGCCAGCAGCGTGCCAAGAACGGTCGAGATAGCGGTGGCGATCAGGGCGAGGCGAATCGACAGCCAGAACGACGCGCTGAGTCCGGGCGCACCGTTCCACTCGTGGTACCACAGGGTCGTGAACCCGTTCCACGAGAAGCTCACCTGCGGCACGCCGCCGACGGACTTGTTGAAGCTGTACACGAACATCACCGCAATGGGGAAGACCAGGTACGCGATCACCAGCCACGAGTACGTGGGCAGGACGAAGCGTCCCCAGTGACGGGGACGCCTCTCGGGTGGCGCCCCCGTCACTGGCGCGTCCGGGGCGGCGGGCGCGGCGGGCGCGGTCAGCACGCTCATAGGTACTCCTCAATCGACCGCGAACCCAGCACTCTGGCGTACAGCCAGATCCCCAGCAGCGAGATCACCAGCAGCACCACCGACAGCGACGAGCCCGCCGCGTAGTCGCCCGTCACCAGGAAGGTGTTCTGGATCACGGTGCCAATCATCGTGCTGGAGGTCCCCCCCAGGATCTGCTGGTTCACGTAGTCGCCGAAGGCGGGGATGAAGGTCAGAAGGAACGCCGCGAAGATGCCCGGTATCGAGAGAGGCAGGATCACGCGCTGAAAGGCCTCGCGTCGTGACGCGTAGAGGTCGTAGGCCGCCTCCAGCACGCGCCGATCGATCCGCTCGAGCGCCACGTACAGCGGCAGCGCGGTGAAGGGCAAGTAGTTGTACGACAGGCCCGCGATCACCGCGTACCCCGTGCCCAGGACGTGGAAGTTCGACGAGATGAGATGCGCGTGGCGCAGGAAGGTCATGAAGAACCCGTTGTCGGAGAGGATGAACTCCCACACCAGCGTGCGGATCACGAACGACACGAAGAACGGCACCAGCAGCATCATCAGGAAGAAGTTCTTCTTGCGCCCCCCGTAGAAGGCGATCCAGTAGGCGATCGGGAACGAGACGACCAAGTCGATGACCGTCGCCGCCGCCGCGTACTCGAGGCTCGTGATGAACTGGGAGTGGTAGAGGCTCACCTGGTGGGGCAACTCGCCCCAACTCCACGTCATGTAGCACACCCCCGAGGCGGGGTTGCACGTCTTGAGCGACAGCGACAGCATGATCGCGAGCGGGACGATGAACAACAGTGCCAGCCACACCACCGCCGGAAGGCTCAGCAGGTACGGCGCCAGGCGCTTTCCCCACGACCTCCGGCGGTGGTGCGCCGACGCTAGGCCCCCTGGATGATCGGCATGAACAGGTTGGTCCACGTGTTGATTTCCTCTTGGTTCTTGAACTGGTAGTAGGTCTTGGTCAGTGCCGCCTCGCGACCCGACGGGAAGACCAGAGGAGAATCAGCCGTCGCCGTCGTCGGCAGCCCAATCTCGGGCTTGAGCGACGCCAACGCGGCCTTGTTCCAACTCGTGGGGTGCAGGAGCTGCTCCCTGGCGCTCGGCACCGGGCAGATGTAGTCGTTGTAGTACTCGACCACCGACTGGGTGACGGGACTGTAGTAGTAGTCCATCAGCGTCATGGCGTCCTTGGGATTCTTCGCGTAGAGCGGGATGCACATGTTGTCGGTCCACATCATGAGACCCTCCTTGGGGATCATCAAGACGAGGTCCTTGTACTTGGCGCTCAGGTTCGCCTGGTAGATGTCCCCGGAGTAGGCCTGGGAGACCCAGACGTCACCGTTCTTCAGGTGCTGGATGTAGCTCTGGTCGTAGTAGGCGGCCACGATGCCGTCACTCTTCTGCTTCTGCAGCAGCGTCGCGGCCTTGGACCAGTCCTTCTCCGTCGACGTCGCCGGCTCGATGCCCAGGGCGAGCAGTCCCACGCTACCGAGCTCGAAGGGGTCGCTCAGCATGCCGACGCGTCCGGCGTACTTCTTGTCGAACAGGATATGCACGCTGTCGCCGGGGTCCTTCACCTGCTTGGAGTTGTACGCCACCGACGTCCAGCCCGACTGCCACGCCATGGTGTACTTGTTGCCCCGGTCCCACGGCGGGTTCTTCACCAGCGGGCCCGCGTACTTGTTGAAGTTGGGCATCATCGAGTGATCGAGCGGGATCAGCCAGCCCAACTCCATCAGGTAGCCCAACGGCGGGTTGTTGTTGGTCATGACGACGATGTCGTATCCGGTGTACTGACTCGCGGCGAGCGAAGGACGGATCTTGGCGTAGAAGGACGTGTTGTCGTCGATCACCTGAAAGTAGTTGACCTTGATGTTCGTCGTCTTCGTGAAGTGCTCGAGCGACGGATACTTGCCGTTCAGGGTATCGATGTACAGCGGCCAGTTGGCGAAGTTCACCGTGTGGTGCAGCTTCTGCTTCTTCCACCACGAGGGGTTACCCACCTTCGCGTTGGGCAGCGACGCCCCCGAGGCGGCACCCGACGCCAGGAACAGCGAGGCGGCGATGCCGCCGCCGGCCACACCGAGCGCCTGACGCCTCGTAAAGCGCGGCTGGGTGAGCCCGCGCCACAGCGCCGGATCGATCCCCTCGTACGGCGCACCGGTGTTGTTGTTGTCACTCATCAATTTCCCCCATTGTTGATTCCTCTTCTGCGGATCCGTGCGCCATCGGTCGAACGGCGAACGTGTGCTCGACCGGCCACGTGAGCACCACCTCGTCCCCGCTGCGCGGGGCCGTGGCCTGGCCGATGTTCTGGGCGTAGACGCTCATGTCGGTGCCCCACGGCATCTCGACGAGGTACTGGTTGCCGACGCCGGTGAAGGTCGAGACCCTCACGCGGCCGCGCAGGGCGTTGTGATCGGCCCCCACGGCACCGTCGACCTCACCGATGCTGATCTTCTCGGGGCGCACGCCCACCTTCACGCTCAGCCCCACTCGCGCCTCGGGCAGTCGCTCGGTCCCTACCTGCAGCGTCGCGCCGCTGGTGAGGGTCACCGTGGCCGTCGAACCGTCGATGCCGGTCACGTCGCCCGCGAGGAGGTTCGACGCACCCAGGAAGGTCGCCACGAACTCCGTGGTCGGGCGATCGTACACCTCGCGCGGCGTGCCGATCCCCTCGATGCGACCCAGTCGCATCACGACGAGGCGGTCCGACATGGTCATCGCCTCCTCCTGGTCGTGCGTGACGTAGAGGAAGGTGATGCCGACCTGGGTCTGGATCCGCTTCAACTCGATCTGCATCTGGTGGCGAAGCTTCGCGTCCAGGGCCGACATCGGCTCGTCGAGCAGCAGCAACGTGGGCTCGTTCACTAGGGCGCGGGCCAGGGCCACGCGCTGCTGCTGGCCGCCCGACAGCTGCGAGGTTCGCCGCCCCTCCATGGTGGGCAGGTCGACGAGTTCGAGCATCGTCGACACGCGCCGGCGAATCTCGGCCTTGGCCATGCGCTTGCGCTTGAGGCCGAAGGCCACATTCTCGAAGACGCTCAGGTGAGGAAAGAGGGCATAGGACTGGAACACCGTGTTGACGTCGCGACGGTAGGGCGCGAGGTAGGTGACCTCCTTGCCCCCCAGGAAGATCCGACCCGACGTCGGCTCCTCGAAGCCCCCGAGCATGCGCAGAGTCGTCGTCTTGCCACAACCCGACGGACCCAGGAGGCTGAAGAACTCCCCCTCGTAGATCTCGAGGTTGAGGTCGTCAACCGCGGGAGCGTCCTCGAAGATTTTCGTAACGTGCTCAATCGTGACGATGGGCTTGCGCCCTGCGCTCACGTCGGCGGAAGCACGTGACGACTCTGTCACGTCAACGGCGCTGTGCGACATGGCTCGACTCTAACCCCCTCGCCACGCGCCGAGGGCACACCACCCGCGAACGTCGATGACTCGTGCGAGACTAGCAAGGCTCGTACGACAGAGGTGCGCACGTCGCGCTTTTTTTCGTGCCGATCGACGCCGAAATTCGAACCAGCTGACACACTTCCGTGATCACACGGAACGTGCTCCGTGCCCCCGGCAGGAGTCGAACCCGCAGCCTGACGGGTAGAAACCGTCTGCTCTATCCAGTTGAGCTACAGGGGCTCGGAGCCATCGTAGTGAGCGGTGGCGCCCCCACGCGGGTCACCTCATCACCTGTGCCATACTGGACCAGTCACGAACGTGGTGGGCGTAGCTCAGTTGGTTAGAGCGCCAGGTTGTGGTCCTGGAGGTCGCGGGTTCGACCCCCGTCGCTCACCCCACTGCTTCACCGACGGCCCTAGCGTGCAACATTTTCAGTGTTGGCCGAAGGGGCACCGACGAGAGCCGTCCTGGTGCCCGAAGTGCCGCGTAGGCGGCGAGCACGGACGGGTAGATTGCGCGGTGAGCGCTCGACGAGCGCCCACCTGGGGGGTGGCTATGACAATCGTACGCGAGTCCTTCTACATCGACGGGGCGTGGGTTCCGGCGACTTCCGGCACCACGCTCACCGTCACGACGTCAGGAACCGGCGAGCCCTACGCCACGGTTCCTGAGGGCACCGTCGACGAGGCCAATCGTGCCGTCGACGCCGCGGCCGCGGCCTTCACCGCCTGGTCGCGAACGTCGCCCGCCGAGCGAGCCGAGTTCCTGCAGCGGATCGCCGACCAGCTCGCCCAGCGCAGCGACGAGATCGCCCTCACGATCGCGCACGAGGTGGGGATGCCCCTCGCCCTGGCCAAGGGGATCCAGGTCGGACTACCCACCGCGACCTTCGCCGACAACGCGCGGCGCACGCGAGACTTCACGTGGGAGGAGGCCGTCGGCAACTCTCTCCTCGTACGCGAGCCGGTCGGCGTAGTGATCGCGATCACCCCGTGGAACTACCCGCTGCACCAGATCGCCAACAAGGTGGCCGCGGCCCTCGGTGCTGGCTGCACGGTCGTCCTCAAGCCCAGCGAGGTCGCTCCCGTGAACGCCTTCCTCCTGGCCGACATCATCGACGACGTCGGGCTGCCCCACGGCGTCTTCAACCTCATCACCGGGGTCGGCTCCGTCGTCGGCGAGGCTCTCGTCGCGCACCCCCAGACAGACATGGTGTCCTTCACCGGTTCGACGCGTGCGGGCAAGCGCGTGATGCAGATCGCGGCCGAGATGGTCAAGCGTGTGTCGCTCGAGCTGGGCGGCAAGTCCGCCAACGTGATCCTCCCCGACGCGGACCTGGCTCGCGCGGTGCCCGACGGCGTCTTCAAGTGCTACCTGAACTCGGGTCAGACCTGTTCGGCCCTGACGCGGATGGTGGTGCCGCGCTCGCGGCTCGCCGAAGTTGAGGACCTGGCCGTCAACGCCGCCGCGAATCTCGCTCCCGCCGATCCCGTCAGCGGATCGAGCCTCCTGGGGCCGCTCGTCAGTGCGGCACAGTTGCAGCGCGTGCGCGACTACATCGCGACGGGTATCAACGAGGGAGCGCGTCTCATCTGCGGCGGCGTGACGCCGCCGCCCGGCCTCGAGGACGGGTATTACGTCTCGCCCACGATCTTCTCCGACGTATCCAACGACATGACGATCGCACGCGAGGAGATCTTCGGCCCCGTCCTCTGCCTCATCCCCTACGACACCGAGGAGGAGGCCATCGCAATCGCCAACGACTCGTCCTACGGCCTCGCCGGCGGCGTGTGGGCCGGAACCGACGAGAAGGCCCTCGAGGTCGCACGCCAGCTGCGAACCGGCCAGGTCGAGATCAACGGCGGTGCCTTCAACGTCGTGGCCCCCTTCGGCGGCTACAAGCAGTCCGGGATTGGTCGCGAGCTCGGACACTACGGCTTCGAGGAGTTCCTCGAGGTGAAGGCGATCCAGCGTCCCTAGCCCGTGGCAACCGCGCGATCGGGTATAGACTCGTCTCGCGCCGGTAGCTCAATTGGCAGAGCATTTGACTCTTAATCAACAGGTTCCGGGTTCAAGTCCCGGCCGGCGCACCAAGGTTGATCAGGTGTTTTGGCGTCATTTTGCATTCCGCGCCCGCAGGAGAAACCACATAATCCCACACACACTTTCCTGACGGTCCGCATTTCGGCTTCACAAAACTGAGAGAACCTTCATCAACCAGATGCGGAAGAATCGGCCTGACTACGGCTGACTGTCGCGACGCATTCGCCAGTTGACGAGTCGCGTCCGAAGCAATCGTTCCAGGACTTTGAGCACCTGACCCATCCAAGGTTTGGCCGGTCCCGGGCGTCCTAAAGGCGTCCAGAAACCACCGAGAACCCGCTATCCGGTGGTCAAGAAAGCAGCATGACAGTCCGAAGGGTTCAGTCGCGAATTGAGGTGCGGAGCCGAAACTGCTTACCCTCATCGTCACGCCACCGAAATCCGCACCGTTCCTGCGCGGACATCGACGGCGACGGGTCGTCGGAAGGAAAGTGGTGCGACCTGTTGGGAGTCATCCGGCGCTCCCGGTATGTAGCGAGATTCCGATCGTCCTGTTCCACGTGAATTCGAGGATGCTGAAGAAGTGCAGCGGTACGCAGGGATGTCGTCGGAGCCGTCAACTCGCCGGTGCTACCAGAGCGTGCACTTACGCTTGCGCAAAAAGGTGACCTGTACGGTCGATTCATTCGACCAGGTTGACCAGCGGCTCCGAAAGGTTTGAAAAGAGTCCGCTAAGGTCCGCTTCGAATGGCGTCAGAACCACGGCTGCTATCTGTTAAGATAGCAATATGACTACAGCCAGCTCCGTAATCCTCAAGATTCGTAAGGCGAATGGATTCACCCTGCGTTCTCTCGCGGAGCGCGCCGGCACGTCGTCGGCGACTCTTTCAAATTACGAACTTGGAATTAAGGAGCCTCGCCTATCAACCTTGGAACGCCTAGTGGAAGCGAGCGGCTCGAAACTCTCAGTTGAAATCATCCCAGCTACCATCAACGGCCGTTGGAACGACGCTCGGGTCAGTGCGGCCGAAAGTTCAAGTCGAGTCGCTGATGCGATTCGAGGCAATATGGAGGAGGTTGCTTTTCGAATTTGTCTCGAACTGATCGATGACCTGAATGCAGTCACGCCCTACCGCCTGGAACAACTCACCAGAGACGCACCGCCTTTCACGGGTGACTCTCGCTATGACGCCTTGATCGCAGCCATCGTAGAGAACGCTTGTGTCAGCAACAGTGCTCCTACGCCACCGTGGGTCTACGAGACCACTCGATCAGTCGAGAAGTGGTACCTCACCGACATTGAATCCCTCCATGGGGAGGCCGATCGTGAGACACCCCCTATATACCGACGACACGGTGTTTTCATTCTTGAAGACGAGTTGTCGCGCGCCTAATGCTCACTCAAGAAGAAGCCGAAGCGGCCTTGCAAGACCTCGTCGCGGAGCTTGAGCAACGCGGACACAAGTCAAGAATCTACATCGTTGGCGGAGCCGCGCTCATGCTGGGTTTTGGTGCTCGTGACGCCACAAGAGACATCGACGCCGTCATCACCCCTCGCGCTGAGATATTGCAGATCGTGGCAGAAGTTGCTCGTCGAAGAGACCTCACGGACGACTGGCTGAATTCAGCGGCAGCTATGTACGTACCACCCTGGCCAGATGACCCGAATCCACGAATCATCATCTCGACCGAAAAAGTGCAGATTTCAATCGCGTCGGCCGAGATGTTATTGGCCATGAAGATTCATGCGAGTCGCGGGCGCCAGGATATCGATGACCTGCGGTTCCTGCTCGCGGAGGTGGGGATCGAGAACTACGAAGACGCCGTTTCCCACTTCGAACACTTCTATAAGGACGATCCAATCAAAGGTCGAGCAATCAAAATTCTCTTTGAGATCTTCGGTGGGCCCGGGTCACGCACCTAACTCCTCGACCAGAACATCCATTCGTCATCAATGCTCCGAGTCCGCCAGTTTCGGAGCCGAAAAATGTTGGAGTCGGAGGCCCGACGCGGCAGGTATGCGCTTTGCACTGGCTTCAGGGCGCAGTCGTGACTGGTGTCAGAAGCCCAACCTTAACGATCTTCGAGCCAGCGATAGAGGTCCGGTTATAGGACTCTGCCGATGCGACGAGGGCATCGAGCAAAGATGCAGGCGACCTTGCATAATGAGGTAATGACAAGGATTTTCTCTGACGGCGAGATCCGCTCACAGTTGTCCGCATCTGACGCGGTTCGGTGGATGGGCGAGGCGGTCGACGATCATCATCGCGGCATTCTCGTCGCACCACCGCGCACCCACGCTGATCTCGGAGATGAGCGGATCGTGTTCACCGCGGGACATCTTCGCGGATCGTGGTTTGGCTACCGCTCCTACGACACGTTCCAAGCAGAGCCTGGGGAACAAGTCGTCGTTCTCCACGACGAAGCCACTGGTACCGTCCGGGCGATCGCGGTCGGCAACGAGCTCGGACCTCGCCGCACAGGAGCCATTGGGGCCGTCGCGGCTGATGCATTAGCTTCGCCTACCGCGACAGTAGTGGCCATCATCGGAACTGGGACCCAGGCGACCACCCAGTTATGGGCCCTCGCTGCAGTGCGAAAGCTGAGCGAAGTCAGAATTTTCTCTCGAAGCCAAGCACGACGCGACGCATTCGCGGAGATGGCAAAGGCTCTCACCGGTGCGGAGTGCCGCAGCGTCTCATCCCCTCGGAGTGCGGTCAAGGGAGCAGATATCGTGATCCTCGCTACGAGCAGCCCGACACCGGTGATTGAAGCTGATTGGTTGGAATCTGGCGCCTATGTCACCACTCTCGGGCCCAAACAACAAGGTCGGGCCGAGTTCGGAATGGACCTCCCCGCCATCGCCACGATGATTGTCACCGACTCCATTGCTCAGATCGACGCTTACGATCCGCCCAATGTGCTTGTCGGGACATCCCAGCGAGACCGGCTTGTCTCTCTCGGTGCCGTTCGCGCCGGTGCAGTCGCTCGACCCGAACCGGACCGAATCTCGCTCTTCTTCTCTGTAGGGCTCGCTGGCACTGAGGTCTACCTGCTCCATCGACTCATGACGTCGAATAGCGAATAGAGCGGTATCGGAAGCTCGGAACGGACCCGCACGCTGTCGCTTACACCGAGTGAAAAATCCCACCGTTCATCCCACGGACCAACGCGACACCACCGGACAGATCCGACGCCACCGGACGAGATTCCTTTGAATTACGGATAGATCCGACGCTACCGGACAGATCCGACCGTTCGTATCCCTCTCTTAATCAACAGGTTCCGGGTTCAAGTCCCGGCCGGCGCACCAGGTAAGGCACCGGACCTGTGGTCCCGACAGCCTCCGCACCAGCGACTGGCGAGTGAGACGCCATACACGTCCAAGCCGGTTCGCCCGATGAGTATCCGACGCCCCCTCCTCGACCGTGCGCGGCATCCGTGGATCAAGCAGCGTCAGCGAAAGGGGCGGATGACAACCGCTGCTTGGCACGTGCTCGGGTACGCGCCCTTCTCGCTGGCAACCAGGTCACGAGCGCCTCGTCGTCCCCACACTGTCCATCGCAACAGCACCAGACGGTCACATCACCGAGCCGTACCAGCGTGGGCTCGGACACCTCGACCACGTCACGACACCTCGGATGAGGTGTCGTGCGCGGCGTGCGGAGCGGTCCGCGCGTGGTCGGGTGACACCGTCACGCCACCCGCGCCCGAGGGCTCGGGGCGGCCCGCCAGCTGGTAGACGACGGCACCGTCGACGGTCTCGTTGGCGACCAGCAGCGCCACGAGTTGGTCCAGGACGTCGCGGTGTTCCTTCACGATCGCCATCGCCCGCTGCTCGGCCTCGTGCAGGATGCGCGCGACCTCGGCGTCGATGGCCGCCTGCGTGGCCTCCGCGAAGGGCCGGCTCGACATCGAGTTGCCGCCCTCGCCCAGGAAGACCGACCCGCCGGACGGGTAGCCCACCGGGCCGAGCGCGGGCGACATGCCGAACTCGCGCACCATCTTCGTAGCCAGATCGGTCGCCTTGGCCAGATCGTTGGACGCCCCGGTCGATCCCTGACCGAGCACGACCACCTCGCTCGCCCGGCCACCGAGGTACACGGCGAGGGTGGCGTAGAGGTAGTCCTCGCCGTAGAGGTGACGCT
Source organism: Acidimicrobiales bacterium (assembly GCA_049964855.1). Classification (GTDB taxonomy): domain Bacteria; phylum Actinomycetota; class Acidimicrobiia; order Acidimicrobiales; family RAAP-2; genus RAAP-2. Next base: position 50,848 of record JBMFWX010000004.1, read on the forward strand.
CGGTCAGCGGCAGCTGCTCGGTGACCCCGAGCGTCTGGCCCGCGGGCAGGATCGTGACCTTGGCGATGGGGTCCGCCTTGTCGCTGTAGACCGCCACCAGCGCGTGACCCGACTCGTGCACCGCGACCGCGTGCTGCTCGTCGGGCATCAGGACGTTGGAGCCCTCGCGCAGGCCGAGGATGATCCGATCACGGGCCTGGTCGAAGTCCGACGCACTGAGGACGGTGCGATCGTCGCGCACGGCCACGATCGCCGCCTCGTTGACCAGGTTCGCGAGATCGGCGCCGGAGAAGCCGGGCGTGCCACGGGCCACGACCTCCAGGTCGACGTCGGGGCCCAACTGCTTACCGCGCGCGTGAACCCGCAGGATCGCCAGCCGCTCGGGGAGGGTGGGCAGCGGGATCACCACCTGGCGATCGAAGCGACCGGGACGTAGCAGCGCCGGATCGAGGACCTCGGGTCGGTTCGTCGCCGCCAGCACGACGATGCCTTCCGCGGGGTCGAAGCCGTCCATCTCGGCCAGCAGCTGGTTGAGCGTCTGCTCGCGCTCGTCGTTCGCGACCACCATCGCCCCCCCGCGGCGTTGGCCGATCGCGTCGATCTCGTCGATGAAGATAATCGCCGGCGCGCGCTTGCGGGCCTCGGCGAAGAGGTCGCGCACCCGCGCCGCGCCGACGCCGACGAACATCTCGACGAAGCTGGAGCCGGTGACCGAGAAGAACGGCACGCTGGCCTCGCCGGCCACCGCGCGCGCGAGGAGCGTCTTGCCGGTCCCGGGCGGTCCCACCATCAGGACCCCTCGGGGAGCCATGGCGCCTGCTCGCACATAGCGCTCGGGCCGACGCAGAAAATCGACCACCTCGCGAATCTCGAGCTTGGCCCCCTCGTAGCCGGCGACGTCGGCGAAGGTGGTCTTGGGGCGCTCCTCGTCGAAGACCTTGGCCCGCGAGCGACCGACGCCGAGCGCCCCCTGCAGGCCACCGGACCCCCTCGACATCCGCCACCAGATGTAGCCGAAGACCAGGAACGGCGACAGCAGGATGAGCCAGGAGAGCACGTCGGTGCCGAAGGAGGTCCCCGTGGTCTGGGCGGTGATCTGCACCCCGCTGGCGCGCAGCTGGTCGAGGAAGGACTGCCCGGTCTGCGGCGGGATGGCCGTGGTGTAGGTCTTGCCGTTCGTGAGAGTGCCCGTCGCCGCCCCACTCGTCTCCAAGGTCACACTCTTCACCGTGTGCGCGGCGACGTCGTTCATGAAGGCGGAGTAGTTGAGGGTCACGGGGGTCTGGCTGCTCGTCGCCGGCACGAAGAAGAGCAGGAGGATGAACAGTGCGAGCGCAATGAGCCAGAGGTAGTGCCGCCACGCGGGTGGCGGTGGCGGGGCGGTCGGAGTTCCCTTGTCCTGGGTCGGCGGCGCACTGGCTGGCTTGGTCACGTGTGATCCCTCCGTCGTCGCTTCATCGTCCGCCCCCCGAAGGTCCGGCTCGCCCGAGGTCGCGCGGCGTGCGGCGCGGCGTGCGGGGTCGGGTCGGGCGCCGATCGGCGGCGTCGGTGGTCTTCCATCTCCAACAGGATGCCAGTTCCGTGGCCTCGGTGGGGCCGATCGGATCGGTGAGAGACGAGCGGCCGCGCGCGAGGATCCCCGCCGCGCATCGAGCGTCCCGCGCCCGCCCCGTCCGCGCCCCCGATCTCACCAGTCGTGCACCGTTCCGTCGGCCAGCCGATTGTAGGGAAGGTACGCCCGCACGTAGGGGTACTTGCCCGCCTCGTCGACGTTGAGTGCCACCCCGAGCCCCGGCTCGTCGCCGGGGTGCAGGTAGCCATCGCGCCACGTGAAGGACTGCTCGAACACCTCGTTGGTCCGCGTCCCGTGCGTCATGTACTCCTGGATGCCGAAGTTGTGGATCGCCATCCCCAGGTGCATGGCGGCGGCCATCCCCACCGGCGACACGTCCGTGGGCCCGTGCATCCCCGACTTAATCTGGTACTGGGCGGCGTACTCGAGCAGCCGCTTCAGGTGGGTGATGCCGCCGGCGTGGGTCACCGCGCTGCGCACGTAGTCGATGAGCTGCTCTCGGATGATCAGCTGGTAGTCCCAGATCGTGTTGAAGATCTCCCCGATGGCCAAGGGCGTGGCGGTGTGCTGGCGCACCAGACGCAGCGCCTCCTGGTTCTCGGCCGGCGTGCAGTCCTCGAGCCAGAACAGGTCGTAGGGCTCGAGGGAGCGCCCCAGTTGCGCGGCCTCGATCGGGGTCATCCGGTGGTGCCCGTCGTGCAGCAGCGGGAGCTCGGGGCCGAACTCGTGGCGCACCGCCTCGAAGACCGTGGGCACGTGACGCAGGTAGCGACGAGTGTCCCAGTCCTCCTGGACCGCCAGCGCGCCGCGTTGGGCCGGCTCGTGGTCGTAGCGCACTCCCGCGTTGGCCGGAGTTGTCGCGTTGGACGCGATCCCGTAGATGGCGGCGAGACCCGGGACGCCGGTCTGCACGCGCACCGCCCGGTAGCCCTGCTCCTGGTGCGCGCGGATGCTGTCGAAGAGCTCGTCGAGGGACTTGCCCGACGCGTGTCCGTACGCCAGCAGGCCTCGCCGCGACGCCCCCCCGAGCAACTGGTAGAGGGGCATGTTGGCCCGCTTCGCCTTGATGTCCCACAGCGCGACGTCCACCGCCGCGATCGCCGCCATGGTCACCGGGCCCCGGCGCCAGTACGCCCCGCGGTAGAGGAACTGCCACGTGTCCTCGATGTTGCGCTCGTCACGATCGATCAGCAGCGGCACGACGTGGTCGCGCAGGTAGCTGACCACGGCGAGCTCGCGGCCGTTGAGGGTGGCGTCCCCCAGACCGGTCACGCCCTCGTCGGTGGTGAGCTTCAGCGTGACGAAGTTCCGGTCCGGACTCGTGACGATGACCTCCGCGGCGACAATGCTCATGTCAACTCCTCTCAGTGGTGGGTGGTGGGAGCGGTCCCGGCGTCGAACGGCCCGGCGCCCCCGTCGACGAGTCGCGCGACCCGCTCGAGCAGGGACGGTGTCTCGACCAGATCGGGCTCGACCAGCGCGAGCAGCTTGCTCACGGGAGACGGCGACGCCGCGCACGAGGTCACGGCGTCGAGCTCGGCGTCGGGGAACGAGCCGCGCGCGAGCACGAGCCGCACCCACGCCGCCAGTGCGGCGACACCGGCCGGACAGTCCCGGCCGGCTCGCGACTCGGCCAGGACGACCGACACGACTCGCGTACGCAGCTTCATCACCGAGTCCGACGCGACCTGCTCGAGCTGGTACGCGATGCGGGCGTTGGCGAAGCGCTCGACCAGCTGGTCGCAGTACTCGTCCAGGCCCAGGTAGTCGGGCAGGTGGTGGCGGGCCGAGGTCCAGAACGACTCCACCGCCCGGCGGCACGCCGCGTCGCCGATCGCCTCGGCCACCGTACGCAGGCCGGCCTCGAGCCCCAGGTAGGCGAGCAGGCTGTGCGCCCCGTTGAGCAGCCACAGCTTGCGCCGCTCGTACGGCTCGATGTCGGCCACGACGAGCGCGCCGGCAGCCTCCCAGCGAGGCCGTCCGGCGGGGAACGATCCGCACAGGACCCAGCTGGCGAACGGCTCGGTCACGACCGGCGCGGCGTCTCGCCAGCCGGTCTCGTGCGCCACCAGAGCGACGTCGCGGTCGGTAGTGTGCGGGGTGATCCGGTCGACGCTCGTCGAGACGAACGTCACGTTCTCGCCCATCCACTCGACCAGCGCCGCATCGATGAGCTGCGCCAACTGGGTCAGCCCTCGCTGGAGCATCCGGCCGTTGCTCGGCACGTTGTCGCACGGCACGATCGCGATGGCTCCCGCCCCGGCGCGCCGGCGCGCCTCCAGGCCGAGCAGGATCCGCCCCGGCACCGTCGCCACGGCGCACGCCGCGAGCCGCGTCGCGCGCACCGCCGCCACCAGGAGCTCGAGGTCGCGGCCGAGCTCGACATCGGCGGGGTCGGGAGTGCCGTCGAGGCCCAGTCGGTAGCCAGCCTCGGTGACGGTGGTCGTCAGCACGACGATCTCGGGCCGCGACAGCACCTCGATCAGCGCCGCGACATCGGTGCCCTCGTGCACCTCGACCAGGTTCGTGATGATCTCGAAGGAGTCGACCGACCCCGAGCGCTCGATCAGGGTGTAGAGCCCGCCCTGGGCGCGCAGGGTCGCCGCCAGGCCCCCGGCGCGCCCGGCAAAGGAGCAGACGCCCCACTCGTCCCCGTCCGCGGCGTGCGCCGTGAACCACACCTGGTGCGCCCGGTGGAAGGCCCCGAGTCCGATGTGGGCGATCCGTGCCCGCGGTCGCGACACCACACCGAGCTCGTCCGGCGTCAGCGGTCGGGCCGCCGTCATAGTTTGAACGCTCGCCTTGGCGCGGCGTCGATGACGTCGACGATGATCTCGCGCGCTCGCGTCAGAGTCAGGCGGTGCTCGGCCACCAGGCGCGCCAGAAACGACGCCTCCACGCGCCGAGCGACGTTGTGGCGCGCGGGAATCGAGCAGAAGGCGCGCGTGTCGTCGACGAAGCCGCCGTAGCGCGAGAAGCCCGTCGTCTCCGTGACCGCCGCACGGAAGCGCAGCATCGCGTCAGGCGCGTCGAGGAACCACCAGGGGGAACCCAGGTAGACGCCCCGGTAGAAGCCCGCCAGGGGAGCCAACTCGCGTGAGAACGTGCTCTCGTCGAGGGTGAACAGGACCACGTGAAAGCCCGGGGCGTTGCCGAAGTCGGCCAGCAGCGGACGTAGCCCGGTCGCGAACTCGACCGGCACCGGGATGTCGTGACCCGTGTCCGGGCCGTAGCGCGCGTAGGTGTCGGGGTCGTAGTTGCGCAGCGAGCCCGGGTGGATCGCCATGACCAGCCCGTCCTCGACGCTCATACGAGCCATCTCGTAGAGCATGTGGGCCTCGAACGCGTCTCGATCGCGCTCGGCGGCGCCGCCCCGGCGCACCCGATCGAACAGCCGCGCGGCCGCCGGCGCCTCGAGCTTCAGGCTCCGCGGTGCGCGCACGCCGTGGTCGCTCGCCGTCGCCCCGGCCTCGATGAAGCGCTGACGTCGACCGCGCAGTGCGGTCAGGTACCCGTCGTACCCGCTTCGACCCTCCCCCGCCTGGGCGATGAGCCGGTCAACACGGTCCGCGAAGTCGGGTGTGGCCGCGTCGACGTACGCGTCGGGGCGAAACGTGGGTAGCACACGAGACGTGAACGTCGGGTCCGCGGCCAGGCGGCGGTGGGCCGCGAGGTCGTCCAGGGGGTCGTCGGTGGTCGCGAGCACCTCAACCGCGAACGACTGGACGAGCGCCCGCGGACGCAACGCGGGCTCGCCCAACCGCGCGGCGATCCGCTCGTAGAGCCGGTCGGCGTTCTCGCGCGACGGCACCTCGCGCACGTCGAACAGGTCGGCCAATTCGCGGACGAGCCAGTTGGCCGACGCGGTGCCGTCGAACACGGGCCAGGCGGCGCAGAACGCGCGCCAGATCGCGCGCGGCTCGGCGTCCGCGTTGCCCACGCCCAGTGCCGCCAGTGAGGCGCCGTTGGCGTGCAGGAGCCGGGTGACGTAGTGATCCGGCGTGATCAGGAGCCGGGCGGGGTCGGCGAAGGGCTCGTCGTCGGCGATCACCGACGCGCTCACGTGGCCGTGCGGCGACACGATCGGGAGATCTTCGACGCAACTCAGCAACTCGCGCGCGATCGCGCGCGTGCTCGCATCCGCCGGCAACAGTCGGTCAGGGCTCAACGTGCCTAGCTCCGATGTCGTCACCGTTCCACCTTCTCGCGAGGCCCGCGTCGCCGACGAGCGCATCGGCCACTCACGAGTCCTCGAACGGTCCCGCTCATCACTGGCCTACCCGTACGCTACCTCTCCTCGAACTCCCCCCTCCTGTCCCTCGCCACGTCGAGGCCGCGACCCCCCACCCGTCGTCGTGGCGTACCATGAGCGATGGCGAGTTCGCACGGCTCCCGCGACGACACGCCCATCGTGGTGATGGGCGTGTCGGGCTCGGGCAAGACCACCGTGGGACTCGCACTGGCCGCTCGGCTAGATGCCGAGTTCCTCGACGCCGACGACCTGCACTCGCCCGAGAACCGGGCGAAGATGGCGTCGGGTCACCCGCTGGACGACGAGGACCGGCTCCCGTGGCTGCACGCCGTCGGTCGCTACATGAGAGACGCGACGTCGCGGGGCCAACGCGTGGTCGTGGCCTGCTCCGCCCTCAAACGCCGCTACCGCGACCTGCTGCGCACGTACGTTCCCGACGCCCCCTTCGTCTACTTACACGGTGCGCCCGCGATCCTGGAGAGCCGCCTGGCGGGCCGCACGAACCACTTCATGCCCCCATCGCTGCTCGCGTCCCAGTTGGCCGATCTGGAACCACTGGCCGGCGACGAGCCCGGCGTCACCGTTGACGTCGCCGCGGACGTCGCGCGAATCGTCGACGAGGTGGTCAACGCCCTCGCCTCGTCACGGGGCCGCTGAGCGGCCGCCCCAGGTCGGGCAAAGCTCGCCGCGCCGCGCCGCGCCGCGCCGCGTCGAGCCACGTCGCTCCGCTCGACTCACTCGGTCGGCGACGAGCCCTCCGACGAGGTGTCCGAGGTGTCCGAGGTCGGGTAGTGGTACTTGCCGCCGCGCAGCCACGAGGCGCCGGCTGCCACCAGGCAGGCGCCGATGGAGAAGTCGAACGCCTCGTGGAGCCCGTTGGCGAAGGGACGCGAGATGAGGTTGGGGAAGAAGCCCCGTCCCCTGAGCACGGCCGCCTGGTGTGCGGGCAGACTCGCCAGGGCCGAGGCGCCGATGATGTGCTGGACCGGGTTGTAGCCCAGGAATGCGGCGAACAGGGTCGACACCGGTGGGAGGTGCGACGCCGCGTTCGCGACCGATACCGGCACGTCGTGGGCCACGAGTCCGTGAAAGAGCACCGACGGGAGAGTGGCCGAGAGGCCGATGATTATCAGCGTGAAGAAGACGCCCACCGACAGCACCTGGGCCGAGTTCTGGAACGTGGAGGTCATCCCCGCGCCGACGCCGCGATGCTCGGCAGGCAGGCTGTTCATCACACCAGCGCGATTGGGCGCCGCGAACGCACCCATCGCGAGGCCGTTCAACAGGAGGATGGGCGCGAACTCGACGTAGGAGAAGTTGATGGGCAGCCGCTCCAGGAGGAGGAACGAGCCAGCCGCGACGATCATCCCTCCCGTGGCGAAGGGACGCGATCCGAAGCGGTCCGACAGGTACCCCGAGACCGGACCGGCGAGCAGGAAGCCCGCCGTCATCGGCAGCATGTAGATGCCGGCCCACAGCGGCGTGCGACTGAAGTCGTACCCGTGTAGCGGCAACCAGATCCCCTGGAGCCAGATGATCAGGATGAACATCAAGCCGCCGCGACCCATACTCGCGAGCAGAGACGAGAGGCTCCCCGCGGTAAAGGCTCGAATACGAAACAGCGCCAGTCGAAACATCGGGTCGACAACCCGCTGCTCGACGATCGCGAAGGCCGCGAGCAGTACGACGCCGCCCGCCAGACAACCGAGGACGAAGGGACTGGACCAGCCCATGGTCGAGCCGCCGTAGGGCTGAATGCCGTAGGTGATCCCGACCATGATCCCGATCAGGCCGAGGGCGAAGGTGACGTTGCCCGCCCAGTCCAGGCGCGCCGTCGATCGCCGCGGCACCTCGCGCAGCTTTCGGTAGGCCCACACGGTCCCGAAGAGCCCGATGGGCACCGACACCAGGAAGATCAGCCGCCACTGGATCGGCGCGAGCACGCCGCCGAGGATCAGCCCGATGAAGGACCCGCTGAGCCCCGCCACCTGGTTGATGCCCAGCGCCATCCCGCGCTGGTTCTCGGGGAACGCGTCGGTCAGGATCGCCGAGGAGTTGGCGATCAGCATCGCGGCCCCCACCCCCTGGAACACCCGCATCACCACCAGCCACAACGCGGCGGCGGTACCCGACATCCACGTGACGCTGAGCGCCAGCGAGAAGGCGGTGTACACGGCGAAGCCCAGGTTGTAGATACGCACGCGCCCGTACATGTCGCCGAGGCGCCCGAGGCTCACCACAAGCACGCTGGTGACCACCATGAAGCTGAGAATCATCCACAGCAGGTAGAAGCTGTTCCTCGGCAGGAGAGGATTGATGTGGATACCCCGGAAGATGTCGGGCAGCGCGATGAGCATGATCGTGATGTCGATCATCGACATGAGCGACCCGAGCGTGGTGTTGGAGAGGGCCACCCACTTGTAGCGGTCGTCGCGCGGCGCCGCCGCTACCAGCGAGGGCGCGCGCACCTGGCTCACGGGTGGCCGGCGCCGTCGGTCGTGGCGCGATACGCACGGTACGCCGACGTCGCCGGTCGTAACGGCAGAGCGCGGGTCCGACTACGCCGCGGCCGCATCTCGTCGTCGCGATCGTGTCACGTCAGAATCCTACGGCTGCGGCGCCGGGCGGGCGGGTCGATGCTCGTCCTCGCGCTCCGACGACCGGTCGATCGCGCGAGATCGAGCAGTGACCCGCTGGTCGCTATCCCTTGACGACCGCGGTGTAGGGAATCAGCGTGCCCGCGGGCGGTGCCGACTCCTTCACCGACTCGCCCCACCGTGAGAAGTAGGTCGTGCCCGAACCCGAACTGCTCGACACGACCTCACGCTGCGGCAGGGGCCTCTTGCCCGCGGACATCGTGAGAACACTCGTCGTGCGCGTGGTCGTACTCGTCGCCTTCGTCGTCCACGACAGCACGTACGCACCGTGCACGCCGCGCGAGAGGCGCACGTCCTTCTGGGTTGGCAGGAAGGCGGAGAACGCGCCCACCGTCAGGTTCGACCGGAAGCTCACGTAGGGCGACGTGCCCGCCTTCATCGAGATCGACTTCGTACCGACCTTCTTCTGCTCGCTCGACGTAAGGCCAACGAGGGTGACGAGACCCGACGCGTTGCCGCGCAGGTAGGCGTAGGTCGGCGTGACGGAGATCGAGACCTTGGCCGCGCCCGACGTGAACGTCTCCGAGCCGCTCGTACGGCCTAGATCGGCCACGACGCTGTTGTGCGTCGTCGCCGATCGAGACCTCACCACGATGTGCACGCCGCGCTCCGTGGCCATGGCCGCGCGCACGGCCTTCAGAACCGACGCCACGCTGGGACTCGTGGTGGCGGCCTGCGCGGCGAGGGGCGCCCCGCTCACGGACGCGGTGACGCCCAGGGTCACCACCAGCAGTCCACGCCGTAGAAATCGATTCAGGAACATCACACGAGCCTACCGGTGCCGCGGCAGCGTCCAGCGTCGGCGTCGGCCTGACTAGCCGGCCGTCGTTCCCACGGCGACCGCACGCGGGGGCGCCGACCGCAGTCGGCGCCCCCGCGTGATCACTCAGCCTCGAAAGAGGTAACGGACGCGCGCGACCTTGTCGTTGTTGAAGCGCAGGATCATGACGCGATAGCCGTGGGGACCTCCCACGCGCACCAGCACGCGTAGCTTCAGCATGGTCGCGTTCGCCGCGACCACCCTTACCACCGTGCCGTAGGGCGGGCTGATCCTCGGGCGACCCAGGAATCCCGTGCCGAAGATGGTCAGGATCACGAAGCGCCCACGGACGGCGGCCCCAAGGACGCGCGTTACGCGGGTGACGATGACCGGCGGTGCCTTCTTCACGACCAGCGAGAAGGTGAAGGCACCCCCGTCCCCGTTGGTGTCGCTCACCGTGCCCGTCGCCTGGTAGGTGCCCGGCTTGAGCGCGCCCGAGGTGCTCACGGCACCGCTCGACGACACCACCAGCTGCGGTGTGCCGGTGGCCTGTGTGAACGTGGTCGTGCCACTGTTGCCGGTCACCGCCAGCTGGGCACTGAAGGACGCCGTCTTGTTCGCCGTGACGGTGGCCGTCAGCGAGCCCGACTGGGTAATGGCGGCCTTGGCCACCGTGAACGGGAACGACGCGTCGATCCAGCTCGCGCCCTGGGGTGCCGGGCCACAGTGCGCCGCGGCGTTGGCGTCATTGCTCGGGTAGGGCGTGATGTTCATCTCGCACACGTACGCCGTATAGGCCGTTCCGACCGTCAACGTCGAGGGAACCGTGATCGACCCGCCGATCGTGGGGCCGTGCAGGGTCGTACCGTCATAGCAGTCGTTGTTGATGGTGAGTCCCGCGGCGCTACCCGGAACCGGCGTCGTCGAGCCCGACGCGAACCAGTTCACCATCACCAGGGGCGAGGGAACCGTGCCGTACCCGACGCTGCACGTGGCCGGCGGCGCCATGGGTGTGGTGCCCAGAGCGACCGCCTGGTTGGTCTGGATCGCGTTACCCCACCAGTCGCCCGCCGCGCTGGTGTCACCCAGCGACACCGAGCTGCCCGCGACCGCCACGTTCGGCGTGGCCGTGACCGTGGGCGCGCTGGGCATCGGCGAGTTGGCGTAGGTGACGAGCATGCTGCTGCCCGGCACCGGGATGCCGGCCGCCGTCGCGACCGCCAACACGCAGCCGTAGAGACCCGCGTTGATCTGCGCCTGAGTGGGCGGACACTGCGCGTTCGGATCCGACGCGCTGAAGGTCGCCGGGATCGTGAACGTCGCGGTCTCGCACGACCCCGCCGTGCCGGCGGGGCAACTGGTGTCCGTCGCGCTCGGCTTAAAGACGGCCAGTGCCGAGGTGTCGGCCGACGCCTCCTGACTCACCGTCGATGCCCCGACGAGGCTGAGCATCGACGCCTCCACGCCGAAGGCCGCGTTGGAGGAGGTGTTGCAGTCGAAGGTGATCGTGGTCGCACCAGCGGTGACACCGACGATCATCGGGCCCACCGCCGTGCCGGAGCCCGCGCTCACGGTGAACGCGCACGGCGCCGCACTCGCCGTGGTGGCCGCCGAGGCCGCGGACGCCGCGGAGGCCGACGCCAGCGTCAGCCCGGTGGCGCCCAGCGATACGGCGGCGGCCAGTGAGACGACCGAGGACAACGTTCGCCGCCACCGGCGACGCGCGTCCACTCTCTGTGCATCGTGCTTCATATAGGCACCTACCCCTCTATCTCTCTCGTCGACACTGATGTGACGCGTCAGCCCGCGCCGTCGCGTCATACCTGGTCTAGCACCGGGTGACCGGCGCCGCCGGGCGTACCGACCGCGTCGTGGGACACGTCGGGGGCATCGCGCAGCGACGTCACTCGCGGCGAGCCGCTCGTCAACCCCGAGTCCGGCGAGCACACTCCACGCTCGCGGTGACGATCGAACGCGACGAGTGCGACAGTCCGCGAGCGCCCGAGCGTCGCGTCAGAGGCACTCCGCCAGGGCGAAGAGCAGCTGCTGGAGGGTCCGCACGTACTCCAGCGTGGCGGCGTCGCTCTGCGCCAGCCGCTCGTCGCTCAGTAGCCCACGCGAGACGGCGACCGAGCGCAACGCCACTTGCAGCGTGCTGAGCCACGCCCACGCCTCGGCGGCGTTGAGGAACTGCTCGCCCGAGGTCACGAGCGCCAGCTCCGCGTTGGTGGTCATCTCGCTCTGGCGACGCAGCGTGGCCACCGGGTCGTCCTGGTCGACGGCGGGGTCGATGGGCGGCGCCAGGCTCGTGTGCCACTCGTGGTCGGGATCACGCTCGGCCGCCACCACCTGCGCGAACGCGTCGTGCACGAACGATCGACCCCCGTCGTTCAGACGAACCTCCACCCGGCCGTCGCGGCGGCGCACGAAGAGGCGGGCCACCCCCATCAGTCGCCCTGCTCGATCGTGGTCGACAGGCCCGCCACCTGCAGCTTCACGCAGTACGACTCCGCGCGCTCGCGCGCACCGGACCAGACGATGGCCCGCCCCTCATGGTGCACGGTCAGCATCAGTTGCGTGCACTTGTTGTTGGAGTAGCCGAAGACCTTGCGAAAGATGACCACCACCACGGTCATCGGCGTCACCGGATCGTTCCACACGACGACGTTCCACGGCCGTCGCGTCGCGACGGTCTCGGACGTGACGACCTCGGTCTCCTCCGAGGTCGTGCGCAAGGGTTGGACGGAGGGCACCTCCCCAGTGTTCCAGACATGACGCACGAAGAACAGCACCACTCCCGTACAGTGTCCCCGAGTTCGAGAAAGGACGCGATGAGCACCATCACGTCGGTCATTCCCGCTCGCTCGCGCGAGCGCGTCAACCACAGCCTGCGACGGGCCATCGGCCTCACCGACGATCCGCCCGCGGCGTGCGACGACCCCCAGCGCGCCTACCGCTCAGTCGATGGCGTGGCCCGGATCGTCCACGGAGACCTCCCCTCGATGCTCGTCGGCGGCCTCGCGTCGCTCTTCGTCGAGATGCTCCACCCCTACTCCATGGCCGGTGTGGCCCAGCACTCGCGCTACCGCGACGACCCCCTCGGCCGGGTTCGGCAAACCGCCCACTTCATCGGCCTCACCACCTACGGGTCGCGCGACGAGGCGCTCGCGGCCATCGAGCGGGTACGCACGATCCACGAGTACGTACACGGCGTCGCCGACGACGGTGTGCCCTACCGCGCGAGTGACCCCCGGCTGCTCGAGTGGGTCCACGTCGCCGGCACCGCGATGTTCCTCGCGGCCCACCAGCGCTTCGGCGCGACCTCCTTGTCGGCTCACCAGTACGACCGCTACGTCGCCGAGCAGGCCATCGTCGGGCGCGACCTCGGGGTGCCGGACCCGCCCCAGAGCGTCGCGCGGCTGCGCGACGTCCTCGAGGGATTCCGCCCCGAGCTGCGCCTGAGCGACGACGCGATCGTGGCCCGCGACTTCCTGGTGCACGGTGTCGTGACGGGCGCCCGCCAGCGCGCGGTCTACGCCCTGCTCGTGCGCAGCGCCTTCGGCGTGGTGCCCAACTGGGGACGTCGACTGCTGGGCGTTCCCGCACCCTCCACGCCGACCCAGCTCGCCATCGACGGGGCCACGCGCGCCCTGGGGGCGATCATGCGCGTCGCCGTCCCGCCCTACCAGCCTCAGGACGCCAGCGTCAGACCGCCGTCCACGACGATGACCTGACCCGTCACGTACGGCGTCGCGGCGAGGCTGACGATCACGTCGGCGACATCCTCGGGCGTGCCACTTCGCCCCAGCGGCGCGTGCGCGGCGACGAAGCGGCGCTGGGCCTCCCAGTCCGCGGTCCAGGGCGTGTCGACCAGCCCCGGGGCGACCGCGTTGACGCGAACCTCGGGACCCACCGCCTTGGCGAGCAGCGCGGTGAGGTGATTGAGCGCCGCCTTGGACGCCGCGTACGGGATCGAGGATCCCGTGGGTCGCAGCCCCGCGACCGACGTCACGTTCACGATCGAGCCCCGCGCCGCGCGCAGCGCGTCCATCGCGGCGACGCTCAACTGCCACGTGCCGAACACGTTGACCTCGAAGATCTCGCGCCAGACGTCGAGCGAGGCGCTCGCGAGATCGCGGTGATCGATAACGCGCGTCGTGCCGGCGTTGTTGACCAGCACGTCGAGGCGGCCAAACCGATCGAGCACCTGCGCGACGAGGGCGTGGCAGTCGTCGGCCACGCTCACGTCGGCGCGCACGTAGTACGAACCGGGGGTGGCTCGCGCCAGCGCCTCACCGACCTCGGTGCTGGCGCGCGAGTTGAACACGACCCGGGCGCCGTCGCGCGCAAAACGGCGAGCCGTCGCCTCGCCGATCCCGCTCGTCGATCCGGTCACCAGCACCACGCGATCGCTCATTCGCGCCTCCGCACTCGCCACGATCCGGCCCAGTGCTGACCCGGCTCCAGCACGACGATATCCTTGCCGCTGCGCAGGGCGTCCGGCGGACAGGTCATCGGCTCGACCGCGACCGCAGTGCGCCGACGTCCCCGCTCGAGCGAGTCGCCCGTGAATACCTGCACGTAGGGGAAGTTGCGGTCCATGCTGAGCTCCACGTGTCCGCCCGTGCGATCCGTGAGACCCACCGTGGCCAGGCCGAAGTCGTCGCGCGCCAGCTCGGTGAAGGTCACGTCCAACTCGTGGCCGTTCACCGACTTGGCCTGGGTGAAGTCCAGTGCGTGACCGCTCACTGGCAGTATCTCGCCGGTGGGGAGCTGGCGTTCGTTCACGGCCACGAAAGCCCGAGCCGGGACGACCAGCTCGGCCCCCTCGATCGTCGGTGTGGTGACCGCGAGGTAGGGATGGAAGCCGAGGCCGAACGGCAGCGGGACGTCGTCGCGATTGGTCACGGTCGTTGTCACCGTGAGCCCGAGCGAGCCCAGGTGGTAGGCCACCGCCACCTCGCTCAGGAACGGGTACTCGGGAGTCGGGTGCAGGAGGAGCGACAGGACGCAGCGATTCTGATTCACGGACTCGACGCGAAAGGGCCGCCAGCGCACGAGTCCGTGTCGCGCCGTGGCGTGGGCGAGGTCGTCGATGGTCGTGGTGGCCGTGCGCTCGGAGAAGGACCAGTGCCCGTCGCCCATGCGATTCGGCCACGGGTAGAGCATCTGGCCGCGAGCTCCCGACGATGACTCCTCGGCGGCGAAGCCCTCGATCACGCTGACCCCGCCCTTGACGTAGGTGCGCAACGTGGCACCCACCTCGGTGACCACCGCACGCTGATCGCCGTGGGCGATCGCAATCTGTTCACCCGATGGTCGCATCGTCCGATCCCCTCGTCCCCTGGCCCGTAACCTACGACCGTTATCGTACGCAGTATGCGAATTCTGCTCACCAACGACGACGGCGTCGGCGCGCCGGGCATCGCCGTCCTCGCCCGCGCGCTGACCCGCTGGATCGAGCGCGGCCCGTCCGACGAGATCCGCGAGGTGGTGATCGTGGCGCCCGACGTCAACTACTCGGGGATGTCGGCGGCGGTGGGCGACGTCTTCGACCACCCGTCCGTGCGCTACCGCCGCCACCGAATCGCTGGCGCCGAGGGGATCCCCACCTACGGCCTCGAGGCCCCGCCCGCCCTGTGCGCGCTGCTCGGCGCCCTCGGCAGCTTCGACCACCAACCGGATCTCGTGCTGTCGGGCATCAACGCGGGGGCCAACGTCGGACGCAGTGTCCTGCACTCGGGAACGGTCGGCGCCATCCTGACCGCGGCCCAGCTGGGGCTCTCGGGCATGGCGATCTCCGTCCAGTGGGGCGAGGAGGTGCACTACGACACCGCGGCCGCGGTGGCCGTCGAGGTGCTCGAGGAGCTGATGAACGCCCCGTCGCGCACGCTGTTCAACCTGAACGTGCCCAACCTCCCGGCGGCGTCGCTGCGCGGCGTGCGCCGGGGGCGGATCTCCACGGCGGGCGTCGTCAAGTCGGCCGGTCCGCGCGCCGGCGGCGAGCCGCTGGCCGAGGAGGGCGATCTCCCCCTGCGCCTGGGTGCGGCGAGCCCACAGCTCGGCGACGTCAGTGACGAGGCCCCCGACGACGACGGCGCACTGCTGGCCGCCGGGTACGCCTCGCTCACCCCGTTGCGGGGACCTCACGAGGACGCCGACACGGCGCTCGACGGACCGATGGCCCGCGCCCTCGCCGCGATCTCGCGACACCTCGAGACCTACCGTTAGTCCTCGACGGGGGGGCGGCGGCGCTCCTTGATCGCGCCGCGCTCGCGCTTCTCGTCCACGCGGCGCCGGCGCGAGGCGGCGGTCGGACGCGTCGCCCGCCGCGGCGGCGGAGTCTGCAGAACGCGCGCCAGACGGGCGGCCAGCTGTTCGCACGCCGCGGCGCGGTTCTGGGACTGGGAGCGAAAACGCCCGGCGCTCGAGCGAACGACCGGCCCCAGCGCGCCCACCAGCCGGTCGCGCTGCGTCGGCGACAGGGCCCGCGACGCGGTGACGTCGAAGCTCGCCACGACGCGCGTCAACGCCCGGTTGGCGTGCTGACCGCCCGGCCCTCCCGAGGTGGTCACCCGCAGGTCGACCTCCGACGCGGGAATCACCACCCCCGCGGCGAGCACCAACTCACCGTCGTCCCCGACGCGAGTGATCACCGGACATCCTTCCACCCACCGACCGCCCGGCGAGCCACACCGACGGAGTGTCCTCACTCTACCGATCCATCGAGCGAGCCCGAGGTTCCGGGATCTGCTCGGCGGATAGATTGGCCACAGGAAGAAGGGGCAGTATGCGAACGATCCCGCACGTCATTGGTGGCCACCATCGCGAGGGCGAGGGGGTGAGTCCCGTGCACAACCCCGCGACCGGCGAGGTCACGGCGCTGGTGCCAGTCCCGGAGCCCACAGTGGTCGACGAGGTGGTGGCGGTCGCCACGCAGGCCGCGTCGACGTGGCGCACCTCCACCCAATCCGCTCGCACCAACATCCTCTTCGCGTTCCGCCACCTGCTGGTCGAGCACACCGACGAGCTGGCCGCCCTGGTCACCGCCGAGCACGGCAAGACCCTGGCCGACGCGCGCGGCGAGATCGCCCGCGGCATCGAGAACGTCGAGTACGCCTGCGGCCTGGCCGAGTTGCTCAAGGGGGACTTCTCCAACCAGGTCGCCGACGGCGTCGACGTTCACTCGCTGCGCGAGCCGGTCGGGGTCGTGGCGGCGATCACGCCCTTCAACTTCCCGGTGATGGTGCCACTGTGGATGAGCGCCAACGCGCTCGCCACGGGCAACGCCGTCATCCTGAAGCCCTCGGAGCGCGATCCCTCCCCCGCGGTGCGCCTGGCCGAACTGCTGCGCCTCGCCGGGCTGCCCGACGGCGTGTTCAACGTGCTCCAGGGCAACGCCACCACGGTCAACCAGCTCCTCGAGCACCCGGGCGTGGACGCGGTGAGCTTCGTCGGCTCCACCCCCGTCGCCCGCCACGTACACGCCACCGCCAGCGCGAACGAGAAGCGCGTGCAGGCCCTGGGGGGCGCCAAGAACCACATGGTGGTCCTGGCCGACGCCGACCTCGACGTGGCGGCGGACGCTGCCATCAACGCGGGCTTCGGCTCCGCCGGGGAGCGCTGCATGGCCATCAGCGTGGTGGTCGCCGTGGGAGAGGTGGCCGACCCGCTGGTCGCGAAGATCGCCGAGCGGCTCGATCGGCTGAACGTGGGTCCCGGCGACCTCCCCTCCAGCGACTTCGGGCCAGTCATCACGCGCGAGCACCGCGATCGCGTCGCGTCCTACGTGGCCTCGGCGGCGGCCGACGGCATCACGGTCGTCCGCGACGGCACGTCGCTCGCGATCGGTGGGGGGTTCTTCGTCGGCCCGTGCCTCCTGGACGGCGTGCATCCCGGCACGCGAGCCTACGACGACGAGATCTTCGGACCGGTCCTGGGCGTCGCGCGGGTCGCCACCTACGACGACGCCGTGCGACTCATCAACGAGAACCCCTACGGCAACGGGGTGGCGCTGTTCACCCGCGACGGCAACGCGGCGCGGCGCTTCACCCGCGACGTGACGGTGGGCATGATCGGCATCAATGTCCCCATACCCGTGCCGATCGCCTCGTACTCCTTCGGCGGCTGGAAGAACTCGCTCTTCGGCCACGCCCACATGTACGGACCCGAGGGCATCGCCTTCTACACGCGCGCGAAGGTCGTGACCACCCGCTGGCCCCAGCCCTCGGACTCGCAGATCGACCTCGGCTTCCCCACCACGCGTTAGGTACGTGGTGCTCGCCGACCCGACCGCCGCCACACACGCCGCCTCACTCACGCCGCGGCGCGGCGCCGACGGCACAGCGTCGCCGAGGTTCCAGTGAGCCGCCAGCACACCAGCGTGCGCAGCTACGGCGTCCTGGTCGAAGACCAGCGAGTCCTGCTGGTGCGCTCGTCGAACCCGCGCCACGACCCGCCCCTCTGGTGGCTACCCGGTGGCGGCGTCAAGTTCGCCGAGACGCCGGTCGGTGCGCTGACGCGCGAGTTCCTGGAGGAGACCGGCCTCGTCGTCGACCAGCCGACGCTGCTCGACGTCACGAGCGACGTGCGTCGCCGCGACAACGGCGATCGCATTCACGCCGTACGGGTGATCTACGCCGTGCACCTCGCGGGGGGCACCCTGCGCCACGAGGCCAACGGCACGACCGATCACGCCAGCTGGTTCGCCCTGCGCGACCTCTCGGCCCTACGCGTCGCGGACTACGCGCTCGTCGCCCTCGCGGCCTTCACGAGAAGTACTGCTCGGGCATCTGACGCTTGAGCATCTTGCCCGCGGGGTTGCGCGGCAGCGGCTCGCGGGTCAGGACGATGCGCGCGGGGACCTTGAAGGCGGCCAGCCGCACGCGCAGGTGATCGCGCAGTTCCTCGACCTCGAGCTGCTCGCCCGACTTGAGCATCACCACGCAGGCGACCTCCTCCCCGAGGCGCTCGTCGGCTAGGCCGAACACCGCAGCCTCGTAGACCGCCGGATGCTCGTAGATCGCCGCCTCGACCTCGGCGGAGTAGACGTTCTCGCCCCCGCGGATGATCATGTCCTTGGCCCGATCCTCGATGTAGAGGAACCCCTCCGCGTCGAGCCGCCCGAGGTCGCCGGTGCGTAGCCACCCGTCCACCAGGGTGGCCGCGGTGGCCTCGGGCTGGTTCCAGTAGCCGCGGATGAGGGTCGGCGACGACACCCAGATCTCGCCGCCGTCACCGACGGCCACCGGACGGCCCGCGTCGTCGCGAATCTCCACGTCCATGACGATGGTGGGCGTGCGTCCGGTGGAGGTGGGGTGGCTCACGTAGTCGTCACCGAAGTTGCCGGGTCCGTAGGCGTTGGTCTCGGTCATGCCGTAGGCCAGGGAGGGGCGGCCCTTGACGAAGGCGCGATCGACCCGTTCCACCAGGGTGGGCGGGGCCGGTGCGCCACCGCCCCCGATCGACGAGAGCGAACTCGTGTCGTAGCGCGAGAAGCCGGGGCTCTCGAGGAGGTCCCAGGACTGGGTCGGCACGCCGACGAAACTCGTGACGCGGTGGCGCTCGATGAGCTGCAGCGCCCGCTCGGGCTCCCAGCGGTGCATCATCACGAGTTTGAAGTGCCACGAGAAGCACGACATCATCACCGGGATGCAGCCGGTGACGTGGAAGAGCGGGACCACCAGGATGAAGCACGGCGCCAGGCCCGATCCGGACTCTCCGGGCTCGCGGCGCGCGTCGATGATCGCGGGGCCCGCGGCGAAGGCCATGATCGTCTGCGTGATCGCCCGGTGCGTCGACACGGCGCCCTTGGGCTGACCCGTCGTGCCCGAGGTGTACAGGATGGTGGCGTCGTCGTCCGGCGCGATCGGCACGTCGGGCATCGCCGCCCCGCGCACGACCACGTCGCGCCAGGGCGTCACGCCTGGTGCGATCTCGGCCTCGTCGTCAAGGCGCACGGCCACGATCGGCACACCGGCGCGTCGGGCGGGCTCACTGGCGCGCGCCGTCCGTTCGGCGTCGGCGATCAGCACCGTCAGGCCCGCATCATCGATGGCGTAGGCCAGTTCCTCCCGCGTCCACCACGCGTTGAGCGACACCGAGACCGCCCCCACCGACAGGATCGCCGCGAAGGAGACCACCCACTCGGGGAGGTTGCGCATGGCGATGCCAACCCGGTCGCCCGGCCGTACGCCGTAGCGCGCGACCAGTGCGCTGCCCAGCGCGTCCGCCTCGCTCATCACCTCGTCGAAGGTCCACTCCTCGTCCTCGTACACCAGGAACGTGCTCTGCACGCCGCGGGCCAGATCGAAGAAGCCCCGCACGGTCGCGGGCGCGTTCACGAACTGGCGCGTCGTCACGCCCCCCACGGTCACCTCGGCGGTCTCGAAGGGCATTCCGGGCGCCGAGACCATCGCGATCGCCTCGGGCAGGCTGTGCGCCACGTGCTCCCCTCTCACCACGGCGTCCTGTCGCGCGGCTCGTCTTGCTAAAACGGAACAATGTTAACGCCACGCCACGGCCCCTCACGAGTCGAGACGCGCTGATGCGCATCCCCGTGCACGCGCACCCCGGCTCGCGACGTCGCGCGATCACGGTACGCGATGGCCAGCTCGAGGCGTACGTCGTGGCGCGCGCCGTGGACGGTGCCGCCAACGACGACGTCCGTCGGGTGCTGGCCGACGCCCTCGGCGTGTCCCTGCGCGACGTGAGCATCGTGCGCGGCGCGCGGGCTCGCCACAAGGTTCTCGCGGTGGCCGGCGACGAGGACGAACTCGCGCGGCGCCTCGACGCGCTGCGCTCGCGCGCGTCGCCACCGGAGCTGCCGACGACGCGCGGCGGCCCGGCCTAGAGTGGTCGCGTTCGCAGACCTGAACGAAAGCGAGACCCGTGATTGGCGTGAACTACCCGCTGGCGGACCTCGTCGTGTCGATGCTGTACTTGGCGCTGATCGTCTTCTGGTTGATGCTGGCGTTCCACGTGATGGTCGACCTCTTTCGCAGCCACGACCTGAGCGGCGGCGCCAAAGCGCTGTGGGTCCTCTTCATCCTGATCCTGCCGCTGGCGGGCACCCTGATCTACCTGGTCGCCCGAGGTGGCGCGATGCACGAGCGCGACCAGCGAGCGGTGCGCGACCAGCAGCGTGCCCTCGAGGACTACATCCGCTCCATCGCCCACTCCAAGGAGTAGTTACGCCAGCGCCGCCGACCCCGCGCCGCGCTGGGTGAGGCGCTCCACCGAGGCCGCGAGGCGCGACACGACCTCGGCCAGTTCCGTGCGCGCGTGCTCCGCGTCCGCCGAGAGGTTCTCCAGGTGCGACACGTCCCACAAGGCCAGCACCGGGTTGACCACGTCGCGCACGTACTGGCTCAACCCGTAGATCCCCTCGCGCGCGATGCGCACGGCGTGACGGGTGAAGTTCGGGATGCCCGTGCCGGGCATGGCGAAGCCGCTGATCTGGCGCAGGGTCGCGATCATCATCGCCGACGGATCGATCGCGAACGCCGCCTGGGCCAGGTCCCGGTAGAAGAGGTAGTGCTTCGTCTCGTCACCAGCGATCAGCGCCAGGATGTTGCGGCCCATCCGATCGTCCTTGGGCAAGTGGGCGCCCGTGTTGCGGTGCGCGATCTGGGTAGCGCGCTCCTGGAACGACACGTAGCAGATGAGGTCCGCGAACGTCGGCGGATGG
Source organism: Acidimicrobiales bacterium (assembly GCA_049964855.1). Taxonomy (GTDB): domain Bacteria; phylum Actinomycetota; class Acidimicrobiia; order Acidimicrobiales; family RAAP-2; genus RAAP-2. Next base: position 71,779 of record JBMFWX010000004.1, read on the forward strand.
GGGACCTCCCCTTTGCGCATCTGCACGCGTCGTCCGTCCTCGAGCAGCGTCGGGTCGATGCAGCGGCTGACGTGGACCCAGTCGCGCATGACCATCGCGTGGCGATTCTCCTCCATCGTCCACTGGTGGTTCCAGTCACGAATGGGATGATCCTTCGGGGCGTGGTCGAACAGGCTGCACGTGTAGTAGGGCAGGTTGTCCTCCGTGAGCAGGTTCACGTAGATCGAGCTGCGCACGCCCTCGGACAGGGGGTAGTCCGACGGCGACCACGGTCGATCGGTGAAGCTCTCCCCGCGCCCCCACTCGATCTGCTCGTGGGGGTACCACAGGCGCGGCGCTTCGAGGTGACGATTGAGGAGTCGCTCCACATCGGGCTTGATCTCCTCGACCAGGTCCACACGGGGGCCTGGTGCTCGCTTGACAACCATGGCGGTCCTTCATTCTCCGTGCGTCGTCGCAACGCCTCCAGCGTAGTGCCGCCCCACGATCAGCCACGAGGAAAGCCCCCCTGTGCGAAAATTCACGCAGTAGCATGGAGTCTCCGTGCGAGCCCTCGATACTCTCGTGCCCCGTGACTTTCGCCAGGGGTTGCGGGGGCCCCTGCGCAGGTTCTACCTGTGCGTGGTGCTGAACGCCGTCGGCAACGGCCTGACCCTGTCCTTCTTCGTCGTCTACCTGCACAACGTGCGCCACTTCTCGACCGGCTTCGCCACCCTCCTGCTCTCGGCCTCCGCGGTCGCCGGGCTCGTGGCGAGCCCCCTGTGGGGCACCCTGACCGACCGCTGGGGACCGGTGCGCATCATCCTGCTGTCCTACGCGACCAGCACGCTCGCGCTGGTGGGCTGGGCCTTCGCCCACACGCGCCTCCAGGCGATCGCCACGGCGCTGGCCCTCGCGTTCTTCGGCGCGGCGGGCTGGGGCCCCGCCAGCACCATGCTGAGCCGGATGGTCGACGAGACCCAGCGCCAGCGAGCCTTCGGCTTCAACTTCATGCTGCTCAACCTCGGCATCGGCCTCGGTGGGCTGATCTCGGCGAGCATCGTCGACCTGCACCACCCGTTCACCTTCACCCTGCTGTACCTGCTCAACGCGATGGTGACCGCGGCCGCCGGCACGCTCTTCCTGACGCTGCGCGCCTACGGGCACGCGTCCACGCGACGCGCTCACGAAGCCGCCGCGCTCGCCCACGCGGACACCGACCCCGCCACCCCTCAGGGCTGGCGCGCGGTACTCGCCGACCGACGTCTCGTCCAGTTCATCCTGGCGTCGCTGGTGCTCATGGTTGGGGGCTACGGCTCGCAGGAGGCCGGCTTCAGCCTGTTCGTCGTGAACAACCTGCACCTGTCGGTGCACGTGATCGGCATCATCTTCTTCTGCAACACCTCGACGATCGTCCTGGCCCAACTCTGGGTCTTGAACCGCATCGAGCGTCGCAGTCGCACCCGCGTCCTGGCCGTCGTGGGCGTGCTCTGGTTCGTCTTCTGGATCGTGCTGGACGCCGCCCTGGCCCTGCCCGCGGTGCTCGCCGTGCTCTCGCTGTGCGTGGCGATGGTGGTCTTCGCGATCGGCGAGACCATGCTCTCGCCGGTCGGTCCGGCGCTGGTCAACGAGATCAGCCCCGAGCACCTGCGCGGACGCTACAACGCGGCCGCCGGGCTGGCCTACGGCGTCTCGGGAGCCTTCGCCCCGCTGCTCACCGCCCTCTACTTCGACACCCATCGCGGCAACTGGTGGCCCCTCAGCACCGGCCTCACGGCTCTCGTGGGCTCGGCCCTGATGCTCAACCTGCGCCGACGACTCAGCCCCCACGAGGACGGGCGCCGTGACGACGCGATCGCCGCGTAGCTCACGTCGAGCACCGCTCGCGGCTCGCCCCGACATGACCGCTCTCGACGCGCGAGACGCGAGCGGCGTCGCCGCGCGCCCGCTGGCCGTAGGAAGCGCCACCCGCCTCGAGCGGCTGGTTCCCTGGTGGGCGGCCGTCGCCGTCGGCACGCTGGGCGCCGTGGGAGCCGTCACGGTCAGCGGGCGAATCGGCTCCGGGCCCCGGCCCGTGATCGACGGCTTCTGGCCCCACCTGGCGCTCGACTACCGCGACGCGCACGTCCTCTTCTACCTCGCCACGGCCCTGCTGGCCCTCGGCTGGTTCGGCGTCGGGATCCGCGCGCTCGCCGGGCGGCTCGACTCCGCGCGCGCGTGGGCCACGCTCGCGCTCTGGGGCACACCCCTGGCGCTGGGCACCCCGATCTTCAGCCGCGACCCCTACAGCTACGTGGCGCTCGGCCAGCTGGCGCGCCGCGGCCTCAACCCGTTTCACGTGGCCCCCGCCGCCCTCGGACACGGCGAGCTCCTCTCGTCGATCGCGCTGGTGTGGCGTCACACCACCTCGCCCTACGGCCCACTCTTCGTGGAGCTCACCCGCGCCAGCGCCGCGCTGTCCGGGTCCTCGCTCCTCACCCAGGTGCTCGGCGTTCGCGTGATCGCGCTGCTCGGCGTGGTGACCCTCATGGTCGTGCTGCCCCGTCTGGCTCGCGCGGCGGGCGTGGACCCGGGGATCGCGCGCTGGCTGGCGGTGCTCAGCCCCCTGACACTCTACAGTGCCGTCTCGACCGCCCACAACGACACCCTCATGCTCGCGGGGATGATGCTCGCGCTCCTGGCGGTCCAGCGAGGCTGGTGGCGAAGCGCGATCGCGCTGTTCGCGCTC